>JBFYZU010000395.1:0-12857 GCA_041309365.1 Myxococcota bacterium
CGCGTCACGGGCGACCACGTCCTGGTAGCCGGCCAGGTTCATGAGCTCGTGGTAGTCCGAAAACACGGTCCCCGGCGCCGTCCGCAGCACTGCCACCTTCGACTTTGCCATGCCGACCGCCTTTCGTCGTTCTCGCCCACCCCAGGGCTTGATGGGATCCATACGATACGTCGAGGGTTGTCGCAACTTTGATCACTTGACCCGGGAGCCACTCTTTCCTATCTCCTCTTCTGGCATGAAGGCAACAGCCAGGAAGCGATACGACGAGCTCGTTTCTCACCTCTCCGGTTTCGGGAGCGCCCTGGTGGCCTTCTCTGGTGGAGTGGACAGCTCGCTCCTCGTGTGTGCCGGAAAGGACGCCCTGGGGCCGCGCGTGGTCGCGGCCACGTCGCGTTCGAAGACCCACCCGGAGCACGAGCTCAAGCAGGCATCGCTCATCGCAGAGCTGCTCGGAGTGGAGCATGTTCTCGTGGACACCTCCGAGATGCAGAGCTCCTCGTTCACGGCGAATGCCCCGGATCGTTGCTACCACTGCAAGCGGGAGATGTTCTCGGTGCTCGCGGGCCTGGCTCGCTCGAGGGGGCTCGCCCATGTCCTTGAGGGCAGCAATCTGGATGACCTGGGAGATCGTCGTCCGGGGCGAAAGGCCGTGGCCGAGCTCCTTGTACGCTCCCCCTACATGGATCTCGCGATGGGCAAGCAGGAGATACGGGAGATGGCCAAAGACGCCGGCCTTCCGAACTGGGACAGGCCTGCCATGGCCTGCCTCGCCACCCGCATCCCCTGCGGGGAACCCATCACCGCGAAGCGACTGGCGCGGGTGGGCAGGGCGGAGCAAGCCCTCTTTTCCATGGGGTACAGGGGGTTCCGGGTCCGGGACCACGGAGACGTGGCACGCATCGAGATCCAGGACCCGGATTTCGTGCGCCTTGTCGACCGTGACGAGAGGGAACGGATCACGATGGCCGTGCGCGAGGCAGGGTTTCGCTACGTGTCTTTGGACCTCGCGGGCTACCGCACGGGGTCCATGAACGAGCTTCTCGACGAATAGGATATGATACGCCGATGGCCCTCGTGCTGGCAGCCATGTCGGGTGGTGTGGACTCCACGCTGGCAGCGGCTCTGTGTCTCGAGCAGGGGCACGAGGTCATGGCAGTCACGCTTCTCACCGCGGCCTGCGACGGACTCGGGTCTCGTGAGGCATCGAGGGGCCGTACCTGCTGCGGGGCGAGCGACTCGAACGATGCAAGGACCGCGGCCGCGTTTCTGGGCATAGAGCACCGGGCCGTGGACGCCCGCGATGCGTTCCTCGCGATGGTCATCGAGCCCGCGCGCAGAGAGCAGCGTGCGGGCCGGACGCCCAACCCCTGTATCCTGTGCAACGAGCACATCAAGTTCGAGCTGCTCGTCGATCTCGCGCTCGACCTGGGCGCAGACAGGCTCGTGACCGGACACTATGCCAGGCTGGAGCCCCGACCGGGTGGTCCGCCCGCTCTGCTCGCCGGCGTGGATCGGTCGAAGGACCAGTCATACGTGCTGTTCTCCCTGGCCGGGGACAGGAGGCTCTGTCTGGTGGGCTTCCCTCTGGGCCATCTGACCAAGCGCCAGGTGCGCGATCGTGCACTGGCCCTGGGTCTGCCCAATGCCGCCAGGCCCGAGAGCCAGGACCTGTGCTTCCCCGTGCGCGACCCGGCCGACGACCGGCCCGGTCCCATCGTGGATCTCGAGGGCAACGTGCTCGGCACCCACGACGGGCTCAGCCTCTACACCGTGGGTCAGCACCGGCGCATCCGCGTCGCATCGAGCCGCAGGATGCACGTCGTCGCCCTGTCGCCGGGAGACAACGCCGTGGTCGTGGGAGACGAGGAGGACCTCTTCGCCTCCTGCGTGCACGCTCCCCTCCTGGCCTGGGACGGCAGCCCCCCGACGCGGCCCGTGACCGTCTCTGCCCGAGTCCGCTACCGCCAGCCGGCCAGCCCTGCCGTGGCCTCGGTCGAGAACGGTACTCTCGTGGTGCGCTTCGACGAGCCCCAAAGAGGCGTGGCCCCTGGCCAGGCCCTGGTGTGCCAGGATGGTCCCCGCGTCCTCGGTGGTGGTTTCATCGCCCGGGCCTTGCCGTGAAGCGCCTGGAGGATCAACCAGGCAGGACGTCGTCGATGTCGGGCGGGACCAGGAAGTAGACCTTGCGGGTGTCGAGGATGGTGATGCCATCGCCTATCACGTTGATGTCGCATTCGTAGGTCTGAGGGCCCGTCGAGGAAGGGACTGTCCAGTTCTGCTTCACGTGGATGTCGAAGCACACGATGGTGCCGGGCAGGATGGAAGGGAACGAGTCGGGCCGTCCATCCAGAGGTGCGTACAGGTCGCCCACCTCGAGGCCCGACACGCAGATGACGGTGGGATCGGCAGGGTCGGCGTAGCCGCCCACCACGGAAGGCACGATGTGGTCCACGAACTCCTCCACCGTGTTCACGAGATCGCCCGGATCGTCCACGAGCTGGGTCGTGACCTCTATGGGTACCTGGTTCGCCAGGATCTCGATGGCGGTCACCACCTGGGTACCCAGGCCCGAACCATCCGAGGGGATGTCGAAGACCAGTGGCGAGCCGGAAGTGTCCACCGAACCCGTACCCGTGGCCACGATGATCATGTCCTCCCTGCTGCCGTAGGTGCTACCGGAGTTGACGCCTATGTACTTGGCGCTGATGCCGTTGAGTGCCGCGATGGAGGCGTCGTGGTTCTTCGAAGGCGAGCAGTAGCCGATGCCCTCATCGAACGGCTCGTCACCGAACTGCACGATGATGGGGATGGAGCCGTCCCGGAAGCAGGGCCAGCCGTAGTCCGTGGCGCCGGGGCAGGTCCAGCTCGTGGGGTGGACGCCGCCCCATCCCGAGAAGGGCGCCACGTCGCCCGTTGCAAGGGCGTAGAGGTTCTGGGTGTAGGGCTCGTTGCCTCCGCAGGTGTTGGTCATGGTTCCCAGGGATGCTTCCAGGGCCGGCACGTCGTCTGTCATGGTCTCGATGACGGCCATGTTGTTTGCGCAGTAGCTCGAGCAGTCCTCGAAGCGGCCCACGCCGAACCACACGTTCGGGATCTCCGCGAGCACGCCGGGGACGACGGTCGTGCGCAAGCTCGTGCGCAGGTTCGTGATCTCCCCGCTCATGGAGCCGGACGAGTCCAGCGTGAAGAACACGTCCGCCATCTGCAGGTCCGTGCTGAACACCAGATGGTCAGATGTGGGATCCGGGTCCCGGGCCACGGTGGTGGGATCCTCGGGGTCGTTGTAATACATGACGAACACGAAGTTGCCTCGCGAACGCGGGTTGTCGCTCGAATCCAGCGGGTCCGTGTCCGCGCCCACCTCGATGAGGTCCGTGGTGCCGTCCATGTCCGTGTCGGCGGAGAACGGGTCCATGCCTCTCGGGTGCTCCCACATGTCGGGCAGCCCGTCGTTGTCCGAGTCCACGTCCCTGAAGTCGTGGACGAAGTCGCCGTCCGTGTCCCTCGGCGGCGAGTTGACGTCCGTGTCGCCGGCCTCGGTGGTGTCCGGGATGGTGTCGTTGTCCGTGTCCAGATCCAGGTAATCGGGGATGAGATCTAAGTCCGTGTCCGTTGCCCGCTCGTGACGGTCCGCGATGCCATCGCCGTCCGAGTCCAGGTCCTCGTAATCCGGGATGCCGTCGCCGTCCGAGTCGGGAGGGACGTCCAGTCCTCCCAGCTCCACCACGTCGTCGAGAAGATCGCCGTCGTTGTCCGGATCTGCGGCGTCGATGATGGTGTCCGAGTCACTGTCCTCGAAACCCTCGACCCCGTCATCGATGCCGTTGTCGTCACTGTCGGTGTCCTTGAAATCGGCGATGGTGTCGCCGTCCAAGTCCGAAGGCGGCGTTGTCACGTCCATGTCGCCGGCCTCGTGGACGTCGTCGATGCCGTCGTCGTCGCTGTCGGAGTCGAGGAAGTCCGGGATGCCGTCGCCGTCCGTGTCCACCGCCCCACCCGCCATGAAGCGTCCCTCGTCCGTGTCGCCGATGCCATCGCCGTCCGAGTCGTCATGGCCAGTGGGCCCGATCGGGTTGCCCGTGCCAGGGTCCGAACCGCTGCAGCCCGCGAGCAGGCCGATCAGGGCCAGCGCGACAGCACGCGCCAGTTTCCTCGTCATCGCATCCTCCTCCCGTGTGGACTGCCGGAACAAATCGTATTGTAGTCTCACAATCGACGGACGCAAAGGCGTCATTTCCCGTCGCCCTGGACCCTGTGCCAGTAGAGGGCCTCCTCCCCGGAAAGATCCCCTTGCTCGATGAGGGCCTTGACCCTGTCCACGTCCACGTTGCGGGGCTTGCCCCTTCCGGTCGGGTCACCCGGGGCAGCAGGCGAGCCGCCCAGCACGGCCGCCACGAGGATCAGCCCCACGCCGATGATGGCGATCCGCATCCACCTGTCCACCGTGGGCAGATCGAATCTGAGCTGCCTGGCTCTCAGCTTCGATGGCGTCATCGTGGCGCCGGTCAAGCACCTGTTGCAGTGCAGGCACTCGCCATCGCGGTCGCGACGCGCCCCCAGATCGCACGCACGGTATCGCTTGGCAGGTGTCAGACCCAGGGCCAGTCCCACCCGGCCTCCCAGCGAGAGCAACGCTCCGACCGGACAGAACGTGCGGCACCAGAACCTGAATGAGAACAGGCTGAGCAGGCCAACCACCACCACCAGAAGGAGCATGGGCCCCGCGAGTCTGCCCGAGAACGCATGAACGAGCGGGTCCGCGGCCGCCAGGGATCGCGAGCCCGTGAGCATCCACCCCGCCACCACAACAGCCAGGACCACGAAGCGCAGGTACCTGGCCTTCATCTCCGTGGCCAAGGAAGGCCGTACACCGAGACCGAACAGAGAGAGCAGCTCCTGTGCCGCCCCGAACGGGCACACGCTCGAGCAGTAGAGCGGACCCACGGTCACGGCCAGTATCCCCGCCCCACCCATGAGGACGAAGAGCTCTGCATTGTCCAGGGACGGCAGGTCCATCCTCATGAGCCTCACCAGGTGCTCGGTGCTGAGTTGCGTGTTGAAGACGACGCCGCCGAGCACGAGGTTGAGGGCAAGGAGCGCGCGCCTGGGCCAGGGGCTCTGCCGGGGCTGGCCCCAGATGTCCACGATGAGTGACAGCACGAGCGCCACGAGAAGGGCGATCACCGACGGTTGAAAATACGCCGGCCACGGCGAGGGTCCAAAGGATGCCTCGACCTGGATCCCCAGAAGACGGGCCGCCGCGTTCTTGGCCTCGTTCACCGTTCCCACCGCCGCACGCGACGTGACAGTGGCTCCGGTGAGGACGTCCACCACGTGATCGTCGCCGAACCTCGCGTCACCCCGCCCTGCGAGCAGGAAGTCTTGGCGAACGTCGCGTCCCTCGAAGGATGCGCTCAGCCATGCTCCGATGCCCTCCACGTACGAGGGGGTCTCGCGCGATTCGAGCAGCCTGACGCGATCGACGAGGCCATCCTCTCGGAGCAGGATGGCCAGGTTGAGTGGGCCACCGTAGCCCTTGATCCCGGAGGCGACGGTCATGGAGCTCAGGAGGATGCCGGCCCGGCCCTTGCCCGCCGGCGAGAGCCTGTAGTGCACGAACGGGTCCGAGGCCGGCTCGACCGCGTCTTCTGGTGCGATCCTGGCAATCTGCGCGTCGCTCATCTCGACGCGGAGCCTGTCGGTGCCCGCGCGCACCGTGACACCCAGCGCCACTGCGCACAGTGTCGTGCCGGCCATCACCGAGCCGAGCCCGTGCCACGGGAAGGCGGATCTCATCCTTAGCTGACGCAGAAAAAGAGTCACCTTGCCCGGGAGCATGCTGGCCCAGTCGACCGCTGTCAGGACGAGGGCCGCAGCCGAGAGGACCCCGAGAACGACGCATGTATCGTCGATGCCCAGCACGGGGAGCATGACCAGCCCGGCCGCCAGGGCACCGGCAGCTCCGCCCCAGTGGTCGGCGCCGGACAAAAGGGAGGCCAGGACGCCGGAAGGCCCGCCGGCCTGGCCGGCCGCGGGGTAGAGGGCCGTGGCCGCGGAAAAGGCCGCGCCCGTGATCGCGCCGCACAGCCCGAATAGTGCCCCGAAACCGTGTACGCCAGAAGGCAGGGCGACGAGCCCCGGCAAAACACAGCATGTGACGGTCGTCAAGGCCATCACCATGGCCACGATTATCATGCGCCACGACGTCCTGAAGATGAGCGGCCTCACCGCGAACGCCCCCAGGGCAAGCCCTGACATGAACATGGCGTTCATGAGCCCCACATCGACGAACAGCGAGCCGTACCTGCTCTGGAAGGCGTGCAGAAGCACGATGTCGAGCGAGATGGACACGAAGCCTGCGACTCCGGCAATGGTGGCCGCGTTGCCGGTCTTGCGACCGGCAGGCCCGGTGAAGAGCAACATGTGACGCAACCGCGTCACGAAGGCCACGATGATGGGTAGAAGGGCGAGCCAGATCCCGGCGGTCCTCGCTGCCGACACGACCGAAGGGATCCGCGAGTCCATCGTGGCGCCCATGACGCAGAGCTGCTCCACGTACGACACGGGACGGGCGTCCGTGTTGAGCGCCACAGGATCCCCCTGCGATGCCGGACGCTCGTAGATGCCGCGAACGAACCCGACGCGTGGAGGCTCCATGATGGAGAAGAAACGGGCAGCCTTCATCCTCAGCCCATGCGGATCGATGGAGCGGTAGCGGGTGGCGAGCACCTCGGGATCGTCGCTCAGGACCCCTGCCTCCCGCGAGGCCACGAACACGGCGTTCTCCCCGGGCGTGACCACCACGTGGGGAAACACCGCACCGAGCGAACGGAAGATGGAGCGCCCGTAGCGCTCGACCTCCGTGCCGAGGTAGTTCTGGGCGCTCGTGATGCGTGTCGAGAAGGCGCCGCCCACGGCGAGCCTCTCCTGCACGGCCCGGTAGAACTCCACGGTGTAGAGCCTGTTGAGCTGCGCAGTGTCCGGGTCCGGAGCCCGCAGGATCACGAGGTCGAAGGTCGCACTGGTGTCGTCGAGCCATGCCCGCGGATCGGCCCTGACGATGGTGACGCGCGGGTCGACGAGGGCCGCAAGCTCGGCCGCGGGAAGAAATCCGAGGAGCGCTGCCGTCATCTCGCCGTCCGGCTCGACCATCGTGACCTTCTTTACGCCGTGCGCGAGGAGCTCCTTCACGAGGCCCGCCGGAGTCGCACCCAGCACGAGCACGCTGCGCGCCTGGGGCACCTCGGCCAGAAGCAGCGCCGCGTCCTCGCGGGGCCCGGGGCCTCCCGGGTAGGTCTCGACGATGCGTCCGTCGAAGAGCACGACCCGCTGTGCGCCCAGCCTCGCCAGTGATACGTTGCGGTACGGAGTATCGATGCTCTCGATGAGCTCGGCCTTCGGCAGGGTCGTTCGCCATCTCTGCCTCTGCGTGGCGCGTTCCAGGGCCCTGCCCGCCGGCGTGACGAGCGTGAGCGCGAGGACGGCCGCCACTGCTCCCGCGACCACGGCCCATGTTCTGCTGCGCGCCACAGCCAGGATCGCTGCGATGGTGGCAACGCCCGCCCCTGCGCCCAGCAGGACCTCGAGAGGCCCGGCTCCCATGCCGAACAGGACCGTGGCGCCCAGCCCTCCGGCGAACCCTCCGGCCGCTTCCATGAGGTAGGCGAGGCTCACGGCCGGCCCGGCCGGCCTGCCGGTGACCAGAGTCGCTCCCAGCGTGAACAATAGGCCCGTGAGCAGGCTCACCGGCGCGTTCGAGATCAGTGTCGCGGCGGCCAGCCGGTCGAAGGGGAACTGCTCGAAGGCCGCGACACCGGCCAGCAGGCGCAGGGAGCGCACGAGCGCGGTCTGTACCAGAGGGGCCAGAGCATAGGCAACGAGGCAGGGGACCACGACCCTTGGCGGATCGAATCGCGATGCGAGCTTGCCTGCCGCCAGGGCGCCCACGGCGATCCACGCGAGCCACGACCCGAAGAACAGGCCGATGGCCAGCTCGCTGCCGCCGTAGACCACCAGGTACTCGCGCAGCACCGCGGTCTGGGCGAGGATCGAGAAGGCGCCGATGGTGACGAGCGCCACGTACGCGGAGACATCCACCAGAGACCTCTTTTGCCCTGTGCCTTCCGGGTTCTCCATGACGCTTTCAGCCAGCGAGGTGGTTTCCGGGCCCCATGGGACCCAGGGGCACGAGCCTCAACCTCATCCTGGTGCCTGGGAGCACGGCCCGGCGGCTCTGCCCGGTCGCTGGCGGCCATACGGGGATCATGGCCGCTGCGCTCACGGCTGCGCCCATGCGCACGATGCGTGCCATGGCCCTTCGCCTGTCCATGCGGCCCGTCATCTCCACACCCCGGCGATGGCGGTGCCGCAGGTTGGGCAACGGCCATCGGCCAGCTCGTAGCCCGTCACCGTGAACCCCACTCTCGTGACGAGGGGCGTGCCGTCTCCGGGGCACGAAGTCGTCTCCCCTTTTCCGCCCGGAACATTGCCGATGTACACGAACGAGAGCCCTTCATCGAGGGCGGTCAGGCGGGCCTCGACGAGCGTCTCCTCGGGCGTGGGAGGCAGGTTCGTGAGCTTGTAGCGGGGAGAGAATCGCGAGAAATGAAGAGGCGTGTCCGTGCCCAGGTTCTCGACCATCCACCGGGCAAGGGCCTTCACCATGTCCATGTCGTCGTTGAGGGTGGGGACGATGAGATTGGTCACCTCCACCCAGACCCCCATCTCCCTTGCGATGACGAGCGTGTCGAGCACGGGCGCCAGCGTTGCCCCGCAGACGTCCCTGTAGAAGGCGTCGTCCATGGCCTTCAGATCGATGTTGGCCGCGTCGGTGACCGACATCAACCGTCTCAGCGGCCCCGGGTTGATGTAGCCTGCCGTGACGAGCACGTTGCGCAGGCCCGCCTCCCGTGCCAGCTCCGATGTCTCCAGCGTGTACTCGTAGTAGACCAGGGGCTCCGTGTAGGTGTAGGCGATGGATCTGCACCCGCTCTTGTTCGCGAGCCTCACCACCTCGAGAGGAGGCAGCGGGCTCACGGCCACGTCCTCGGGGTCGGCCTGCGAGATCTCCCAGTTCTGGCAGTTCTTGCAGTGCAGGTTGCAGCCCACCGTGGCCAGAGACAGGACGGGAGTTCCGGGCAAGAAGTGGAACAGGGGTTTTTTCTCCATGGGATCCACGTGCACGGAGCAGGGGTACGAGTGGGTCACCGCCAGCAGCTTGCCGTCGACGTTGATGCGGATGTGACACTCGCCGCTCTGCCCCGGAGCGATCCTGCACATCTTCGGGCACAGCTCGCACTCGACCACGCGTGCCCGCTGTCCTCGACGGCCCATGTCCTCGTGCAGATCCATGAAAGCCTGGGGCCCCGGCCAGTCCACCGGCTCAGTCCGGAAGCAGGTTCGAGAGCTCCTCTTCGAGGCTGATGGGCCTGATGCAAAACAGCCATCCCTCTCCCTCGGGATCGCCGGTCACGAGCGCGAGGTCGTTCTCGATCCTCTCGTTCACCTCTATCACGCGACCCGACAGAGGCGAGCAAAGTGCGTGCACGATTCCTTCTCCATCCACGGCCTCCAGACACGTGCGTCCCTGCTCCATGACCTCGTCCACCAGTGGCAGGTCCAGCCTGATGAGCGCCTGGATGGTCATTGCGCAGATATGGTCCATCCCCACCTTGCAGTTGCCGTCCTCCTGGATGCGGATCCATGTGTGCTCGGGCAACCTGTAGACCTGGCCCGGCGTCGTGAGAGTGGCCGATGTCCCGAGCCTCTGGGTGCGCACGTGCGACTCCTCCGGAGGAGACCATGCCCCCACGGGCAGGTTCTTGCGCCGCGCCGCACGGTAGACCGCGCCTCGCAGCTCGGATCTGGTGAAGGGCTTGGGCAGGTACTCCACGGCCCCTATCTTGAGCGCCTGGGTCGCGCTCTTGATGGTCGCGAACCCCGTGATGAGGATGGTGGGGATGCCCGGCGCTTCTTCCTTGAGCCGCCTGAGCAGCTCCAGCCCGTCCATGCCCGGGAGCTTGAGATCCGCGATGACGATGTCGATCTCGTTGTCCCGCAAGAGGTCCAGGGCCTGCTCGGCGCTCGTGGCCTTGGTGAGCAGCACTCCGTCGCGCTTGAGGATCTTCTCGATTCCCGCCAGCACCACCTCCTCGTCGTCCACCACGAGGATGCGTGTCCGTTCCCTGATCTGTGTCCCCATCTTCGTTTTCCCCTCCTGGTCTCAGTATAGCCCCACGGATCCCCGTTGGACAGCCGGCCGTCCGGGTTCACGCCTCGAAGCGGTGGTAATCCTTGAACCACTCCACGAAGCGGGCCAGGCCGCTCTGCACGGAGGTCGAGGGTACGTATCCAGTGATCGCAGCGAGCGTGGTGGTGTCGGCCATGGTGCGCTGCACGTCCCCGGGCTGCATGGGCAATGGCTCCCGTATGGCCTCGACCCCCAGGAGCCCCTCGAGGATCCCCACCATCTCGTCCACGAGCACCGGGGACGAGTTGCCCATGTTGACGATGCGGTACGGTGCGCTGGACGTCTGAGGCTCCGGGTTCGAGGGATCGAAGCTCGGGTCGAAGACGGGTGGGTGGCCGAGCAGTGCCACGAGCCCCTCGACACAGTCATCGATGTAGGTCATGTCGCGGCCCGGTGAGCCTCGACCGTACACCTCGATGGGCTCGCCCCGCGTCATGCGCATGGAGAACTTGTAGTAGGCCATGTCCGGCCGGCCCCAGGGGCCGTACACCGTGAAGAACCGGACGCCCGTGCACGGCACGCCGTAAAGGTGCGCGTAGGAGTGCGCCATCAGCTCGCAGGACTTCTTCGTCGCCGCGTACAGGCTCACCGGGTGGTCCACACCGTGCGCCTCGAAGTAGGGCAGCCTGGCGTTCAGGCCGTACACGCTGGACGACGACGCGAACACGAGATGTGCCACACCGGCGTGGCGGCATCCTTCCAGCACGTTGAGGGTGCCTGCCACGTTCGACTGCACGTACGTGCGTGGCTCCGAGATGGAGTTGCGGACCCCTGCCTGGGCTCCGAGATGGAACACCGCGTCGAAGTGGTTCTCCCCGAAGAGCCTCTCCATGCCCCTATCCGATGTCAGGTCCAGCTTCTTGAACGTGAACCCGTCCAGGGCCTCGAGAAGGGCGAGGCGGTCCGCCTTGAGCTGCGGGCTGTAGTAGGAGTTGAGGTTGTCGATGCCCACGACGCGATCCCCTCGCCCGAGCAAGGCCCGCGACAGGTGAAAGCCGATGAAACCGGCGGCTCCGGTCACCAGGTAGGTCGCCATGGTGCGGTACTATAGCACGAAAACACGCATCTCGACCCGGTGCGGTCGAGGCGCCGTTTCGATTGACATGCGACGCGAAGCGACCCTCGACACCACCCGGATGTCGCCGACATCCAGCCATGGTCGTTCCCCGTGACGACCGGCTTTCACCTGCGGGCCGCATCTGCTATCAGTCGGGGAATGCGAGGCTGGCCAGGAATCGACGGACCGGGGGTGCTCGTGTGGCCGCTGCGCTCCGGTTCCAGCGGCAACTGCCTTCTCGTCGGCGCGGGTGGGCGCGTGCTGCTCGTGGACGCGGGCTGGCAATCGCAGCAGGCGTTTCGAGATGCGCTCGAGGCCGCCCACGTCAAGCCCTCCCACGTGCTGGGCATACTCGTGAGCCACACCCATTCGGACCACGTCAACTACATCACCTACAGGTTCGCGCTGAAGCACGGCATCCCCCTCTACATGCACACCAGCAACTGGGAGCGTTCCTACAGGCTGCACTACGAGGGCAAGCTGGCGGGCAACCCCCCCTGGCAGGGCGAGCGGAGGCTCTTCAGGCTGGGCGAGCCCTTCGGGGTCGGAGATGCCTTCGAGGTGGAGGCGCAGGAGGTGTCCCACGACGGTGGCACCTGCTCCTGCTTCCTCATCACCTGCCTGGGCGCCGGAGCATCCGGATCGGGCTACCGCATATCCGTTGCCACGGACCTTGGATCCTGGGGCAAGCGCACGGCGAGGCTCATGTCGAGGGCCGATTTCTACGTCGTCGAGGCCAACTGGGATCCGGACATGATCGCGAGGAGCCCCCGCGCCCCGGCGGACGTGGCCCGCGTCAGGGGAAACAGGGGGCACCTGTGCAACGAGGACGCGGCGCGGCTCGTGTCCGAGGCATCGCGAATGCGGGGCCGGCCTCCCAGGGGGGTCCTTCTGGCTCACCTGTCCGACGACCACAACACCATGACCGTGGCCCTGGCCACCGTGCGCCGCATCCTGCGCGAGAATGACCTGGGCTCGGTCCCGGTGTCTGCTGCCCCGAGGGGACGCATGGCCGATCCCGTGATCCTCGAGCGGTGATGCACTCGAACACGGTGTGCAGACTGCGCCCCGAATTGTGCTAGGATTCAGGAGGCTGGGTTCCTGTACGGCGACCCAGGGGAGTCCGACATGAGGTCAATCGCCATCTTGCTCGCCTTCCTGCTCGCGGGCTGCTACGGTGAGGTCGGTCGCTACTCGGAGGACACCGGCACCGTCGACGTGCCGGGGGACACGGACCCGACGACCGACTCCACCGACACCGTCTCCGACGAGGGGTGGGACGTGGGCCCGCCGCCCGGGGCCTGCCCCACGGGGTGGAGCTGCGTCACTGCCACGGCGCCCGAGTTCGGGGGAGTCGACATCCTCGTCGTGGTGGACGACTCGAGCAGCATGGCCGAGGAGCAGGCCAGCATGGTGGAGCAGTTCCCCATCATCATCGGGAACCTGCTGGCGCCGGCCATCGACCCCGTCACGGGCAGGCCGGAGCACATCCCCATCACGGACCTGCACATCGGCGTGGTGAGCACGGACATGGGCACGGGAGGCTACGTC
>JBFYZU010000396.1:0-4293 GCA_041309365.1 Myxococcota bacterium
CAAGCTCTTCGTGCTCGATCTGGCCGGAAGGCAGATGGCCAAGATCAATCTCTTCGAGAGCTCTTGGGACGAGACCTTCCTCATGAACCCGGACGGCAACCGGATCATCCTCGACCCGGGAGGCCAGGACGAGATCTGGTTCGTCAGCGACATGAGCTCGTTCGTCATAGACAGGATCATCCTGGACGAGGCGGTCGTGGGCGTATCGCTCATGCCATCGGCAAGCCGCATCGTGCTCGACCATGGGTCCGCCGGCGGCTACCTCACGTTTGTCGACATGGACGAGCCACGGCGATCGACGGCGAAAAGCGTCCGGGGTTTCTTGCTGGGCGACGTGATGTCGCTCGGCACGTCGGGCACGACGAGCGAAGGAGATGACGATGAGTGACACGAGGACGATCTGGGCCGCCGTTGCGATCTGCGCCCTTCTGGCACTGCCGTCCATTGCCCGGGCCACGGGCCTCAGGATCGAGGGTCAGTGGGTCACCGCGGGCGACTCGAGCTTCGACGTTCTGTCGAGCGAGGACGTGCGCTCGAGCCTGGACGTCTCCTTCTCCTACAGCGTGCTCTACCTAAAGAGAGAGGTGCTCCTCGACCTCGAGGCAGGATACATCCACTATATGCACCACGGCGACACGCTCTTTGACACGTTCTCGACCGGGATCCTCGGCCACGGCATGTACGTGGGCATCAGGCTCCAGTTCCGCCACGACGCGGACTACCTCGAGATCCTGCAGCCGTACATCCGAGCGGACTTCGGGTGGGCCTGGACCCGGGTGGCGTTGAAGGACGCGGACGGATTGCTTCCCGGCATGGAGGACTGGGGCGACTCGGGTTTCATCTATGCCGGGGGAGGGATCCAGATCACGCTGCCCGGGGTGTGGTTGCGCAAGATCCGCCTGCCGGGGCAGCTATCTATCGGGTTCACCTACGAGGTGGGCTACACCCAGCCCGGACCGATCGAGATCCGGCTGCGGCCGGAGCCCACGTCGTCGGAAGGCCCCGAGCCCATCCCCATCGACGGCGTCCGGCTGGGCAGCCTGGACCTGGCTGGGCTCACGCACAAGTTCGGCCTCGTCGTGACCTTCTGAGGCCTGCACGCGTCAGGGGCAGGCGATCTTCCAGAAGAGGCCTTCCTTGACGAGCTCGAGCGTCCCGCTCTTGCTGGCACTGTCCATCTGCACGCTCCCCACCTTCACCTCGACGCCGAGAAGCTGGGTCACCGCACTCTTGCCGTCCACCGACCCCTCGGCCGTGTAGCTCACCGTGGCCCGGTCCGCCGTCTTCTCGTCGACCGTCACGGTGAGCTTCTCGATGGTCATGGGAACGCCCATCATCCTGATGGCCGTAACGTCCATGATGGATGCGTCGTCGCAACCTCTCTGCACGAGCTCGCCGGCCGCGCCGGTGTCGCCCGCGGCCCCGAGTTCGAGGTACTTGCGCGCCACGGTGTCCGGTCCCGACGCCAAGCCGCAGGCCACCACTCCGATCCCCCCCACCAGGACAGCCAGTCTTCTCGCGCTCAAGAACTTCATGGTCGTCTTCCTCCCGAGTGATCGCCAGGTGGGATTTCTGGGTCACGCGGGCCGTCGAGTCAAGTGAAACATCGACCCATCGCGTTCCCGCATCAGTACCAGGATGACTTCTTGCCGGGTGGAGGATCGTCCTTCTCCTCCGTGTCGGGAGCGATCTTGATGATCTTGATGGGGGCGGTCTTGTCCACGGGAGGATCTGGCGGAGGCGGGGTCGAAGTATCCGTGCCTCCCTCTTCGCCCAGCCAGGTCCCACCCGGCGAGGTGGAACCGGTCGAGGAAGCCTTCTTCTTCTTCTTGCCCGTACCCGGGTCGCCCTGGCCCTCATCGACGACCTCCAGGGTCAAGGCCGGATTGACGGTCTTCTCGCCAGCAAGGAAGTAGATCTTGAAGGCGCCGCCGAAGGCGAAGGTGTGCGTGGCCGTGAACACCCTGCCTTCCGTGCCGTCGCCCACGGCCTGTACCTGCCTGGCCACTATGCGGACCTCACCGCCTGCCACGTCCTGGATCACGAACCACGCCCGTGGTGTCTCCCCGCCGATGCCCTTGACCTCCGAGGTGAGCTCCACCTTCTCGCCCACCTCCGGCAGGGCCGTGTCCGTCGTGATGCGCACCACGTACTCCGATGGCGATGGCACTGGTGAGGCGTCCGCAGTCGAACCGTCCGCCACACCGCCACCGTCCTCCACGACATCCGCCTGCGCGACTCTGTCGTAAGTGAAGAGACGGCGGGAGACGGCGCGATAGCCGAACCATGCACCCACGAGCAGGACGGGCCCGAGCACGACGATGGCCACGGCCACGAGGACGCGCACGAGCACCCGCCTCCTGTGCTGCATGGAGTACATCTGCTCCGTGCTCAGCACCTCGCCGTCCATCGTCGACTCGTCCACCACCTCCCCGTAGCCCGGGCAGGATGAGGACGCGCCCTTCACGGGCGCCGGTCTGCCGTCGAACCCCATCTCCGCCTGGGCCGTGGGCACCCGCGCATGGATGGGCCCGGGCTCCGGATTGCGGGCAGGGGGTGCCGCCACCGCGCTCATGGCAGGGGACGAGGACGCCGCGTTCAGGCCCGCGGCCACCGGCACCGGCGCCGGGTGGGGGGAAGGAGGGAGCATGGAAAAAAGCGGCTGGCCGAGGATGCCCATGCTGCGGGACGCATCGATGAGGGCCTCGCGCACGGCAAAGGCCGTGGGGTACCGGTGCTCGGGCTTCTTGCCCAGGAGCTTCATCACGACGGCCTCCACCTGCGCAGGCACGTCGATGGCCGCGGGGCGGGAGCGAAGGGGCGGAGGCGCCGCGTTGATGTGGTCCATGAGGACCTGCACGGGCTTGCGGCTCTCGAAGGGAGGCTCGCCGCACAGCATCTGGTAGAGCACGACGCCCAGCGAGTAGAGGTCCGAGCGCTGGTCCACGCGGTCGCCCTGGGCGGCCTCCGGAGAGATATAGCGCGGCGAGCCGAAGATGAGGCCGTCTCGCGTGGCGAAAGTCTGGGTGGTGATGCGCTTGGCCACTCCGAAGTCCAGGATCTTCACGAAGTCGGTGTCGTCCCCGACCGTGGTGAGCATGATGTTCTCCGGCTTGAGGTCGCGGTGAATCACCCCGCTGGCGTGGGCCTCGCCGATGGCACTGAGGATCTGGTCTGCTATGTGGAGGGTGCGCCTCAGGCCGATCGTGCCCTGCGCCATGTCGACGGCCAGGCTCCGGCCCCGCACGTACTCCTGCACGATGTAGAGGTTGCCGTCGGGCAGGTGCCCGAACAGGTAGATGTGCACGATGTTCGGATGGGAGATGGTGGAGACGACCTTGGCCTCCCTGTGGAATCGCAGCACGGCCTCTGGCTGGTTGGCGAGCTCGGGGTGGAGGATCTTCACGGCCACCTGGCGCTCTATCTGGAGCTGCGTGGCCCTGTAGACCGTGCCCATCGACCCCGAGCCACAGATATCCTCTATCCTGAACTGCTCGAGGATGGTCCTGCCCACGTAGGCCTCGCGCGAGCGCGGATCCGGCATCTGCTGGCTGCGCGCGGCCGCGGCCTCCTGGTGCGGCGTCACGGGGTGCTCGGTCAGCACGGCCCCGTCGAGATGACAGAACGTGTCCGAGTCGGCCGCGATGGCACCGCACTTGGGGCAGATCTTGGGCATGCGCTCTAGTCGACCTCCGCGGGCGCCGTGGCCTCGCGATCGTTCGTTCCGCTCGGCTTCATGGTAGCCTCGCGCCACACCATTTTCAACAACGCGGCCCTCAGGGCAACTGCCACGCCACCCATGACTGCCATGGACAGAAAGACATTGGAAAGAGATCCGTCGCCCGCGATCCGGCCGGCGATCACGGGCGCCAGGGACCCTACGCCGAAACCCGCAGTGAAGTACACACCGTAGACGATCCCGTGGCGGGCGCCGGAGGTGGTGCGGGCCACCATCATGTTCGTGATGGGCTGGGCTGCGAAGTAGAAGGCAGCGAACAGGATGCCGGCAAAGAGAACCGGCAGGCCGGAACCGAGCCCCATGCCCACCAGGCTGGCCGTGAACGCCACGCCGATGAGGACCAGCCACAGAGCGTACCTGCGCGAGCTGGCAGCCCACCCACCCATGGTCTGGCCGAGAATGGCGCTCGCATAGGTGACGGACGCGAGAGCTCCTCCCACGGCCGCGTCCATGGCCGCAGAGCCCTGGCCAGGGCCCATCTTAGAGAGCAGGGCCGACAACCACATCGGCAGTTCGCAGGCCACCTCGCTCGCGTAGTACATGGGAAGGAAGTT
>JBFYZU010000397.1:0-7083 GCA_041309365.1 Myxococcota bacterium
TGCGAGCCTTCCCGCTGCCTGCCCACCGAGCTGGCCATGGCCGTCAACGGCGGCGAGATCTGCATCTGCCTGAACCCCTGCACGGACCAGTCCGACGGCGCCGTCTGCGGTGCTGCCTCGGAGCGCCGCTGCATCCCCGTCGACGACCTGTCCGGGACGCAGGTGTTCATCTGCGGCGGGCTTCGCTGAAGAGGGACTTGCACCGTCACTCCAGGTACTCGAACCTGCCCTGCAGGCAGATTCGACTCCGGGGACGACCGGCTCCCGCCGCGCCTCCTCCAGCGCGACGCCGGTAGAGGCTCGTCGATCCCGTGCTCCGGGTTATCCTGGCTTCCCCTATCGGCAAGGCACCACGGGGTCAGCGGGGGCAAGGCCCGGCGAGCTTGCATGAAAGCGCCTGCATTTTCCCGTGGCTTGTCGGTCCGTGAAGTCGGAGGACATGATGGAGGCCGCATCCGTCCTCTGCGCTTCCCATGAGGCGATGCGAGAGGCAGGCGGGCCTTGCCGGCACGGTGGGGCCGGGCTCGACTCGATCGGGGTCCTGGCCTAGAATCGGGTCATGGGACATGAGGCACGGATATGCGCGTGGGGGCTCGTGCGGCTCCTTCTGGCGGTGGTGGTGACGTCGGGGTGCGGCTCGGGCAAAAAGCCTGACGCCGACGCCGGGGACGATGCAGACGCCGAGGACGGGCTCGACGCAGACGCGACGGATACGGGAAGCGATGTGGCCGTCGATCCGGACGCCGACGTGCTCACCGACCCGGACGTCGACACCAGCGGCATGAGCCCCACCGCGTTCTGCAACCACCAGGGCTGGTGCTGGGAGAACCCCACCCCCCACGGCAACACGATGTACGCGGTGTGGATCAACGCCGGCGGCGACGTGTGGATGGCCGGGGACCCGGGGCAGATCCTCATGTACGACGGCAGCGAGTGGTGGGAGTGGGTGTCGTCCGAGAACATGGAGAGCATACGCGCCCTGTGGGGCACGGGACCCGACGAGATGTTCGCGCTGGCGACCACGAGGCTTCTCCACTACGACGGCAGCGCCTGGTCCTCGATCTACGACGGCTCGGTGCTGACCGACCTCTGGGGATTCGCCGCGGACGACCTGTGGGTGACCGCATACGGGATGGTGCGCCACTGGAACGGCACGACGTGGGAGCAGTGGGACATGCCGTCGGCCAACCTCTCCACCGTGTGGGGGCTGGCACAAGACGACGTCTGGGTCGGAGGCGTCTTCGGGGTGCTCAGGCACTACGACGGGGAAACCTGGGAGAACCTCGACCAGTCCACGAGCCTTGCTGTCACGGGCATCTGGGGCAACGCCACGGACGACGTCTACTTCTCCGTCACCGGGGCGGCCCAGGTGCTGCACTGGAACGGCAGCTCGGTCGAGTCCATCGACCCTGGCTACGCCATGGGCTGGACGTCCATATGGGGCACGGGCCCGGACGACATCTGGATGACCGGCCAGAACGGCCTGGTGGTGCACTACGACGGCGAGTTTTTCACCAACGAGTCGCCCCTGCCGGCCTTCTTCAACTCGTACACCGCCGTGCACGTCGTGCCGGGTGCCGGACCGTGGGTCGTGGGGCCCTGGGGGCTGACGTGCGACCGGACCGGGGGCGCGTGGTCCTGCACCGACTCCCTCACGTACACCTCGATGATCGAGGTGGGCCCGAGCGCCTCGGACACGGTCACGGCCATGGGAGGCGCCGGCGTCGTCGCCACGAGGGACGCATCGGGGTGGACGCTGGGCACGGCGTCGGGCGGCCACTACATGCGCGACATCTGGCAGACGGGCGTGGACGACGCCTGGGGCTACGTCACGGGCTACGGGTACGACCCGGTCACCTTCTACCAGTGGGACGGCCTGGACTGGACCGAGGTGGCCGTGGACGCGCCGCAGGGCATCCGTGACGTGTGGCTCGACGCGTCGGGCGAGGGATGGGCCGTGGGCACGGACGGCGTCGCGTACCACTTCGACGGGTCGCAGTGGACCGGCTACACGACGCCCACCACGAACGACCTGCTCGGCGTGCACGGGCTCGGGCCGTCGGACGTGTGGGCCGTGGGTGTCGACGGGACGGCCATCCACTACGACGGCCACGACTGGACCCTGTTCGACTCCGACACCACCGACGACCTTGCGGCCGTCTGGGGCGCGGCCTCGAACGACGTCTGGGCCGTTGGCCGCTACGGCACGGCCGCGCATTTCACGGGAAGCGCATGGACCTCCGCCTGGGTCTCCGGAGCCAGCGACCTCGACGACCTGCACGGCTTCGCGACGGACGACGTCTGGGCCGTGGGGTACGCGGGCCACGCCTTCAACTGGGACGGCGACTCGTGGAACTCCACCGACACGACGGTATCCGACGAGCTGTTCTCCGTGTGGGGCGCCGCGACCGACGACGTCTGGGCCGTCGGCGACCACGGCGTCATCGTGCACTGGAACGGGTCGGCGTGGACAGAGGACACCTCGGTGTCCAGCGGTTACCTGCACGGGGTCGGCGGCACGGGCGCCGACGACGTGTGGATCGTGGGGTGGTTCGGGGACATGTACCACTGGGCGGGGTCGGGGTGGACGCTGGTCGAGAGCTCGCTGACGGAGACGGGCCTGTACCTGCTCCACGTCTTCGGCCAGGCCCCGGGCGAGCTTTGGGTCGTGGACAACGATGGAGGCGTCCACGCGACGGACGGCACGCGGTGGACGCGGCTCGCCTTCTCGGCGGCCGACGAGCCGGTGGTGCGCGACGTGTGGGCGAGCGGGCCAAACGACGCCTGGGCCGTCACCGACCAGGGCATGCTCCTGCACTACGACGGCACGAGCTTCAGGGTGCACCACGGCCGCGGGGCCGGCCACCTGGACGCCCTTGCCGGCCTGGCCCCGGACCGGGTCTGGGCGGCCGGCGACGTGCTGCTCGCCTACGACGGCGACCGGTGGCAGCGGATGGCGGATCTGCCCGCGACCGACGACGAGGTGCAGGTCGCGGGCATGCACGGCACGACGGCCGGCGTGGTGCTCATGCTCACGGTCCCGGGCAAGCTGCTGCGCTTCGACGGCTCGACCGTCTCCGAGCTGTTCTCGACGACGGGGTACTTTGCGTTCCAGGACGCGTTCTTTGCCTCCGACTCCGAGATGTGGGCCGTTGGCCAGTACGGCAGGATGCTGTACTGGAACGGCGCGAGCTACATCCTGCCCCGCTCCCTCACGTTCAACTCGCTGACCGGAATATGGGGCTCTCCCGCGGGCGACCTGTGGGCCGTGGGCGCCTCCGGCACCATTTTGCACCGCGACCCCGACTGACCTGCGACTCGCGGGCTATTTCTGTCCACCCCGACGGCACGTCGCTTTCGCCCGGGCGGTTGGCCTCGATGTCGAGCCCTGGGGCCGCGATGTGGCCGCCCCACCGGCCTCGTATCGCCTCTCGAGATCATGCTGCACGTGGCGTGAGCCGGGGACCCTGCCTGGGCCGGGCGATCCTGCCCTGGCCCCTCGTGCCGATCGCGGCTAGCATCGGCGGATGGCATCCGGCGCGAGGCGGGGGGAGAAGCTCGGCTGGCTGATCGGCTGGTCGGGCGGCTTCGTCTGGCTGCTCGCGCTCGCGGTCGTCTGGCTGGTCGAGGGCCGCGTGTGGGTCGCCGCGGCCGGGATCCTCCTGTGGCTCGCGGCAGAGCTCTTCGTCGTGCGGATCACGCCCTGGCGATACCCGGGCACGCGGTACTTCTGGCTCATGCTCCCGCTCTACCTCATCCTGATCGCGGCCACGGTCCTCGTGATGGTGGGCTTCGGCAAGAAGGAGCTGTCGGCGCGGGACTGGTCGAGCTTCGCCTGGATTCTTCCGATGCTGACGCCTCTGTTCATCCTCGGCCGGCGCCGGTGGGACGGGTGAGAGGGACGGTGCTTCTCCGGGCGGCTCCGCTCGCGGGCATGCCGCATCGCGTTCCATGTCACCATGCGATCGAGCAGCTGCATCCGCCGGGGGGATCGTCGATGAGGTCGACCGGCAGGACGGTCACGGCAGTCGTGCAGATGCCGGTCCGGCCGGCGTCGTCCGTGACCCGAAGGGCCACGGTGGTGCTGCCGACTCCCCAGAAGGTCGTCCTTGCCGTCTCCCCCGTCGCCTCGACCGTGAACGCGAACCCGCTCCAGTCGAAGTCCCACTCCCGGCTCACGATGCTCGCCCCGGGGGCGGCGGCCGACGTGGAAGAGAAGCCGACCTCGATGCCGTTTGGCACCTGGTACTGGTCTGAGGTCACCGTGCAGGCAGGATCGTCGGGTGCGTCGTCCTTCCACGTGACCACGAGCTCGGGAGGGTGCAGGTTCTCGCGGGAGTGGAAGTCCGCCCCGTTGCTCTCGACGGGCCGCAGGATCAAGGTCACGGGGCCGTCGCCCGTTATGGCAGGCGTGACGTCCGCCTCGACCCACGACTCCTCGCTGGTCGGGGCCAGCCGGCCCGCCAGCAGGCCGTCGGCCGGCAGGGGCGATCCCCAGGTGGGGGATTGCTCGGACCATGACACGTCCGACGAGGTGAGCACGTCGGCCTCGGAGCCTTCGTTCACGCAGAACAGTCGCAGCGTGGCGCCCGACACCGCCCCCCCGATACCCGTGGGCGAGAAGCGCAGGTAGATGTGCTGGTTCTCGGTGGGGCTGTAGGTCGTGCCCATGTCCAGATACAGGGTGTCCGAGCCCCCGTGACCCTCATCAGGCTCGTCCTCGTCGACGTAGGTGTCGGCCACGGCCGCAAACGTCAGCATCCCCGCGTGGACGTCGATCTGCACGTGGTCAGGCGCCGACGTCGTGGTGCCGTCGCTCACCCTCAGCGCGAACACGTACGTCCCGGCCTGGTCAGGGTCAAAAGACGGGTTCACGATGTCCAAAGCGGACAGGGAGGCCGCAGGTCCGGTCACCTGGGTCCACTGGTAGGCGAGGCTCGCGTCCTCCGGATCGCGGCTGCCGCTGCCGTCCAGGGTCACGGCGTTGCCCACGTACGTCACGGACGAGGGGCCCGCGTCGGCGAGCGGGGGACGGTCCGCGTCCGTGCCTCCGAGGGTGACCCAGTCCATGAGCATCCCCTCGAGGTCCAGCGCGCGCATCGCGACGACGTCCCTCTCGACGTCCACGGTCATGTAGCTGTGCACGCCCTCGGCGTACATCAGCGTCCCGCCCTCCCACTCGGTGTAGAGGTCCTCGTGCAGGCTCGCTCCGCCGCCGCCCTCGGTGATGTAGGTAACCCCGTCGATGGGCGCGTACCTCGCGTAGAGGTGGTTGTGGCCGCCGAAGACGGCGTCCACGGGCACGATGCTGAAGGCCGGGTGCAGGTGCGCGCGCAGATCCACTGCGTCGGACTCGCCGTGATTGCCCAGCGACCAGGGCGTGAAGTGGATGAAGGCGAAGGTCCACGCCACGCCGGGATCGGTCCGCGCGGCCTCGAGATCCGCGATGAGCCAGTCGTGCTGCGGGCCGGAGACGTACCCCTCCTCGGCGAAGATGGCGACGAACGTCATGTGCACGCCGCCGTGGTCGAGCGAGAACCACTTCTCGTCCGTGGATCCGGACTCGACGTACGGGAAGTCGAAGTACCCGTAGATGAAGGCGTCGGACTCCTCGGTCGTCTGGTCCTCGTGGTTGCCGAGCGCGACGTAGAGAGGCATGACCCCCAGAGTCGCGCGTGCGGGGGGCCACAGCTGATCCCAGTCGTCGTATTCGCTGCCGTCCGCGGCCACGTCGCCCGTGTTCACGACCAGGGTCTGGTTGTACGGCGGGTACTCCTGCATGTCGGCGAGGATCATGGACGTGATGGCGCCCCAGACTCCCGGGTTGCTGCGGCTGTCCCCCGTCACGTAGTAGCGAAACCCCGTGGTGCCGGGCTCCGGCGCCGTGCGCAGCGTCACGGCCGGCGTGGATGTGGCCCCCGACGTCACGCGGTAGTGGTACTGCGTGGACGGGTCCAGCCCCTCGATGCGCGCCGAGTAGACGTGGTACCCGTTCACGTCGGCGTGCGTCGCGGCGACGCTGCCCATCTCGCAGGCCTCCGTCCGCCCGTAGTCGACCGATGGCGCGTCCGGCTCCAGGGCACCGTCCTCCCACATCACGGTGACCCCGTCCGGCGTGACGTTCTGCAGCCACGGCCCCTTCACGATCTCGCCCGCATCGGCGTTCGCTGCCACAAAGAGCAAGGCTGCGACGCCGCCCGTCAGCACGTATCTTCTCATGGGGACCTCCCGGTTTCGCGGATCGTAGCGCGTCCGGGCCGGCCTGCAAACCGTCTTGCGCCCCATTTCCCCGTGACCGGCGGCGTCAGCTGATGAGCTTCATGCGCTCCACGGTCAGCGTCACGTGTCCGAAGTCCTCGTCCACCTTGCCCTCCACCACGTAGGGGCCGGCCGTGAGCATGAGGTGGGCGTAGCGCTGGTAGGTGTCCGGGAAGAACGTGGCCAAAAACACGCCGGTCTCGTCCTCCAGCGACACGAACTCCATGACCTCGCCCCTGCGCGTGCGCACGGGCTTGGCCGTGATCATCCAGTCGTATTGTCTGCGATGATCGTGGGATTCTCGTTGGCTTTGAGTCGAGAGATGAAGTAGCCCAGGAAGTGATCGGTGCAGGCCAAGCGAGACGACGTCACCGCCCGGGCTGGGTTGCCATTGGTCGTCGAAACGATGCGGGCGCTGGGAGTGGACGAGTTGGCAGCGAAAGAGCTGCCGAAGCAGAAGCGCCAGCGAGGCTTTGCTCCCGAGCAGAAGCCCGAGGCGATCGTGACGCTGCTCGCGGCGGGCGGGGGGATAGCGTGGAAGATGTGACCAGCGCCTTCAGGAGATCGTTGACGCGCGCGGACGCCTGCTCGCAATGTACGACGCACGCCGCCACGAGTGACCTCAACACCGGTCAGATAGCTTCTGTGCTTGCGACTCCCCGGTGAACAGGACATGCGGCCGTCGAACGCCGAACCCATGGGCGAGCGCGTGCCCTTGCGGCGTCACTCGTGGGCGTTGAGCATCGGTCTGGGACGTGTCGCCGTCAGCGTCAGGGCGGGGCATGAGGGCGGTTCGCCGGGGGCCCGTCCGCGAGGGTACCCGCG
>JBFYZU010000398.1:0-18024 GCA_041309365.1 Myxococcota bacterium
AACTTCAACTCGCTGGTCACGGTGACAACACCTGGACCCGGCTACGTGAACGGCAGCGCCCTGCCCATGCGCTTCGTGGGCCCCGACGGCCGGCTCATGGGTGTGCTGCAGCAGTCCACGCACCTAGGCGACGACGCTCTCCCTTCGGCCAGCATCAAGAGCCTTGGAATGGAGATCCACGACGGCAACCTCGTGGCGCCCGACCTGACCACCTACACGAGGATGAGCATCGAGTTTGCGGGGCTTGCCTACGACAGGAGGCTGCCTCTGGTCGTGAGCCACCACCCCATCCACTTCGCCAGGCACCCATCGTGGTTGCGCGCACTTCTGGACCATGCGTCCGGGCGACGCGTGTCAGTATGGACAGCGCTCGATTGGCTGGACTTCTGGCTGAACCGTGCCCTCGTGCGGTTCACGGATCCGACGTGGGCCGAGGTCGATGAAGGCATGGAGCTTGGTTTCACGATGAGCGTTTTACATCCGGGCGGCGATGCCCAGCAGGTCCGTGCCTTCTGGGTGGTCCTGCCGTCTGTCCACCACGGTCTCGTGGCCAGGTCCGCCACCCTGGACGGTCAGGCTGCGACACTGGACGTGCACGGGGACGAGGCGAGGTGCGCCGCGTCCACCGGCCAGGTCGTGCGGGTGATCTACGCCGCGCCGTGAGGGGCGAGGCCTCGAAGAGATCTCCAGGGAGGCGGATCAGGGAGTTGCCATGCGATAGCGGGAGTCCGTTGCGAAACCGATCCAGCTGGCATCAGCCCAGTCGTCGTCCCAGATCCGGTAGTCGACATAGGGATCATCCGTGTAGTGAGCGCTCGTGGCGCCGAAGTGGTAGGAGCCGGGAGCGAGCACGTCGCGGATCGGCACGGACTCTGGCCAGGGAAGCTCACCGAAGCTGAACGACGTCGTCTCCGGATGCACGGTCACGTTCCACCTCAGCTCGTCTGCGTAGCTCAGAACACCCCAGTAGCCGTCGAGGCGGATGTGGTACTGCATGGCCGCACCTGTCCAGCCCGGGAACACGACCTGGATCTCCGTGGCGAAGGTCACCGGCGTGCTCACGGAGAACCCGGGCAACCCGGGCAGGTCGTGGATGGCCAGGGTCGTCCACGTCGATGGATCCGTGGTCAGGTTGTGCACGTAGATGAAGGCGCGCCCGGGATCCTCGAAGATGAGCTCGCCCGCGATGCTCGTGGACGCGGCGAGACCGGCGTCGATGTAGGCCACCTCCAGCGTGTCCGTCGAGAAGTCGCCCGTCCATCCCGTGGTGAACCCGTACATGAGAAAGTCGCCCGAGGCGTCGTAGCCTATGATCCTCATGCCCGTATCGAGCCTCGTGGGCGGTGAGGCCTCGTCCGACGGCTTTAAGATGGTCGAGAGGGGGCTGCCTGCGGCGAGGTCGTAGGTCAGGGTCAGATCCGCATCGTCCAGAGTGCCGTCCGGTGAGGTGAAGTCCAGCGTGGGTCCGTCCGTTCCCGCGTCCGGCGTGTCGTAGCCCACCATGAGGTATCCCAGGGGCAGGGCCTGGTCCCCTGTCGATGTGTACTCGATGGCAACGAGGGTCAGGCCCGTTGCGTCCACGGTGTAGATCTCGTATCGATCCTCTTCGATCTCCAGCCAGTGCGGGGCCGTGGTGGCGATGGCAACCCAGCTATCCGCCACGGAGCGGATGATGTCGCCCGTCATGAGCACGGGATCGGGATCGACCGGAGCCTCCGGATCCTCGACGTAGAAAGTGAAGGGATCGGGGACGGCCCGCATGCCACCCACACCCACCAGCGAGTAGGCCGCCCCTCCGTCCACGAAGGTGAAGTCCACCGGGATGGACTCGAGGTCCAGGTTGGCGAAGGTGACCCTTCCGTCCGGACCGCTCGGCGCGGTCCGGACCTGATCGAGGCACTTCAACGCCACTGGGATCCCTGCGACGGGCGACTCGTCCGGGTGGAGGAACTCGAGGGTGATCGAGTCCGGCCCGGCGCACGTGGCCGGCGACTCCGGCTCCTCGAGCGTGTCGTCCGCAGTGTCCTCGGTTGCCATGTCCTGCGCGGTGTCGGTCGCCGTGTCCTGTGCGGTGTCGTCCATCGTGTCGGTCACGACGCTCGTGTCCTGGTCGCCTCCGTTGCTCTTCTTGCAACCGGTCACGAGCGCCAGTGCCAGGGCGCATGCAATGATGGTCGTCGTTTCGTGCATGGTCTCGCCTCCCCGTGTTGTCATCGCCGAGGCTGCCACGCGTGACAGTCGTCGTCAACCGATCCGCCTGGCTCGATGCAATGCATGACCTGGAATTCGTCTTGAGAGCCGCTCCTGTCGGTTCGTGGTACACATGGTCTGATGGAGGATGCCATGCCGATGAAGATCCGGGCGATGCAGGCTGTCGGCCTTGCGGCACTGTGCGCGTCTTGCGACCAGCGACCCATCGACCACGAGCCGTTCTGCGGAGACGTGAAGATCGCGCAGAGCGGGATCATCAATGGTGACGAGGGGTTCGATCCATCCGTGGTATCGCTCACGGACGCGCAGGCCAGCGCTGTCGGCATGGTGGAGATAGGCGGGACGGCCATGTGCACCGGCACCGTCATCGGGCCCTCGACCGTGCTCACGGCCGCTCACTGCCTCCGGACGAACCCGCCATGGGTCAAGTTCCACGTGGGCCGCGACTGGCGGTCGCCTCTATTCACCTACGATTCCACGAGTTGGGATCTGCACCCGTTCTACGGCGTGGGCCAGGTGACTCACGATATCGCGGTGATCCACCTCACGAAAGACCCGCTGGCGGATGGCGTGGCCTTTCTGCGCTCGCACCTGGCACCGGTGCAGAGCCTGGATGGCCGGCTGGTGCAGGCCGTGGGCTATGGCCACACCACCTATGGCGACGGATCCAACTCGCTCAGGTGGTGGGTGGTGCTCCAGGTCGCGAGCGAGTCGGGCTCGGCCTACGTCGTGAGCGGCGACGGTACCACGGGTACGTGCGATGGCGACTCGGGCGGGCCGCTCCTCTGGGGCGACACGGCGGACAATGTGGGTATCTACGGTGTGCTCTCCATGGGCGAGTCCGGCACGGCCTGCCTGGGCGACAGCCACTACACGAGGCTGGACGAGGAAGCCAACGCCTCGTTCATCGCGCCGTACATCCTTGCGGACCCCTGCGCGGGCGAGACCTTGCAGGGGCGATGCGTAGGCATTTCGACCGCCGTCTGGTGCGCAGACGGTGTCGTGAACACCGACGACTGCGGGCCCGGCGAGACCTGCAACACCACCCTCGACGGCTACATGAGGTGCGTGGTGCCCGGGCCCTGCGAGGCGGAAGTGCTCGATTTCGCGGGCCTCTGCACGGTGGACGGCCACGCACGCTGGTGCGAGGACGGTGTGGTACGCGACCGCGACTGTGCGCTGTGCGGCCAAGCCTGCGGCTGGATCTCGGAGGCCCTGGGCAACTACTGCCTCTGACCTGACCTGAAACTCACCCGTAACCCCTCGATTTCAGGTAGGGTGGGTTTCAGCCCTGAATGATCCGGGACGTACTCGACCCGGGGGCGGGACTAGCCTGACATGTCGCCTTGACGGACTTTGTACACGTAGTTTGTATCCCTTTGTGGTGACGCCAGATGTCAGATATGGTTTGCCATGTCGCGACGTCAGTGATATATGATCCAGCCGTCGCCCATGGGGTGTGATGCGGGGGAATCTGGCAAAAGAGCTGATCCCTATCACCCAGAAGGAGAATAGCGAAATGACCAGCAAGAGGAATATCCAGATCCTGCTCTCCTTTCACCTGATCCTGCTCGTGGTGTCGCTTGCCGCCTGCGGCCCGACGGTGACGGCTGTAGATGCGAGGGACAGCTTCGACTACGTGCAGAGCAAGTGGGAAACAGGTGCGCCGAACGGCACTCTCTCGAACGCACCGGTCGTGATCATCGTGGACGATTCAGAGAGCATGGGAGCCACGATGACCACCGGCGTGTATGGCCCGACAACTCTCGTGGGGATCGATGCCGGAGACGAGAAGAAGAAGGTCCAGGCCATGGCCAAGCAGGTAGGCAAGAAGAACGTCGGGGTTCTACTCATGGGGTATGCAGACACCATGGTTTTCCTTCTGGAGCATCACCTCTCGCAGCATTACGGCAACGTGGTGGTCAAGAAGGCCAGCGAGGCAGAGGGAATGTCGGGGATCCACGTCAAGTCGGAGGTGACGTACACGACCGTCAAGCGACAGGTCATGTACAAGGTGGACGTCGAGCTCTCCGGGGCGGGCGTGACCTCTGTGGGCAAGAGCGACCGCAAGTTCAAATTGGCTCACATGGGCTGGTTCGTACCGCTCCTCCTGCTGACGTTCCCTCTGTTTTCTGGAATACCGCTTGCGGCCCTGGACAGCTCGATCAAGGGCACTCTTCGTGTCTCGGTGCTGGACGCCATGGACGGGGCGGCCGCGCAGTTCGCCGCCAGCCTGGCATCGGGTGCAGGGACCGTCGTCCCATCGTACTAGCGAGCCGGGAACGAAAGCCCGTCAGGCGGGAAGCCTGCACCCACTCGTCCCCCTCGTCCCATGAACAGCCTGCCCCTGCCTCCGCCCTTTGCGCCCAGCACGTCGCGGACTCGCGACCCCAGGGCAGACACGTCGTTTGGGCCTCTCTCGCCTGACTGCACGATGAAGCTGGCCACGGGCGGATCCCCCGACTCCCCGGCCAGGACCACGACAGCCTCGGGCCTCAGATCGAGGATGGCTCGCGCCAGGGCTCGCAGCCTTTCGGGATCGGCACCTTGCACTGACTTTGCTATCAGGGGGCCTTCGGTCAGGGCCAGTCTCTGCGCCTCCTGCGAGGACGCCTGCGCCTCGAGCCCGGCAATGCGCCTCTCGAGCATCCTCTTCTCGTCATGCCACCCGTCGATGACCTGCGCGAATCGGTCGGGCGCCGTGCCGAGCCTCTTCTTGAGCTCGGCCTCGATGCCCAGGGTGGCCCGGAGCCGGGCCATGACCCGGTTGCCGGCCAGAAAGAAGATCCGGGCGCCTCCTCTGGCTCCCTGGGCACCCGTGAGGTGCACGATCTGCAGCTCTGCCAGGCTCTGCACGTGCGTGCCCCCGCAGGTGTTCAGGTCCACGCCCTCGATGCCCACGAGCCTGAGCTTGCCAACGTGCCCCGCAGGGAGCCTCCGGCTCCGAACGCCGAGCCTCTCCATGTCCCCGGGGTCGGCCCAGGTGACCGTCACCTTGCGGTTCTCTCGCACCAGGGAGTTGATCCCGTCCTCGAATCGTTCGATCGTGCTCGCGTCGGGCACTGGCCCGTCCACATCGATGGACGAGTATGTTTCGCCGAGATGGAACGACGTGGTAGGCATCGACTGGTGCGCGAGCAGCCATGCGGTGATGAGGTGCTGGGCCGTGTGCTGCTGGCAGTGGTCCAGACGTCGGTCCTGGTCCAGCACGGCCGTGACCGGGCCTGGCTCGAGGGGACGCTCGACGAAGTGAAGGACGCATCCGCCACGCTCCTCGACGTCGATGATTCCCACCCCCTGGATGGTCCCTCGGTCGGCGGGCTGGCCTCCGGCCTCGGGATAGAAGATGGTCTGCTCCAGCCTGACCCAGGGGCGATCCCCGTCCTTCCCGGCCTCGACGATGTGCGTGTCGATCCTGTCGAGATCCGGCCTGCTCACGAACAGCTTCTCATCGGCCATGAACGGCATTGTCGGACCCTCTTGCACGCCAGGTCAAGTGGCGGCCGATGGACAGCCCATACCGGGGCGAGATACGATCGACCCATGGAAACGAAGGAAGGGTTGGTCGCTGCCACGGTGGAAAAGATGCTGGCCTCCATGGAGAAGTGGAAGGCATCCGATCTGTTCGTGTGCGAGGGCAAGACGCCGGCGGTGAGGCTGCACGGATCGGTGGTGCCTCTCGACGTGGCGCCCACGAGCCGTGAGGTCATGGAGGAGTTTCTCGCGAAGACCGTGAGCCCCAGTGCTCTGTGCACGTTCAGGGAGAAAGGCGACATGGACCTTGGCTGGACTCTCGGCGCGAGGCGCTTCAGGATCAACCTGGCTCGCCAGATGGGTGCCTTGAGCCTCGTGGCCCGTGCCCTTCCGGGTGGGGAGCTGACGTTCGAGGAACTGGGGCTGCCTTGGCAGGTCGCGGCCCTCGCGGACCTGCAGCGCGGGCTCGTTCTGGTCACGGGCGCCACGGGCTCGGGCAAGAGCACGACGCTTGCGGCCGTGGTGCACCGCATCAACACGACGCGCAAGGTGCACATCGTCACGGTGGAGGAGCCCATCGAGTTCGTGCATGCGGACCTCACGGGTCGCGTCACGCAGCGCGAGGTCGGCACGGACACGGAGAGCTTCGACGTGGCCCTGCGCGAAGCGCTGCGCGAGAGCCCCGACGTGATCCTCATCGGAGAGATGCGCGACATCGCCACGATGCGCGTCGCCCTGCAAGCCGCTCTGACCGGCCATCTGGTGCTCGCAACGCTGCACACCATCGATACGTCGCAGACCTTGCAGCGCATACTGAGCTACTTTCCCGAGGAGCATCGCTCACAGGTGGCCACGGACCTGTCCCTGTCGCTTCGAGGGATCGTGAGCCAGAGGCTCATGCCGCGCAAGGACGGCAAGGGCAGGGTCGTGGCCGTGGAGATGCTCACGGTCACGCCAGCGGCCGCGAGGCTCATCGCGGAAAAGCGTGTGGACGATCTCGTGGATCTCATGAAGGCCTCCACGGATCCGGGCATCGTCCCGTTCAACAGGGCTCTTCTCGGGCTGTACCGCAAGGGGCTCATCACCCATGAGATGGGCAAGGCCCACGCCTCGAACCCGGAGGAGTTCGATCTCTCCTGCAGGGGCATGGAGACCGGCGTCTCTGTGTTCCGCACGGATGAAGGGGGTGCAGCGTCGGGGCTCGACATGCAGTCGCTGCTCGGGCACGTGCTCGAGCGCGGGGCCTCGGACCTGCACCTTTTTGTGGGCAGCCCGCCCATCCTGCGCATCGATGGAATCCTCGTTCCCATCGACGTGCCCCCCCTCGGCGCAGGCGATCTGCGCCTGCTCATCTACTCACTCCTCGGCCAGAGGCAGCGCAGTATCCACGAGCTGGAACGCGAGCTGGACTTCTCGTTGACCATCGATGGGGGGAACCGCTTCCGAGTGAACGTCTACTGGGAACGGGGCAACATGGCCGCCGCCTTGAGGTCCATCCCCTCGGTCATCCCTGCCGCCGAGGACCTTGGCCTCCCGCAGGGCCTGCTCGACATGGGCAGGACACCTCAAGGTCTCCTTCTCGTGGTGGGGCCCACGGGATCGGGCAAGACCACCACACTGGCCTGCCTCGTGGACCGGATCAACCGCTTGACGAGCTGTCACATCGTGACCATCGAGGATCCCATCGAGTACGTCCACAGGAACGTGAAGTCGATTATTCACCAGCGCGAGGTGCACTCAGACACACTGGGATTCGCAACGGCCTTAAAGTACATCCTGCGCCAGGATCCGGACGTGGTCCTCATCGGTGAGCTCAGGGATCAGGAGACCATCTCCGCCGCCCTGACCACGGCCGAGACCGGCCACCTCGTGCTTGCCACCCTGCACACCAACGACGCCGTGCAGACGGTTGATCGCATCGTGGATGTGTTCCCGCCGCACCAGCAGCCACAGGCACGCGTCCAGCTCGCCGCCAGCCTCGTGGGCGTTGTGAGCCAGAGGCTTTTGCCCCGCGCCGATGGCAGGGGCCGCGTGGCTGCCTTCGAGGTCATGGTGGCCACCCCGGCCATACGTACCATGATCCGGGACAACAAGATGCACCAGGCCATGAGCGTTCTCCAGTCCTCTGCGCAGTCCGGCATGCTCACACTGGATATGTCCCTGGGCCGCCTGGTCGAGAAGGGCCTCATCGATCGCGATGAGGCCCTTCGCCTGGCCCACAACCCCAAGCTCGTGCCCGAGAGGACGGACGATCCCTCTCAGACCCCGCCCTCGGATCGGCCCGAGGGGTGATCTGCGGGCTGATCGGGCGGTTTCTGGACGCAGGACGGATCTCGTAATATCAGTGTGTCATGGTCAACCGGCAGGAGTCGGCGATCTCACGCGTTGGTATCCTCACGTCGCCTCTTTTCTTAGGGTGCCTCGCGGTGCTGGTGACAAACGACCTGCTGCTCAAGGCACTTTTCCACAACTGGCTCACGGGCAAGCTCTCGGACGTGGCGGGGGTCTTTTTGCTTGCGGCCTTCGGCACGGCGCTCCTGCCAGGTGCCAGGACCCTGGTGCATGTCGCCACGGCCGTTCTGTTCGTGCTGTTCAAGAGCCCGCTCGTCCAGCCGGTCATCGATGCCGTCAATGAGCTCGGGATCATGCAGTTCGCACGGGTGGTCGACTACTCGGACATCGGGGCGCTCGTCGTGCTGCCCTCGTCGTGGTGGTGGACCGGGCGTATGAGGCGGCCCGGGTTGGGCAGGGCGCCCGCCTGGGCTGCGGGCGCGATGGCCGTGCTCGCGTTCGTGGCGACGAGCCGCATCGAGCCGGATGGCGACGCGGACACGGATGCCGACGTTTTAAACGATGAGGACGGGGGAGATGATGTGGTTCTCTTCGGTTCGTGCCCCGCCATCGCGGACGTGGAGCAGGCCGAGGAGCTGCCGTTTGTGGGGCTGTTTCACGAGAGGTGGAGCCGCTGCTCTGCGCCCACGACCCCCGTCGAGGGCATGATCATGGATCAGCCCACATGGGATGAGTTCCTGGCCCAGGCCAGCGAGTGCATGGAGGATCCCCCGCCGCCCATCCTCATCGACTTCGATCAGTATTACGTGGTCGTGGGTGGTCACGCGTCATGGGAGACCTGCGGGTTGATGTTCGACGAGGGGCGAGTGTACCTGCTTCATGGCACGAGCCAGCCTCACGTGGAGATGCTGTTCACGGACATCTCGGGCGCGGCCGATTGCGCCTCCTGCACCGCTGGCGAAGGGTACGTGGTGGTCGTGGCCGTGGCCCGTTTACTGGGCACCATGCCCACCCTGTGCAGGCGCGTCAGCAACCTGTGCGAGTGATGGGCGAGGGCAGGGGGGCCCAAAACGCGATGCTGGTTGTGCTGCGAGTGCTCATCTGACGGGGTGGAGGCGCTCTCGCGCCTCGGCGAGCACACCATCCATGAGGGACGCTGGAAGCGGTGAGAAGCGCTTCATCTCCATGGAGTGGTTGGCGCGGCCCGAGGACAGGGATCGCACCGTGGTGGCGTAGCCGAACAGCTCCATGAGAGGCGCCTCGGCCTCGATCTTCTGGCTGCCCTTGCGGAAACGGCGCATGTTGAGCACGTGGCCTCGCCGGCGGCTCAGATCTCCCACCAGATCACCTATGAAGTCGTCGGGCGTCGCGATGTCCACGTACATGATGGGCTCGAGCAGCTGCGGGCCTGCCTCGAGGAACGCCTCCTTGAAACATGCGCGGGCGCAGGTACGGAAGGCCAGCTCCGAGCTGTCCACCGAGTGGGCGGCGCCGTCCACCAGGATCACCTTCACGTCCACCACGGAGAAGTCCGCCATGACGCCCGTCTTCAAGACGTCATCCACCCCCTTTCGTATGGCCGGGATGAACTCGATGGGGATGGCGCCGCCTACGATCATGTTGACGAACTCGCAGCCCTTGCCTGGGTTGGGCTCGACGTGCAGGACGATCTGGGCGAACTGTCCCTTGCCACCGGTCTGCTTGACGTGGCGGTGCTGGTGGCGGCACTCGCGCGTGATGGTCTCGCGGTACTCCACCGAGGGCTTGCCCACGGCCGCCACCACGTCGAATTCCGTTCGCAACCGGTCAACGATGATCTCCAGGTGAAGCTCGCCCATGCCGGCGATCACGGTCTCGCCGGTGCGTTCCACCTGACGTACTGTGAACGACGGATCCTCCAGCGCCATCTTGCGAAGGGACTTGTGCAGCTTCTCCTTCTCGCGGTTGCCATCCGCGCTCACCGCGACGCTGATGACCGGCTCTGGAACGGTCATGGACTCGAGCAGCAAAGGTGCCTCTCGGCTGCACAGCGTGTGGCCCGTGAACGTGTTCTTGGGGCCGATGAGAGCCACGATCTCACCAGGACCCACCTCGGTCATGTCTATCCGGTCCTTGGCCTTGATGCGGAGAATCCGGCTCACCCGCTCGTTCTTGCCCGTCGTGGCGTTCAGGAGCGTATCGCCGGTACGCAGGGTGCCGGAGTACGTCCTGACGAAGGTCTGCTGACCCACGTAGGGGTCGTGGATGACCTTGAACGCCAGGCCGCAGAAGGGATCCACCGCGGTGGGGTGTCTGCGGTGGGTCTTCTCCGGATCCTGGAGCGAGTGTCCAACCACCGCGCCCTTGTTCAGGGGGCTCGGTAGATAAAGCGTCACCGCGTCCAGGAGCGGCTGGATGCCCATGTTCCGGTACGCCGCGCCGCAGAACACCGGCGTGAACAGGGCGCGGATCACGCAATCGCGGGTCACGTCGTGCACCATCTGCTCGGGGACGGGCTGCTCGTCAAGGTACAGGGAGGCCAGCTCGTCGTTATACTCCGCGAGTCTTCCGAGAAGCGCGTCGCGCTGCTCGACGGCCTGCGGCACGAGGTCGTCCGGGATCTCCTCCTCGTGCTCGATACCGTCCGGGAACAGGAAGGCCTTCATGCGGACCAGATCGATCACGCCGCGAAAGCCATCCTCGGAACCGATGGGAAGCTGGTACGGCACCGGGTGGGCCTCGAGGTTGGAGTCGAGCTGGGCGATGACCTCGGCGAAGTCCGCGCCCGGCCTGTCCATCTTGTTGACAAAGGCGATCCTGGGCACCCGGTAGCGATCGGCCTGGTGCCACACGGTCTCGCTCTGGGCCTCCACCCCGCCCACGGCGCAGAAAACGGCCACGATGCCGTCGAGCACCCTCATGGAGCGCTCCACCTCGATGGTGAAGTCCACGTGTCCGGGTGTATCGATGATGGTGATGGAATGGTCCTTCCAGGAGCAGGAGATGGCAGCCGAGGCGATGGTGATGCCCCGCTCCTGCTCCTGTTTCATGAAGTCCATGGTGGCCTTGCCGTCGTGCACCTCCCCCATCTTGCGGGTGGTGCCCGTGTAGAAGAGGATCCGCTCCGTGACCGTTGTCTTGCCCGCGTCGATGTGCGCCACGATGCCGATGTTGCGGGACTTGATGATGCCCATGATTCCCTCGTCCTGTCTCCCCGGTCCCCTGCCAGAGGCGCCAACACATAATCCATCAAGGGACGCTTGTCGAGAGTACCGGACGCAGGGGCTTGCCATGGTGCCCTGGCTATGGCTACATGATGCCCATGCGAGGGAGAACCGGCCAGGACGCTTTCGATGCGGTTGCCATGTTGCGGCTCGTGAGCCGCACCTTCTCTTTGGGCATCGAGCAGCTCCCCAGGGGCTTGCGCGACCCGATCACCATCGCCTACCTGATGTTCAGGGTGTCCGATTTCCTCGAGGACAACGACGAGATGGACCCGGAGCGCAAGTCGATGCTGCTCGAGCTGTGGGCCTCCATCATGGCGGGCAAGGTGGCTGCCAGGGGGTTGACGCAGCTGCTTACCAGCACTGATCCCGACGATCCCGAGGCTCGTGTGGCGCGGCACGCCGACGAGGTCATGCATAGGCTCTCCTCTCTTCCCCTGGCCGTGCGGGACTTCATCGTGGCCGAGTGCATCGAATCGGCGCGGGGCATGGCTCGCTGGCAGTTGCGCGGGCCCGACGTGCGCGACGAGGCGGATCTGGACGATTACATGTTCGAGGTGGCGGGCCGGGTCGGGCTCATGCTCACGAGGGTCTTCGCCTGGCACGCGCGTGAGATCCGAGAGCGCATGGACGAGATGATGCCCCTGGCGCGCGAGTTCGGCCTGGCGCTGCAGACCGTGAACATCATCCGAAACATGCGCGAGGACTTCGCGCGCGGCTGGATCTTCGTCCCGGAGAGCTTCTGCGCCAAGGCGGGCATCGCCCGAGAGCAGCTCTTCGATCCTCAACACGTCGAGGAGGCTCTCCTCGTGGTCGGCATGCTCGCGGACAAGGCCGAGCGTCACCTGCGCGGCGGGCTCGAGTACGTCAAGATGATCCCCCGCAAGCACCACCGCATCCGCCTGTTCTGCATGTGGCCTCTCCTGTTCGCGGTGCGCACCCTGGCCGTGAGCCGCGACAACAGCGATGTGCTCGAGAGCGAGGTCAAGATCTCCCGTGCCGAGGTCATGCGCATCGTGATGCAGTCCCAGGTCTGGGGCTGGTCCAACGGCTGGCTCGACCGCTACTACGAGTCCCTGCGCGCCGCCTGATCAGCCGAGCCTGCGGCCCAGGTCGCGGTGGATGCGGGCCACCCGCTCGGGTGTGCCCTTGGCCGGGAAGCGCTCGTAGAAGCCCGTCTCGCGGAACTGGTGGCGAAGGTCGTCGTCATCCCAGGCCCTGCTCAGGGGCTTCGCGAGCACGGCGGGATCGAGGCCCGAATCCAGGTACTTTCCCACCAGGCCGTCGGCCGACATCTGATCGCCCAGAACTCGCGTGATGGCCTGCAGGGTGACCGGGTTTGTTATCATGTATCTGGGGTTGCCCCAGCCGTCGGCGAATGCGCGCGATGCGGCCCGGTACCAATCCGCAAAGGTACGAAACACCCTGTCGGAGACCTTCTCGAGCATCTGCGATTCGTGGTGAGGCCTGTCACCGAGCTTTCCCATCCAAAGGGCGTCGTCCACGAATTCCCTGGAGCGTTTCTGACCGGGAGGCGCGAGGATGCGCAGCACCTCGTTGTACAGCTGCGCCTGCAGGATCCACTTGTCCTTGCCGCTCCTGCCTCCGAGGCGGTTGATCCTGTACTGGAGGGGGCTCGATGCCTCCTCGTAGAGCTTGCGCATGACCCTGGCTGCCACCCTCTGCTCCCTGGATGCCGTGGTCACCCGCTCGAGGAGATCGATGAGCAAGCTCTTGGCTATCTTGGAGTGTGTGCTGTTGACGATGACGAACATCTCCGTGGCGAAGTCCGACGAGCGCCTGTCGAAGATGCAGAGCGGGACGTAGATGCGATCCGCGTCCTCTGGGTAAGAGTCGATGTAGAGCTTCAGTCCGGCGAGGCGGTGCTGGCCGTCTATGATGGTGAACGGCTGCTGCGGGACGGAGAGGTCACCCGCGGCCCCGCCGCCGTGGGACCTGAAGGCGAGTTCCTCGGAGGAGTAGAGAAGGACGCTCCCGGGGATGGGAGGCTGGTCGGATGACAGCTCGATGAACGACTTGATCTCGTGGATCTTGCGCTTGATGAGCTGTCGCTGGAACCCGTCGTTGCTCTCGATCACCACGGAGATGAACCTCTCCGCCTCGTCTGGCGGCCGGCCGTGCTTCTTTGCCGCCTGCTGCGACTCGGGCAGGACCCTCTTCTCGAACCTTACGAGCCTGAGCAGATCCCCCGCGGGGTAGCTGGCCAGGTAGAACGAGGCCTCCTTCTGCTTGACCCTCAGCGCCCACATGACGGACCTCCTTGTCCGCCCCGGAAAGGCCCGGGGAACATCGAAAAATCCTGTTTACACGAAGCCGGTGACACGGGCAACGCGAGATGGGGATCGTTCGAGATGGGCATCATGCGCGGGCCCTCTCGAGGATCACCAGGTGCCCCCGGGCGCGCGACCCTCCGACGTAGAGCATCTCGTCGCGCCTCTCGGGCCGGATATCTTCTGCCTCGACCAGGATGACCACCTGTCGCTCCAGCCCCTTGAAGCGGAAGATGGACGTGACGAGCACGGCATCTCCTGGCGGGGTGACGGTCACTCCCTGGTCGTTGCGATCGCGGGCGATGGGCGCCTCGTTGACCTGGCCGAGCTCGTAGATGGGGCTGTCCGTGCCATGTGGCGTGAGCACCACGATCTCGCCGGGGGGCACTCCCTCGTCCGTCACGAGACGGTTCAGTGTGCGTCTGAGGGCGGGCAGGAGGCCGTCTCGCCCCTGGTACCTGACGAGCTCCGTGGGGCGGCCCTCGGGGCCCACTGCCACTGGAGTGCCACCCTCGGATCTCCTGTACCAGGAGAGGAGGGTCTCGTGGATCGAGCGGGTGTTGCGTATGTTCTCGTCCAGGTGGTAGCGGAACATGGGCGGGTCGGGTAGCTGCCAGCCCTCGTGACGGTAGAGCGCCTGGTTGTCATCGTAGAAGACGTAGAAACACCCCTTGCCACGAGGCCCGTCGACGATTGTTTCCAGGGGGACCCACCACTCCGTGCGGAAATCCTGCCCCTCGTCCACGATGATCGCGTCGAACCTGTCCTCGACCGTCGCTAGGGCGGTGCAGAACGCATCGGGCAATGTGTGGCCCCAGTATCGTTCCGCGCGGTCCTCACTCGTGGGAGGCCTGGTCGGCGCGGGCACGTCTGCCCTGCGGGCGTAACCCAAACACAGGGAATGGAACGTGCGCACCACGATGCCGTTTTCCCCTTCCATGCGGCGGCGCAGGAACTGCTCGAGAGGCTTGTTGTAGCATGTGAACAGGACCTTCTTCTCGTCTCGCGCGAGCCGGATGGCCTTCTCGATGGCCAAAAACGTCTTACCCGACCCCGCGCACCCCGCGAACGCCATGCGTGGGTTGCCGTCGGTGCGGGTCAGGGCATCCATCTGCCTGGCCGTGAGCCACCTGATGGTCCTGTCGTCCACATCAAGAGCCGCGCTCAGGCGCGAGCGCATCTCGCGCGACTCCCCGCGTATGGCGAGCACGATCTCCTCGATGTCACGCCCCGGCTTGCCCGGTCTGTCCGGGTGGGCGTGAAAGGCCAGGGCTCTCCTGATGGTCGCCTCCACATCACGCATGTCACCCTGGTCGATGAGGATCTCGCGAGGCATGTCCGAGGTGGCGAACGACGGTTCGAAGAAGCGGTCCGGAGTGCACACGGCGTGGCCGATGGTGACCCAGCGGCCGGCCCATCGCCTGTGAGACTGGAGCTTCTCGAGCAATGCCTCGCGCCCCAGTCTGGCCTGCTGGACTGGCGAGCGGGGGAGGGCAACCTCCTCTCCCTCGTGCATCTGGTACCACCGGTCCTCCCTGGCCGCGTATCGGGTCAGGCCACCCTTGACCTCGATGCACAGTATCCCGTGAAGAGGGTGCACGGCGACGAAGTCGATGTCGGAACGCAACGGCACCCCCCGGCGATCCCGGTGAAGCCAGGGAAACCTGTGGTGAACGCTCCAGGAGTCGGGCAGGTCCGCCTGCAGGATGCGCCATAGCGACGTCTCGGATTCGGGGACTTCTGCATGATCCGGCAGTTCGGGGGGGATCATCTGCGCCATGTGCAGATGTTGGCACGAAGGTCCGACGCGGTCAAAGGGACCTGGCTCTGGTTTGATCCCGGGCCGCTGCTGTGGTATCGACCGGGGGCGAGGAGAGGTCAATGTCAGACATCCGGTTGAGGTTCCCGCCGTCGCCCACGGGGTACTTGCACATCGGCAGTGCGCGCACGGCCCTGTACAACTGGCTCTACGCACGCAAGCATGGTGGCAAGCTCGTGCTCAGGATCGAGGACACGGACACGGATCGATCCACCGAAGCATCGGAGAAGGCCATCATCGAAGGGCTGGGCTGGATGGGGATCGACTGGGACGAGGGGCCTTACCGCCAGAGCGACCACGTGGAGGAGCACAAGCGGGAGGCGGGCAGGCTGGTGGCCGAGGGCCACGCTTACCTGTGCTTCTGCACGAAAGAGCAACTGGAAGAAAAGCGCAGCAAGGCCGAAGCAAGAGGTGAGATGTTCCGGTACGATGGCACGTGTCGGGACATACCGAAGGCCGAAAGGGAGGAGCGCGCCTTCGGTGGCGAGCCCTTCGTCGTGCGCTTCAAGGTCCCTCGCGAAGAGGGGGCGGTCAGCTTCGACGACATCGTCTTCGGCAAGAACGAGGTACAACTCGAAGAGATCGAGGACTTCGTCATCGTTCGTTCCAACGGCCTTCCCCTGTACATCCTGTCGAACGCCGTGGACGATCACCGCGACCGCATCACGCACGTCATCAGGGGACAGGATCACCTGACCAACACGCCCCGGCAGGTCCTTCTCTACAAGGCGCTCGGCTATGATCTGCCAGCGTTCGGACACATCTCGCTCACGCTGGACCCGCAGAAGGCGAAGATCTCCAAACGCCGACATGGCGAGGTGGTGGCCGTGGAGTGGTACAAGGAACACGGCTTCCTTCCGTGGGGCCTCGCCAACTTCATAGCTCTTCTCGGGTGGAGCCCCGGCGAGGGGCGCGAGGTGTTCCTGAAGAGGGAGGAGATGATCCATGCGTTCTCGCTCGAGGGGTTGAGCAGGGTCAACGCGGTGTTCAACTACCGCAAGGACGATCCCAAGTTCATCACGGATCCCAAGGCCATTCACATCAACGGTGAGCACGTCAAGAACATGGATCTCGCCGAGCTGATCGTTCACCTCAAGAGGGAGCTCGAACGCAGTGGCCTTTGGAAGGACGAGTGGGAAACGGAGCGCAAGGACTGGTTCGACCGGACCGTGGACTTGCTGCGACAGCGCTACAACCTGCTCACGGACTTCTCGACCCTGGGCAGGCCTTTCTTCGCAGAGGACTTCGAGATGGAACCCAAGGCTCTCGAGAAGAACCTGCGCAAGGATCCCGCCCTCCGGGAGTACCTGCCCCGTCTGGCCGACGTGATGGAAAGGCTCGATCCGTTCGACACCGCCGGGATAGAGGAATCCATGCGTGCGCTGTGCGAGGGTCTCGGCGTCAAGGTGGGTCTCATCGCAAACGCGGCGCGTGCGGCCGTCACCGGCCAGACCGTGGGTCCGGGCATCTACGATGTGCTCGTGACCCTCGGCAGGGAGCGGGTGGTGAGGCGGCTGCGCGCTGCGGTCGATCTCATGTGATGGAAGGGTGTTGACATCGTTGACGGTTTACTTAGAGATACAGGCATGGAAGCCCATGTTCAGAGGTGGAAGAGGTTCGGGTCCCTGCTCAGGCGAAGCCGCCTGGGCGCGGGTCTCGGTCTGAGGGAGTTTGCAAACAAGGTTGAGCTGTCGCCCACCTACATCAGCCGCGTGGAGACGGGCAAGATCCCGCCACCCACGGAGAGGCGGATCAAGGTCATGGCGCGCCTTCTGGGCGTACCAATGGACGACCTCTACACCGCGGCAGGCAAGATCGACCCCGATGTGGAGGACTACATCCGGAAGGTCAAGGGTCTCCCCGAGTTTCTCAGGGTTGCGCACCGGGAGGGCCTCGGGCAGAAGGAATTCGAGGCACTCACCGGGCGCATCTCCCGAAAGAAGTAAGATCCAGGGCCAACCTCCTGCGGCCTCTCTGGTCCATGACGCAGTGAAGCTCATGGGAGTGGACCGCACGTTGCGTGGACTCTCGGCCGTCATGGCATCCAGGTGCGGGCTTCCTGCAGCGAAAGACGACTGTCGCCTGGGCGAGCGGGTCATCGACCTCGCCCCAGGGTTGACCGTGCCCGGGTCGATCGATGTCCGGTTGCTGGGTGAGATTTACGAGACGTACAACAGCGTAGCGGGGGAAGGCCGAAGGCAACTCGGCAGCTACTACACGCCCAGGCCAGTGGTGAACGTCATCGTGGAAAGGACGGTGGCCGTACTCCTCGGAAACAGGCTTTCCCGGACAGGCAAGGGTTTGGACCCGGTGACGAGCGTCATGGACTGCGTGCTCGGCATGCGGGTGTGCGACCCGGCCATGGGCGCGGGTTATTTCCTCGTCCGTACGCTCGAGGTCATGTCCGGGCTCGCCGAGTCCAGGATCCGCCGGCTGGGGACCGACCCCGATCGGACCCTGTGCACCCGGATCAGGGGTGCCATCGCATCACGGTGTCTCGTGGGAATGGATCTCGATCCAGGAGCCGTGGATCTGGCCCGCAGATCCCTGTGGCTGGCTGCGGCCGACCCGCTTCTGGATCCACGGTCGCTCGACGGGCGGTTTCTTTGCGGTGATGCTCTAAGCTGCCAGGCGTCCATGATCCCCGGATACGGGGCCGGATACGAGGTGGTCGTGGGCAATCCGCCATACGGGGCCGTGATGCAGGACCGTACCAGGGACGAGATGGCAGGCA
>JBFYZU010000399.1:0-32433 GCA_041309365.1 Myxococcota bacterium
GACAACGACGGCATCGTGCCAGTCTCGAGCGCCGTCTGGGGCGACTACCGTGGCGAGGTGGCGGCGGATCACTTCGACGAGGTCGGCCAGCTGTTCGGAGTCACGGGTCCGAACTTCGATCACCTGCAGTTCTACTCGGATGTGGCCCGGGAGCTCGCGTCCGAGGGCCACTGAGTCGAGGTGGGTTCGCTTGACCCTGCGAGGAGCCGTGATTTAACCTGACGCACTGCTGCGGGAGTGAACATGTCCGGGATCATCGGCGAGGTGGAGTTCGAGTTTCGCACCGACAGTGGCGGGCAAGGGGAGTTTCTCGCCTGCGGCAAGGTCGTGAACCACATCCTGACCCGGCTGGCGCGTGGAGATGTGGACGAGGCCGCCAGCCTGTTCGCCTCCTGCACGGAGAACGTGGGGGACGAGCTCATCAAAGAGGCCACGCAGGGTGGGTCGAGCAAGCAGACCGTCGCCAATCTCGCGGACATGTTCTTCAGGGCGCGCGACTACGCAAGGGCGGCGCGCTGCGCGGAGATGGGAGGGCAGCCCGAGCTGGCGGCCAAGTTCTACGAGGCGAACTACGACAACGAGAGAGCGGCCGCCTACTACCTCAAGGCTGGAAACAATCTCAAGGCCGCTGAGCTCTACGAGCGCAACCTGGACTTCGCCAGGGCAGGCGAGCTCTACCTCTCGGCCAGGGATCTGCCACGCGCTGCGGAGAGCTTCGAGCGCGGGCTGCGCTTCTACATGGCGGGTCAGGTGTACGCCAGGATCTCCCGGTGGGACAAGGCCATCGAGGTCCTGCAGAAGGTCGATGAGGGTTCGGAGCACTGGGTGAGCGCCTCTGGCCTGCTCGGGAAGATCCTGGAGAAGACGGGCAACCACGAGGCGGCCATGCACCGGTACCTCTCGGTCGTCAAGACCCGGCCCATCGATGAGATGTCCGTGGACATCCATTTCCGCCTGGGCGTGATGCTCGCCCGACGCGGATACCATCCGCAGGCGGAGAAGCTGCTCGGCGGAGTGCTTCGCCTGAAGCCTGATCACGAGGGCGCGCGAAAGAGCTTCGGCGCCCTGCCGGGGCGTGCCACCGAGGTCCCTGCCGCGGCCGCCGAGCCGGTGCCCCTCGATCTCGGAGAGCAGGGGTCCGGGTCCGTCTCCCGGGAGAGGGTCGTGGGTGTCGACAGGGACTTCGAGTTCCTCAGGAGGGTCGAGCTGTTTCGCGAGCTTTCTCTCGATGAGCTCAAGCACGTTCAGTCGATGTGCGAGAAGAAGACGTTCAGGGCGGGGGAGAGGCTCATCGAGCAGGCCCATCCGGGCAGCGCTCTCTTCGTCCTGGCCAGGGGCAGCGCGGCCGTGACGATCCGCGACGCTCATGGAGGCGAGAGGACCCTCGCCCGGCTCGAGCCCGGCGCCCACGTGGGGGAGATGGCGCTTCTGGACGATGCGCTCACCAGCGCCAGCGTGGTGGCCGTCGATGACGTGAATGCCTACGTGCTCGGGCGCCAGCGGTTCCAGGAGATCATGAGCGGCAACGAGAGGGTCGAGCTCCGCATCTACCGCGTGCTCATATCCACGCTGCTCGCCAGGCTCAGGGAGGTCAACTCTCGCCTCGCCCTGGGCTCGTCCGACGTCGCCCGTCAGGCCTGCCCGAGCTGCGGGGAGATCCTCGAGGAGCTCAGCGCTCACTGCCCGCACTGCGGCAAGCCCACCGGGCTCGGGTCCGAGGCTGCCGGGAGGGATCCGGCATGACAGACCTCTCGAATCTACTGGATCGAACATTGCTGTTCTCGGGGTTGCACGCCAGCCACAAGCAGCAGATCGCGTCGGTGATGGAGCTGCACCGGTTCGCGGCAGGCCAGGTCGTCTTCGGACAGGGAGATCCCGGTGACGCACTGTTCGTCATCGAGAGTGGCGAGGTCGTCGTGTCCGTGACCAGCCAGGAGATGGGGATCGATCTGGAGCTGGCCCGGCTCGGTCCGGGGCAGGTGTTCGGGGAGATGGCCCTGATCACGGGGGATCCACGGAGCGCCACGGTCAAAGCCGCGAGCGAGACGTCGTGCCACGTGCTTTCCCGGCAGGTCTTCGTGAAGATATTAAACCAGCTTCCGGAAGTGACCATGGAGGTGGCGAGGACGGTGGCCCGCAGGCTCGATCAGGTGAACCGCGAGCAGGGGATCTCCTTCGCGAGCCTGGCCAGCCTGCGCGTGGACGCTCAGGCCTATTCCATGGTGCCGGCACCGATACTGCAGAAGCACAGGATGATCCCTCTTTGCATGGACGGAGGCACGCTCACCATGGCCATGGTGGATCCTTCCGACGTCGTGGGGTTCGACGACGTGCGCCGGTGCCTGCATGGCGTCAACGTGAAGCCCATCGCCATCAGCGAGGAGGACTACGAAGGGTACGTGAACAGGCACATCCGGCCTTCCATCGTCGCATCCGGCACGGGCCCCATTCAAGCCGCCGGGTCGCAGTGGCGGGACCTCAAGCTGTACTCCGCCGCAGAGGACGCGGAGGAGGACCGCAAGGCTTCCACGGGCGTGAGCGGCGCGGAGATCGTGGCACTGGTGAACCAGATCCTGGCCGAGGCCATCGACCGGGAGGCCAGCGATATCCACGTCGACTGCGAGAGGCTCGTGGTGCACGTGCGCTTCAGGGTCGACGGGCAGCTCGTGGAACGAGAGAAGAGCGTACCCCGATCCCACTACAGGCCGCTCGTTTCACGCATCAAGATCCTGGCAGGGATGGACATCTCCGAACAGCGGCTCCCGCAGGACGGGCGTATCAGCCTGTGCTACCGCAAGCGAGATTTCGACATCCGCGTGGCGACGATGCCGGTGCGCGGCGGCGAGCGCATCGCCATGAGGCTTCTGGATGCGTCCAGCTCGGTCCTCGAGCTCGGCAACCTCATTCTCGCCGAGAAGCTGGCGCAACTCGTTCGCAAGATGGTGTTCAGGCCCAGCGGCGCCGTGCTGGTGACGGGGCCGACGGGGTCCGGGAAGACGACGACCCTGTACTCGCTGCTCAGGGAGCGTACCCGCTACGCGCAGGATCTCAACGTGGTGACGGTGGAGGATCCGGTGGAGTACGACCTGCCCGGGATGGCGCAGGTCCAGGTGAACGAATCTGCAGGGCTCACCTTCCCGGTCGTCCTGAGGGGCTTTCTGCGCCACGACCCCGACATCATCATGGTGGGCGAGACGCGCGACGGCACAACAGCGCGCATCGCCATGGAGGCCTCGCTCACGGGGCATCTCGTGCTCACCTCCATGCACACGACCAGCGCCATCGGATCCGTCGTCCGGCTCAGGGAGATGGGCATCGAACCGTATCTCATAGCGAGCGCCCTGTCGGGCGTGGTGGCCCAGCGGCTCGTGCGCAGGCTCTGTCCCATGTGCCGGCAGAAGGTACCGTACCTGGACTCCGTGGCGGACAACCTCGTGCGGGCCGGAGTGCTCGCGAAGGGTGAGAGCTTCGAGACGTACAAGGAGGGCGGCTGCGAGAACTGTGACCAGACCGGGTTCCGTGGACGGGTGGGCGTGTACGAGGTGCTGCAGCTCAACGACACCATGCGCAGCCTCATCGCCACCGAGCAGCCCATGGATCAGCTGGCCCGCGCCGCCGAGGGTGGTGGCATGGTCACCATGCGCAGGTACGCCGGTTTCCTGCTCAGGCATGGTCTCACTGTCCCCTCGGAGGTTCTCCGTGTCCTCTCCGCGGACGGCTGACGGATGGGAGGCCTGGAGTGAAGACGATCTTCGTCGGCGGTGGGCACGGCTGCAGAGCCATCCTCGACCTGGTGGTCAACCGCCGGCTCACGGTGCTCAGCCCCGAGATCCTGGGAATCGTGGATCCGAACCCCTGGGCTCCTGGCGTGGTCTTCGCCGGGGCGCAGGGGTGGCCTTGCTTCTCGAACCTCGAGGAGGGGCTTAACCGCCCGGGCCTGGAGCTGGTCATCGAGGTCACCGGGTCGGACGCGGTGCTCGAGGAGATAAAGCGCATAGCTCCGGAGCGGGTCCGGATCATGGACCACGACATGGCGAGGGTATTCTGGGATCTGGACGTCGTGGCCCAGAACCTGCGGATCGAGCTCAGGAAGAAGACGGCCCTGGAGGAGGAGATCAGCGCGGATCGGAGCAGGCTGCGCGAGCTGCTCGACTGCCTGCCCGACTCGGTCATGGTCGTGGATGCGACCGGGCGCATCGAGAGGGTCAACCGCAGGTTCGAGGAGATCTCGGGCCTTCAGGCCTCGGACGTCGAGGGCGAGTTCTGTCGCAAGGTGCTCGGCGCCACCGGGTCCAGAGGGGATTGCGACGATGAGTTCTGTCCTCGCCTGCGCGTCGCGCAGAGCGGCCGGCCCCTCACCGTGATCCAGCAGCAGAGCTGCATCCGCAGTACCTGCGCCAGCGGCGACTGCTACTACCAGATAACGGCCAACCCCATCAGGGGCGCGGGGGGGGAGACCAGCGTGGTCATCACTTCCCGAGAGGTGACCGAGCAGATCCGGCTGGCCCGGGAGACGGAGCAGCTGGCCCAGAGGGCCCGGCAGATCCTCAACACCGTCCAGGGCATCATCACCATCTCGGGCATGGACGGACGTTTCGAGTTCGTCAACCCGAGGGCCGAGGCCTTCTTCGGGTTGAGCGGCGAGCAGATCATCGGCAAGACCCCTGCCGAGGTGCTGCCTCCGGGCGTGGCCGCCATGTTCGAGCACCACGACGACAGCTTTCTCACCGTGCCGGGCGGCCGGTCCATGGAGGAGACGGTGGTCATCCTCGGCCAGGAGCGGGTGCTCATCACCGAGCGCGTTCTGCTCAAGGACTACAAGGGCGACCCCGCAGGGATCTGCCGGGTTTCACGGGACGTGACCGAGTCGAGGAGGCTGCAGCAGGAGATCGTGGAGTCGGAGAAGCACGCGGCCGTGGGGAAGCTTGCAGCGGGCGTGGCCCACGAGCTCAACAACCCGCTCACGGGGATCCTCACCTTCGCCGAGGACCTGCTCGAGGATGCGGCGCAGGGATCCGGGCTGCACGATGACCTCAGGGTCATCCTGCGAGAGACCATAAGGTGCCGCCAGATAGTCCGCGACCTGCTCGACTTCTCGAGGCAGACCAGGCGAAACCCGCAGGACACGCCCATAGAGCCCATCATCCACCGCGCCGTCAAGCTCGTGGACAAGCAGGCCTCCTTCCACGACATCAGGTTCGATCTGGCCCTGCACGAGTCGCCTCTCAGGGTGTACGCGGATCCGAACCAGCTGCAGCAGGTGTTCTTGAACCTGGTCATCAACGCGCGGGATGCGATGGACGGCAGGGGGACCATCACGGTCAGGTCCCTGTGGAGGCGCGCCAAGCGGCGGGTCGTGGTGGAGGTGGCGGACGAGGGTTGCGGCATACCCCCCGAGAACATGGACAAGATCTTCGAGCCGTTCTTCTCCACGAAGGGTGACAGGGGCAACGGCCTCGGCCTGGCCGCGGTGCGCAGCATCATCGAGCAGCACAGGGGGGAGATCACCGTGGAGAGCCAGGCTGGGGCAGGCTCCACGTTCAGCGTCTCGTTGCCCACCGTGGGCATGGAGTTCCCCGGGCCAGAGACGGCCGTCGCTCAGCTGACGGATCTGTCCGTGGAGGAGTGAGATCGACGGCGTCGCCGAGCAGGATCTTCTGCACCTCTTCCGGGATTTCGGCGTCTCGTGTTGCGCTGGTGGGCACATTGGAATACAGATCCATATCTCGAGAGAATGCACATGATTCGCCCGCTCGCCGCTCTGGCGCTCTGCCCTTCGCTTCTCGCGTGGGGGTGTGCGGATCGGAACCGGGCTTTTTCCGATCTGGACGCACGGACCGATTCCACCGACGGATGCGACGTCGATGACGCCGAGACGGGTGAGGACGGTCCGGTCGATGCGACCCACGACGGTCCGCCCGACACCTGCCACATCGACATCCTGTTCGTCATCGACACCTCGGGCTCCATGATGGATGCCGCCGACCATCTCGCCACGGTGGCCTTCCCCGACTTCGCCCAGCAGCTCGGCGATCACCCCGATCTGGCCATCTTCCGGGTGGCGGTGACCAACCACCTCTACGGCGAGAACGAGGTGACAGATGGAGTCTTCGTCCAGGACTCGCTCTTTCTGACGATGGGATGGCCCCCGGATCAACCCCACGAGTTCTTGCCCTGCCGCGAGCTCCCGAGCGTGGAGTGCGAGTTCGCATCTGGGCAGAGCTGGATGGTCGGTCCGTCTGCCACGCTGGTCGAGGAGTTCGGCTGCGTCGGGAGCGTGGCCTGTCACCAGAACGTGACGCTGGGCGAGCCCACGCTGCAGGCGGGTCTCGAGGCCCTGATGTTCCCAGGCAACGCCGGTTTCCTGCGCGACGACGCCCTCCTTGCCGTGGTGTTCATCACGGACGAGGACGACCAGTCGTCCATGGCGCTTGCGGATCTGCACGACGATCTTCTGGACCTCAAGGGCGGGGATGAACGCTACGTCGTGGTGCTCACCCTGGGCGGGCCGCGCGAGGGCACCATGGAGGTCAACCCGCTGACGCACGCCATGGGGTGCATGTCCACACTCTACGGGGCCATCGAGCAGACGCCGAGGCTCATGGACTTTGCCTTCGCCTTCGCCGGCCGTGGCCTGCACTACGACCTGTGCGAGGACGACATCTCGACGGCCCTGACGTCGGCCATCGACGCCCTCGAGATCAGCTGTCACGACATCCTGATCTGATGGTGCTCTTTCGGCTCTTTCAGATGTCCCAGCCCTTGTCCATGTCGTCGTCCTCCTCCCGCTTCCAGTCCTTGTCCGCCGGGGGCTCGGACGTCCGGTTTTTTGGAGAGCTCGACGGCCTGCCTTCTGGCATGAGCCTGGGGGTTGCACGGGCTGGGTCTGAGCGTGGGATGGGCTTGGTCCTGGCCAGCTCATCTCCGGGTCTCGGTCCGACCTCCACTCGAGGAGGAGGTGAAGGGATTCTCACGTGCTGCTCGACCGGAGGCTTGCTCGACCTCCTCTTGCGCGCCCGTGCCAGCGGGCCTTCTGGGTCCATGCGCTCGTACTCGGGCACCACGATCCTGTAGCCCGTGAGCGAGTCGCGCGCCGTGCCAGGGTCGGAAGGGCGCGGCGACGATCGCCTGGCCGGTGGCTGGGAGGTGGTGCTCGATGGCGGCATGGATGGCCTGTTCTGGAAGATCGAGAGGGCGGCGGACATCTCCTTGGCGGACCCGTACCGCACGGAAGGCGTCTTTGCCAGGGCCTTGTTGATCACGGCGACCAGATCCACCGGAAGCTCCGGCAGGTAGTCGCGAGGGTCGGGAGGAGGCCTGGTGATGATGTCCACCATGAGCGTGGCATAGCTCTTGGCCCTGAAGGGCAAATATCCGGTGACCATCTCGTACAGCAGGACGCCCACGGAGTAGATGTCCGCCCGGTGATCCACATCGAGCCTGCCCTCGGCCTGCTCCGGAGAGACGTAGTACGGCGTCCCGTAGACCTTGCCCGCCTCGGTGAGACGGGTCGCCGAGCTGTCATCCCGTCCGAGCCTGGAGATGCCGAAGTCCAAAAGCTTGACGATCTCCTCGCCGCCCGACTGTCTGGCCAAAAACACGTTCTCGGGCTTGAGGTCGCGATGGATGATGCCTTCCGAGTGCACCGCGTGCAGCCCGTCGAGCACCTGCATGGTGAGCGGGACGGCCCTGTCGAACCTCAGAACGCCCTGCGATTCGATGTGATCGCTCAGGCTCTCGCCCTCCAGGTACTCCATCACGATGTAGGGGACGCCCTCGGTGGTCTCGCCCAGATCGAGGACGGCCACGATGTTCTTGTGCCCGAGGGCCGCAGCGATCTTGGCCTCGTTGATGAAGCGCTGCCGAACCTCGTTGTTCGTGCAGGTCTCGGGCGTGAGAAACTTGATGGCCACCCTGCGATCGATGCCCTTGTGCCGGCCCTCGTAGACGACGCCCATGCCACCCGCCCCTATGACCGACTCGACCCTGTACTTGCCGTCGAGCGTGGAGCCTCCCATCTTGTGGACACTTCCCAGCTTTTCCTGGGTCTTCGGGCAGACGTTCGTCGACCCGTCGTGGTCGAGCCCGCAGAAGGGGCACAAAAACGTGCTCTTGCTCATGTACTTCACGAGCATCCCCCCGGGGCTTCCGGTGACTCGTGCTCTGTCCTGGGTCTCGGGATGCCGAGCATTGAAGCCCCTTCCGGGCTTTTGATTACCACGTGTGGATGGAAATCGTCAACAAACGGTCCCGTGCATCGGATAGGGCCGGTCCTGTCGGGCTTTCATCAGCCGGCCGACCGTCACGAGGTCGCACGTGGCATGCGTTGACACCCGGGAGGCCCGAAAGCATACTCCAGCAGATCCATGGAACCGCATCTCGTCATCGACGGCCGGAGAATCGATCCTGGCAGCGACGAGTTCTTGCTCGGCGTCCTGGACAGGAACGGGATCCACGTCCCCCGGCTGTGTCACCACCCGGCCGTCCGGCCTTACGGTGCCTGCAGGCTCTGCCTCGTCGAGAGCGTGCGCCCCGGCGGTTCGAAGCTCGTCACGGCCTGCACCGTGCCCGCCCGCGAGGGAGGGACGTTTCTGACCGATACCGCCCGCGTTCGCCGGATGAGGAGGCTGGTCATCGAGCTTCACCTCGCGCGCTGTCCCGGATCGGCTGCCATCCGCGATCTGGCCAGAAGCCTGGGTGTGCGCGCATCGAGGTTTCGCCAGGTCCACGACACCTGCATCCTGTGCGGCCTGTGCGAGAGGGTCTGCAGGGAGGTCGTGGGTGCGAATGCGCTGTGCTACGAGGGGCGCGGCTCCAGGCGTGTGATCACCTCGAGCTTCGACGAGGTGCCCGACGAGTGCATAGCGTGCGGGGCCTGCAGTCATGTTTGCCCCACGGATGCCATCCACATGCGCGAGGCGGCCGTGCAGGCACTCCTGGCTCTGCCGGGCTCGGAGCGCCCTTGCCGGCACGCGCTCACCGGCATCTACCCCGGGGCGCTCTGCTCGCACAGCTACCAGTGCGACACCTGCGAGGTGGATCAGCGTCTTCACGATGCTGCCGGGACGAATCCGGCCATGGCCCTGGCGGGAGGCGAGGCGGCCCGTGCCCTGTTTGCGCACCTCGCCGTCACGCGTGGGGCGCATGGGGATGGAACATGAGCGGCGCGCCCATGCGCGTCCTGCCGGCGAGAGAGGCGCCCTGCCGTCACGCCTGTCCCGTGGACCAGAACGCCAAGGAGTACGTGGCGCTCATCGCCGAGGGGAGGTTCGGTGATGCGCTCGCCGTGATCCGGCGCACGAACCCCTTTCCGTCAATCTGCGGGCGCGTCTGCTCGCATCCCTGCGAATCGGAGTGCCGTCGTGCCGGGTCGGGCGGAGCCGTGGCAGTGAGATGGCTCAAGAGGTTCGTGGCCGACCGCGAGTACGAGATGGGGACGGCGCAAACCGTGGTGGCCCCGATCCGCAGCACAAGGCAGAGCGTCGCCGTCGTGGGGGGTGGTCCTGCGGGCCTGACCGCGGCGCTCGATCTGGCACGGCTCGGATACCCGGTCACGGTGTTCGAGGCACGCGCCGAGACGGGCGGGTTGATGCGCTGGGGCATCCCCGCGTTCCGGCTGCCCAGGGAGGTGGTGGAGCGCGAGACCCGTCTCGTGGAGCAGGCGGGCGTGACCATCCGTACGGGAACGAGGCTCGGAGAGGACATGGGTCTCGACGACCTGTTCGCCCGGGGACACGAGGCCGTGCTCCTGGCCACGGGGTGCTGGCAGCAGGCATCGCTGGGGCTTGATGGAGAGGATGGCCAAGAAGGAGTCACGCCGGCTCTCGCCTTGCTCGAGGCGAGCGAGACCGCGGGTTTCTCACTGTCAGGTGAGCACGTCGTTGTCGTGGGCGCCACGCGTCAGGGCTTCGATGTGGCCAGCCTGGCGGCCCGCTCGGGAGCTTCGAGCGTGAAGCTCCTGACGTTCCTCGATGAGGGGCGCCTGCCCGTGGATCCCGAGGTCCTGGAACGCACCCGGGAGGACGGCGTGGATGTCCTGGGCAGCGTCCGTGTGGTGTCACTCGATGCCGGCGGGGGGAGGTTGCGAGCCATTCGAATCGAGGGAGGGGGAAAAAACAGGGGGCGAAGCATCCGTGCGACCTTGCTCCTTCCCGCCGTCGATCGCGCCGTCGAGCCACGGACGCTGGCTGCCCTCGGAGGCGTGAGGACGACGATCACGGGCACGATCCTCGCGGATCCCCACTCGACGATGACCGATCGCCATGGCGTCTTCGCGGCCGGAGACGCAGCGAGCGGTCCCAAGACCGTGATCGAGGCCATCGCCGCGGGGCACCGCGCCGCTCGGGGCATCCATTTTCATCTCTGCGGCGAGAACTGGCGCGCGAGCGGCGTGGCCCGCTCGTTCGTGCCAGCTCCGCAAGCATGGGAGCTCGATGCGCCATCGTTCTCGCCTTCGCCGTCAGACAGACGCACGCCGCTCGATGGTCCGGCCGACGCGCTGCGCGAGGCACGGCGGTGCCTGCGCTGCGGGACCTGCACGGATTGCGAGACGTGTCATCCTGATTGTCCCACGGTCGTGGCCATGCTCGTCGGCAAGAAGCCGGCGGGTAGTGCCCACCTCAAGCTGGACAGGGACATGGCCTCCTCGGCCCTGGGCACCGGGCAGGTGCTCGTGGACGGCGAGCCCGTGCGTGCCGTTGCCACGGTACCGCACGTCGAGGCCGACCTGTGCCTGGGTTGCGGGAGCTGCGTGGATGCGTGCCCCTACGACGTCATCCGTCTTGCCATGGCCCAGGATGGCCTCGGCCTGGCCGTTCTCGACGAGCGGGCCTGCAGGAGCTGTGGCTGCTGTGTCGCCTCCTGCCCGGCAGGGGCCATCGACCAGCCGGTCTTCGGCACGCGCTCCCTGGGCGAGGCCGCTCGGAGCCGCGCCGGAGACGTCGAGCTGGCATGCCGCTGGGCAGGAGTCCTGGATACGGGAGCCATCCTGGTGCCCTGCGCAGGCCGGGTGGGAGTCGATCTTTTCGTGGAGGCCCTGGCCTCCGGCGCGAGGAAGGTGACGGTGACGGGGTGCGGCGACAGGTGCCGGTACCGTGGAGGCGATGACCTGGCAGCGGACGTGGTACGGCGCGTGAAGGCCCTCGCCGGAGTCGCAGGCATCGATCCTGGCAGGATCCAGCTTCATTCCGACGGACCTGCCGGTGTCGGCGACATTCCCTTTGTCCCTGATCCGGGCATGACAGCGCCTGGCACGGACGGACGGCCGTACGGCAGGACCCTGGCCCTCTTGCAGTCCATGCTCGGTCATCCCGAGGTCGTGCCCGCAACACACCACGCAAGGTCGGAGGGAGAGGTGGCTCTGCTCGTGGGGTGCGCGCCCTACCTGGATGCTCTTTTCGGGTCCGACCTGAGGCTTTCGCCCGGAAGCGTGACGCGGTCGGCACTCGCGCTGATCGAGAGAGCGGTCGGTCCTGTCGCGTTGCTCGAGGACGAGCGGGCATGCGGGCATTTCTGCCTGCCGGGGGTGTCGAGCGACATGCGGGACAGGATGGACAGGATGCTCCTCGAGTCGGTCACTCGATCCGGCGCCCGGCGCGTCGTGACCACCTGCGGGATAGCGTCGAGGGCACTGGCCCGTGGGCCGCTGGCAAGGGCCGGGATCGAGGTCTCCCACCTCGCCACCGAGCTGTCGCGTCACGCCGACGTGCCTCTTGCCTCGCGCCGGATGAAGGTCGCCATCCTGGACGATCCGGCCGATCCGCAGCTCCGAGCGGCCATCCGGGATCTCGTCAGGACGGCCGGTCACAGTGTGGTCGCGTGGAAGCCTCCCAGGAAGGGGCCGGGCCTCGTGCGCGCCGGAGTCGTCGCTGTTCTCGGAAGGGCCCGTGACGCCGGTGCCGAGGTCATCGTGTGCTCGTCGGTGTTCGCCTCCATGGATCTCCTCCTCGCCCGCAGGCCGGGAGCCTGGGACGGGTTCGGCGTCGAGGTGACGGACGTCGGGAGCCTGCTCGCAGGGAGCCTGCTCGCAGGGAGCCTGCTCGCAGGAGGTGTCCCATCGTGAGCTCGAGCAGGATAGAGGCCCATCCCATACTGTCTTTCCTTCGCAGACGGATCGTGCGCTTCAGCTTCAACGGCGAACCCATCGAGGCTTTCGAGGGCGAGATGATCTCCTCGGCCCTGTTCGCATCTGGCCATCACGTGTTCGGTCATCACCATGCGGACGGACGCCCACAGGGCATCTTCTGTGCGAACGGTCAGTGCTCGCAGTGCACGGTCATCGCCGATGGAATCGCGGTGAAGTCCTGCATGACCGCAGTGAAAGAGGGGATGCGCGTGCAAAGCTGCGACCGGGTGCCCGAGCTCGTGCCGCTGGATCGTCCCCCCGGATTCGTGGACACGGAGATCGTCGAGACCGATGTCCTCGTCGTGGGGGGAGGTCCGTCCGGTATCAACGCGGCCATCGAGCTCGCCCGGCTCGGCATCGAGGGCATCCTCGTGGACGACAAGCCCGAGCTGGGCGGGAAGCTCACGCTCCAGACCCATGGCTTCTTCGGCTCCATCGCCGCGTGCCATGCCGGCACGCGCGGCATGGACATCGGGCGGCTCCTCGCTGCCGAGATCGAGGCCACAGGACGTTTCCGGATCTGGTCCTCGGCCCCGGTGGTGGGCATCTTCCACGACCGAACGGTCGGGATCGTTCGTGACGGACACATGTACGTGCTCGTGCGTCCCCGTGCCCTGCTGGTGGCCACGGGGGCCCGCGAGAAGGCCCTGGCTCTGCCCGGAGGAGATCTTCCAGGAGTGTACGGCGCGGGTGCCTTCCAGACCCTCGTGAACCGCGATCAGGTGAGGAGCGCGAGCCGGCTGTTCATCATAGGCGGCGGCAACGTGGGGCTCATCGCCGGTTACCACGCATTGCAGGCAGGCATCGACGTGGTCGGGCTCGTGGAGGCTCTTCCCTCCGTGGGGGGCTACAAGGTGCACCTGGACAAGCTCCGAAGGCTGGGAGTGCCCGTGTGGACCTCGCACACCGTCGTCCGGATAGAGGGCGAGGATCACGCCCGGAGGGTGGTGGTGGGAGCCCTCGACAGGGGGTTCAATCTCGTACCCGGGACGATGCGTTCCATGGACGTGGATACGGTGCTCGTGGCAGTGGGGCTGACGCCGGTCAACGAGATCGCCCTCAAGGCGAGGCTGTACGGAATGTCCGTGTGGACGGCAGGCGACGCGGACACCATCGCGGAAGCCAGCGCTGCCATCTTCAGCGGCAAGATGGCCGGTCGTGCCATGGCCCTTCACCTGGGCGCGAGCACGGACGTGCCCGCCAGCTGGCGCCGCACCGCCGAGGTGCTTCGTTCCCGTCCCGGTCGGGCGACCGAGGCGCGGCTCGTGGAGCACGACCTCGCGGTGCAGCCCCTGGTTCGGTGCTTCCAGCCCATCCCCTGCAATCCCTGCACCGAGGTGTGCCCGGTGGGGCGCATCACCATCCCGTCGGGCGACATCATGGATCTGCCCGTGTTCCTGGGGGAGGAGTGCCTGGGGTGTGGCAGGTGCGTCGCCATCTGTCCGGGCCTGGCCATCAGCCTGCTCGTGCGCGACGCGGATCCGCTCCACAGGACTGCGCAGCTGGTTCTCCCATGGGAGATGGGTGACAGCGTCATCCGGCCCGGACAGCGTGTCGTGACCGTGGATCTCGAAGGAGGGAAGGTGGGACGGGGCCTGGTGCTGGCCGTGCGCAACCATCCGGATCACGACCGCCGACGCATGGTCCTTATCGAGGTGCCCTGGTCGGAGAGGCTCGACGTGGCGGGCTTTCGCATCCGCGAGCCTCGACAGGGGACCAGGCCGCGTGGCACGGCTCGGGATCCCGAAACGATCGTGTGCCGCTGCGAGCGGGTCGCGCGCGAGCAAGTGGTGCAGGAGATCCGCAATGGGGCCAGGGATATGAACCAGCTCAAGGCGACGTTGCGCACGGGTATGGGTGCCTGTGGAGGCCGGACCTGCGGCGAGCTCATCATGCGCATCTTCAAGGAGGAAGGGATCGACGTGGCGGACGTGGAGCCCGGGACCATCCGTCCCTTCTTCGAGGAGGTGCCTCTGGGGGTGTTCGCCGGGGACAGAGGGGAAGAGGGCTGAGGTGAGCCGGCGTACCACGGACGTGATCGTCATCGGCGCGGGGAGCGTGGGATGCCCTCTTGCCTACTTCCTCTCCGCCGCAGGGGCCCGGGTCATGGTCCTCGATCAGCATGCATCACCCGGAAGAGGCCAGAACCGTGCTGCCATCGGAGGCGTGCGCGCCACCCACTCCGACCCGGCCAAGATCAGGCTGTGCCTCGACAGCCTCGAGGTGTTCTCCACCTGGCGCGAGGAGCATGGGGATGACATCGGCTGGAAGATGGGAGGCTACTGCTTCCCGGCTTTCCGCGACAGGGAGCAGGACATCCTCATGGGTCTTCTGCCCGTGCAGAAGGCCCAGGGCCTGGACATCGACTGGGTCGATGCACCGACCATCGAGCACCTCATCCCGGGGATCACCACCGACGGCCTGAGGGGAGGCACCTACAGCCCCGGCGATGGGCAGGTGTCCCCTCTTCGAGCGGTCAACGCATTCGCCCGCGCTGCCCGGCACAGAGGTGCCGAGTTCCATTACAGGACCCGTGTGACCGGGGTCGAGACCCGATCGGGACGCGTCACCGCCATCAAGACCGACAGGGGCACCTTCAGTGCTCCCGTGGTCGTCAACGCGGCAGGCGCCGAGGCGAGGCAGGTGGGGAGGCTCTTCGGGCTGGACATCCCGGTGACGCCTGACAGCCACGAGGCGGGCATCACGGCTCCGGTGGCCCCGTTTCTGGACCCCCTGGTGGTGGACATCCGGCCTGGCCCAGAAGGCAAGACGTCGAACTTCTACTTCGGGCAGAACTCCGAGGGTCAGATCATCTTCTGTTACACGCCCAGCACCCTGTTCGCGGGGGACAACAGCGAGAGCCTCTCCGAGTTCATGCCCGTGCTGGCCAGGCGCATGCTCTCTCTCGTCCCCCGGTTGCGGAGCCTCATGGTCCGGCGGGTGTGGCGAGGCCTCTATCCCATGACCCCCGACGGGAGCATCATCCTCGACAGGGTCCGCGAGATCGAAGGCCACTACCTGGCCGTCGGCATGTGCGGACAGGGGTTCATGCTGGGCCCTGGGGTGGGCAGGTGCATGACCTCTCTCATCCTGGATGGTCGTCCCACCCTGGCCCCGGGGGTGTTCGTCACGCTGTCTTTTGGCCGCGACTTCGGGGCGAAAAAGGAAGCCTTGAAGTAGGGTGGTTGTTTCCCGGGTGAAAGTATCGTGATGCCCCATTGTTTCAATAGTGAAATCATGATCGGAAAAATTCCTGATATCGATATTACTCACAAGATATGTAATTTGTTTGTATTATCAATAATAACAACATGTTATATGATTTACTCGGAATATTGCATGTGGATGGCACATCGTTTGCAGTACTCCTGGGCAGTTTCTGTATTAGGCTCTGTCGAGAAGGTCCCCCCCCAACCTCGCTCGCAGAGCCTTTTTTTTTGGTCATTTCTTCGCCCGATCCGTCGCATGATCTTCGGGGCTCGCTGATATGACACAGGAACGCCTGCTGTGCGTCTCGGTGGATCTCGACAGCCTCGCCTGCTACCACGCCATCCATGCGATGAAGCCTCCATCTGACGCAGAGCTGGATCTGCACTGCACCCTGGGGCTCGTCCGCCATCTCGGGATGTTCGCCGAGCTGGATGTGACGGCGACGCTGTTTGCCGTGGGCCAGGACCTCGAGCGTCCTGCCTGTGCCGATGTGGTGAGGCGCGCCCATGAGGCAGGGCACGAGGTCGCCAACCATACCTACTCGCATCCCTACGACTTCTCGCGCCTGCCTCCCTCACGGCTCATCGAGGAGATGGAGGCCGGGGCACGCTGCATCGAGGATGCGACCGGGCGGCCTCCCGCCGGATTCCGTGCGCCCGGATACCACCTCGGTCCGGACGTGGTGTCTGCGCTCGAAAAGCAGGGCTATCTCTACGACGCCAGCCTGCTGCCTTCGCCGCCGTACTATCTCGCCAAGATGGCGGTCATGGCTTCGCTCGCCGTGACCGGCAGCAGGAGTCGCGCCATCGCAGGGGGTCCGGGGATGACTTTGGCCCCGAACCGTCCCTACCGGATGGGAAGGACCTACTGGTTGCCCGGCAACGGGCTCGTGGAGCTGCCCTGCACGGTGATACCGGCCCTGAGGTTGCCCTTCATCGGGACGTCCCTCTCGCTCGCCGGTCGATGGCTCGCCGTGCGGGCCGCGCGCCTGCTTTCACGCCGCAGGTTCGTGGGGCTCGAGCTGCACGCCATCGACCTCATGGATGCGGATGGGGATGGCCTCCTCGATCTGGGAGAACACCAGCCCGATCTGAGGATCCCTTTGCGAACGAAGAGGGAGATTCTGAGCGCCGTCATCTCGACCCTGATCGGAGCGGGGTTCAGGCCCGTCACGCTGGAGCGGGCGGCAGCTCTCATGTTCGGTGGGCGCTGAGCATCCTCAGGCGGTCGCCCGATGCTCCTCTATCCAGTGGCGGTGGCAGAGCCGGACCGCATCCGGGAGCGGATCGTTCGGGATGAGGAACGAGATCCTGAAGCTGGTCGTGGCCACGCCGAGCACGGGTATCGAAGCCTCCCTGAGCAGGTCCAGCGTCGCGACGAGGGTCGTGCTGTCACGGTTGAGCCCCTCGCCGATGAGCGAGAGGGTGCCCATTCCCTCGTCCGTCTCCACCTCGTCGCCCGCACGCGCCTCCAGGGCCTCGCGGACCCTGGGCCACCCGTGCAGGTTGATCCTCGAGATGATGAACGAGGCCCGCGACCAGGAAACCTCCCGGGCGAGCGTCGTCGCGCTCAGCTCCTTGACCGGGATCCCTGCTTGCACGAAGATGCCGAGGATCTCGGCGAACCTCTCCGCTGCGCACGCGCCGCGGATCCGGACGCGGATCACGTCTTTCTCGCTGACCACGGCCCGGACGCCGATGACGAGCCCGGGGGCCATCAATCTCACCACCGTTTCCTTGCCAGGATCGAACGTGGCCCTCGCGTAGATGGCGATGCGGGCGTTCTTCGCGAATTCCACGGCATCCGCGGCCAGCACCCTGGCGCCCGCCATGCTCATCTCCTGCATCTCCTGGTAGGAGATGACGGGCAGGTGGAGCGCCTCGGGCACGAGCGAGGGATCCGCCGTGTACACCCCATCCACGTCGGAGTATATCTCGCAGCGATCCGCCCCCAGCGCCGCGGCCAGGGCCAGGGCCGTGGTGTCCGAGCCTCCCCGTCCCAGCGTTGTCACGTCCCTCTTGTAGCTCACGCCCTGAAACCCGCCCACGATGACCACCTTCCCCCTGGCCATCTCGTCCTGCACCCTGAAGGGCCTCACCTCGATGACCCGTGCGTCCGTGTGCCGATCGCTGGTGATGATCCCGCACTGCGAGCCCGTGAGGGAGATGCTCTCCACTCCTTTCTCCTGCAGGGCGATGGCCAGGAGCGCCATGGTGATTCGCTCGCCAGTGGAGAAGAGCATGTCCAGCTCCCGGGTCTCGGGGTTCGGCGAGATCCCCCTCGCCATGCCCAGGAGCTGGTCCGTGGTCTTGCCCATGGCCGACACGACCACCGCCATCTGGTGACCCTGGGCCCTGACCCGGGCCACGATGTCCGCGACCCTGAGCAGCTTCTCGATGTCGGCGACGCTGCTCCCGCCGTACTTCTGCACGATGACTGACATGGCCAGAGACTACAACGCCCCGCCGGTCGCAGGCAAAATACGACAACGGCATCTCCGGGCAAGACCCGTCAGAACATGAGCTCGAGGGTGGTGGAGAAGTCGAGCCCGGGGCTCCAGATCCCTGAGCCGTGGTACTTGTACTTCTCGCCTGTCCAGTTCTCCAGGACCAGAGCCAGGCGTGCATGGCCCTTGATCTCCACGCCGGCGCGGGCGTTCCACGTCAAAAACCCCGGCGTGCCCCCCTCCGGGATGCGGGAGTCCTTCTCGTCCTCGGCGCTGAGTCGGTCCTGCTTCGCAGCGAACCGCACGTAGGTCTCGACGAAGGCCCGGCCGAACGGGCACGAGGGTGCGTCCCAGCGCAGGACGATGGTTCCGAACAGAGGCGGGATTCGTGTGAGAGGCTCGTCCGGACCGTTCTTCACGTCCTCCTCGCCCCAGGTCCAGGTGATGTGTCCTGCCAAAGACAACCCCACGGGGAGCTTCATGCTGAGCTGGCCTCCCAGGGAGACCAAAAGACCCTGGCCGCCGTTGACGTTGTGGTAGACGGGCTTGTTGTCGATGCGGTCGTGATCCTGCCACGTGGTGGGGACGCGCTTGATGAGGTCGCGCAGCAGGGAGACCGAGCTCGTGAAGGCCATGGTGATGCGCCAGAAACGCGCCCTGGCGAGCAGCTCGAAGCTGTTCACTCGCTCCGGCCCCAGGTCGTCGTTCGGTACGTGGAAGAACTTGCCGGTGTCTCCCAGCATGGCCGCCTCCTGCAGGTTGGGGGCGCGGAATCCCTGCGAGAAGGAGAACGCGGCGTTGAAGACGTCCTTGTAGAGGTAGTGGATGCTCCCCAGCCCCACGTGACCCACGCTGTCGAACCGGACCTCTGGCAGTTCCACCTGGGCCGGCGCGTCGGCGGACATCCCGTGGAACCGGTATCCGCCTTCGAGGCGGAGCACATGACCGGACCGAAGCTTCATGGGATCGCCCCCGACGAGGGCGAACAGCCCGTAGTTCGTGTAGGAGGACCCGTCGGGGTAGGGAACATCGTCCTGCAGTTCCCAGGCTGTCAGGTCCATGCGCTCCGCGCGTTCGGAGTGGACGGCGTCACGGTACAACATGCCTCCGTAGGCGAGATGGAGCCGGCCGTCGAGCAGCAGCGTGACCATGTTGAGGTCGATGCCCATGGTCAGGGCGGTCGTCTCGTCCCGTGATGCGGAGTGCCAGTCCTCGAGATCCGGTGCCATGGCCAGCGTGTCCACGCGCTCGAAGAAGTGCTGGAACGACAGCGTGAGGTCTGCGCTGGTCGATATCCTGTCCATGTCGACGTGCAGCTTGCCCCAGGTGAGAACGTCCTGGTTGTCGTACATCTGCAGCGACCCGGCGTCGAAGAGCTTGTCTGTTCTGCCCGCGTCTTCGATCCGTGTGGCGAGAATGCCGAGCTTGACCCATGAGCCCGAGAGGATTCCCCGAGCGAACCTGTGCATCACCGCTCCCGACACTGCCCACTGGTCGTAGCCGGAGTAGATCTGCTCTCCCACGCCCCTGCCGCCCGTCAGGTCGCCCATGCCGAGGAGAGTGAACGTGGAGAGGATCCCGAAGCCTCCCGCGCCCACCTCCATCCCCGCGTGTCCGGTCATCCCCTTGTTGGCCGTGGCGTACCGCAGGAGGAACTCCCCATGCCCTTCCAGGGATTTCCCGGCGATCAGGGGCTCTGCCGGGAATACCTGGATCACGCCTCCCATGGCGTCGGAGCCGTAGAGCACCGAGCCTGGCCCGTGCATGAGCTCGACGTGGTCGAGGGCGAGAGGATCGATGAGGTTCAGGTACTGCAAGGGGCCCGTGCGGTAGACGGAGTTTCCGAACCTCACACCGTCGACCAGGATGAGCACCTGGGGGCCGATGAAACCCCGCATGATGGGGGAGCCCCCGCCAAGGTTCGTCTGCTGGACGAACACCCCTGGCGAGTCCAGAAGCGCCACCGGCAGCGATCTGGGCGAATCCTCGTCGATGTCTTCCGAGTCGACCACGTCGATGGTCCTGTCGGAAGTGAAGGGGTCCTGGGGCATCTTGTCCGCTGTGACCACACTGACGTATTGCTCCGATGCCTCGTCTCCCTCCTCCCCGGAGGTCTCCTGGTTTTGCCCCATGGCGAGCCCAGGCCACAGCACGAGCAAAGTAAACGGCAGAAGCTCGTCGAGATGGTATTTCGTCAGCCCTGGCATGGTTTCCTCCTCATCGACAGAGTGAATCCCAAATTATCACGAATTGATGAGGATCGCATCGATCCTGAATGTCGGCGGGCGACACTGGGACGGGCGATGGCCGGCGTGTTGCCTGGATCCGTGCCAGGCGATAGGATGGACTGCATGGCGGCGGAAACGGACGCGGAAGTTGCCCGACTGGGAACGATACTCGTCATCGATGACGAGAAGAACATCCTGCGCTCGCTGCGCATGATCCTGTCGGGGGAAGGGTTCGAAGCGGTCACCGCGTCGAGCGGGGAGTCTGCCATCGACAGGCTGCGTTCCGGCCTGTACCCGGATGCGATCCTGCTCGATCTCAGGCTTCCCGGCATCGACGGTATCGAGACCCTGCGGACCATCAGGAAGATGGAGCACCTGGGCCCAGGCGTGCCGGTGATCATGATCTCCGGGCATGCCACCCTGGGAGATGCGGTGGAGGCGGTCAAGCAGGGTGCCCTGGACTTCCTGGAGAAGCCGCTGGATCGCGACCGCGTCATCATCACCATCAAGAACGCCATGGCCTCCTTCCGCCTCCAGGGAGAGGTTCGCGAGATGCGCTCCGCCCTGGAGCAGCGCTACCGGATGGTGGGTGACAGCTCGGCCATGAAGAAGCTGTTCGCCGAGATAGAGAAGGTGGCGCCCACGAGGGGCAGGGTCATGGTGACGGGCGAGAGCGGCGTGGGCAAGGAGCTCGTGGCATGGGCCATCCACAACCTCAGCCCTCGGGCCCGGAGCCGGTTCGTCAAGGTCAACTGCGCGGCCATCCCGGGCGAGCTCATCGAGAGCGAGCTGTTCGGCTACGAGCGCGGCGCGTTCACGGGCGCGGTGGGGACCAAGAAGGGGCAGTTCGAGCTGGCCAGCGGAGGGACGCTGTTTCTCGACGAGATCGGTGACATGAGCGGCTCGGCACAGGCCAAGGTGCTTCGCGCCCTGCAGTCCGGCGAGATCACACGGGTGGGAGGCGAGAGCGTCGTTGCTGTGGACGTGAGGGTCATCGCCGCCACCAACCGAGACATCGAGGAGGAGGTGAAGCAGGGGAGGTTTCGCGAGGACCTCTACTTCCGCCTCAACGTGATCCGTCTCCGGGTGCCTCCCCTTCGAGAGCGCAGGGAGGACATCGGGGCCCTGGTGGACCACCTTCTCGGCGAGTTCTGCAAGGAGAACAACGTCCGACGAAAGGCCGTGGCGCCGGAGGTCATGGAGCGGCTCACCCTCCACCACTGGCCCGGAAACGTCCGGGAGCTCAAGAACGTCGTGGAGAGGATGGCCATCCTGAGCGGGGACGCCATCACGCCGGCGGACCTGCCGGGCTTCGTGTTCAGGCCACCCACCGAGAGGTCCGACCGCGTGGAGGAGTACGCCGACCTGGGGCTGCGGGAGTTTCGTGACGAGATGGAGCGCAGGTTCATCCTGTTCAAGCTCAAGAAGAACGAGTGGAACATCTCCCTGACGGCAAGGGATCTCGGGATCGAGCGCACGAACCTGCACAAGAAGCTCAGGGCGCTGGGCATCTCCAGGGACTGATCAGAGCACGTGCACGACGATGCACGTGATGTTGTCCTTGCCTCCCCGTTCCGAGGCCAGATACAGAAAGCGCTTGCTCGCCTGCTCGGGAGAGTCCTTCATGACCGCGGCGATCTCCTCGCTCTGGACGTATTCGTGCAGCCCGTCCGAGCAGAGCATGAACTGGTCCCCGGACTGGACCGGAAACAGCTGGATGTCCACCTGCACGTAGTCGCGCGAGCCCACGGCCCTGGTGATGACGTTGCGGTTCTTTGCGTGGCGCGCCTGCTCCTGCGTGATGAGCCCTTCGCGCAGCTGCCAGTTCACGAGGGTGTGGTCCTCCGTGAGCTGATGCGCCTTTCCACCGCGCACGTAGTACACGCGACTGTCCCCCACCTGGCCGGTCATGCCCACCTTGCCTGCCAGCAAGAGAGCGCTGATGGTCGTCCCCATGCCCTCCTTGGCGCTGTCCGCCTCCGCGATGCCGTGGACGTGGTAGCACGCGAACTGGATGGAGCTCTCCAGCAGCCTCGACAGCTTCCGGAGATCCTGCTCGGACGGCTGCTCGTTCTGGCGGACCCGCTGCACGAGAGGCAGATCGTTGGAGAACATGGAGCTTATGGCTTCCACGGACTCCGCGCTCGCCACCTCGCCTGCTGCATGGCCGCCCATTCCGTCGGCCACCACGAACAGGCCCATGTCCTCCTCCATCAGCAGAGTATCCTCGTTGAGCTTGCGCTTGCGACCGATGTCGGTTGCTCCGAAGTAGAGGAATGGGCCGATGGTGCTCATGTGCACCGGGATAATAGCACGAGCCGGCATCCAGGGGAGGCGTGATCTCGAGCCTTCCTCGCCTCGAGCCCGTGCTTTCTTTACATCGGAGGCCATGGATTGTAGGATGCCGTCCGATCGGGCAGGAAACCGGCAAAGATGGTGTGACGCATGAGCTTCGTGGCCATAGCGAGCCTGGTGGTGCTGGCCATGCACCTGATGGCATTCGTTTCGCTGGTGCTGGTCATGCACTCCGGCCGCGGAAAGGCGACAGGCCGGTTCACTCCGCACGTGGCGGTGCTCAAGCCTCTCAAGGGCCTCGACGAGGGCATCCGCGAGAATCTCGAGAGCTTCTTCGGGCTGGACTACCCCGATTTCGAGCTTGTCTTCGGCGTGGCAGAGCCGGACGATCCGGTCATCCCGATCGTCCGGTCGGTCATGGCGAGCCATCCGGAGGTGACCTCGAGGCTCGTTGTCGGCGGGCAGGACGAGACACTGAAGAACCCCAAGGTCAGGACCCTCGTGAAGCTGCTCTCCGGCGTGCAGGGCGAGTTCGTCGTGGTGTCGGACTCCAATGTGAGGGCGACACCCGGATACATCGGTTCGCTCGTGGCCCCGTTCGAGGATAAAAAGGTGGGGCTGGCCACGAACGTCATCGCCGGTGTGGGCGAGCAGACTCTCGGCGCGATGCTCGAGCATCTGCACCTGAACGCCTACATCTCGACGGCCCAGGCGTTCTGCAGGGTGGTGGGTGGGTTCACGTCGGTCATCGGCAAGTCCATGGCCCTGAGGCTCTCGGCCCTGCGCGCTGCGGGCGGCCTCGTTCCGCTGGCCTCGTTCCTGGCGGAGGACTACCTGCTCGGTAGGCGGATCGCAAAGTGCGGATACAGGGCCGTCCTCGTGCCTCACCCCGTGCACAACTTCAATGCCAGCACTCGTGTCCACGCCTTCCTCGACCGGCACTACCGGTGGCTGGGGATGCGCTGGCGCATCAACCCCTTCTCCTGCTTGCTGGAGCTGGTCACGATACCCACGCCATGGCTCGCGGCATGGCTGGTGCTGGAACCGTCCCAGGCCCCGCTCGTGCTGGCAGTCCTCGTCCTTCTGTCGCTGACCGAGCAGCTGGCAGCCATGATGGTCAGGGGTGGGCAGCCACTGCCCCTCGCGTCCGCTCTGCTCAAGCCGCTCAAGGACCTCTGCCATGCCATGCTGCTCGTGACCTCGGCCGTGAACGACAGGGTGAACTGGCGCGGCCACGTGATACGGCTCGGCTGGCGTACCCGGATCACCTTTCTGCCTCCCGAGAGGCGCGTCGATCTGCCCCCGTTTCTGTTTCCCATGCGAATGGGAGACGAGTGGCCTTCCGCGAGGGCGCCCTGGATCGCCCGGTCAGCGGCGCCCAGGGGTTGACACTGCATCAAGACCATGCTTAATTACCCAACCCTGCGCGCCACCGGCGCATTTTTTGACTGACACGGAGTCCGGTCATGAACCAGAACCTGGGACTGCTCGGAAGAAAGATGGGTTGCACCCAGATCTTCACCGAGGATGGCCTCGTCGAGCGCGTCACGGTCATAGCCCTCGGCCCCTGCACCGTGATCCGCAAGAGAACCGAGGATCGGGATGGATACTGGGCCCTGGTCCTCGGCTTCGAGGACAGGCCCGCGAAGAGCACGACGAAGCCCGAGGCCGGTCCGTACCTGAAGGACGACAGCGAGCTCAAGAAAGCGAAGGTGAGCGTCAAGCGGACGCTCAAGGAGTTCAGGCTGCCTCGCGAGGTCGTGGAGTCCTACGAGGTGGGGCAGGTGATCGGCGCTCCCGACGTGTTCGCCACGGGGCAGCACGTCGACGTCACGGGAACGATCAAGGGGCGCGGTTTCGCCGGCGTGATCAAGAAGTTCGGGTTCAAGGGCTCGCGCGCCACTCACGGTTCCCACGAGTACTTCCGTCACGGCGGTTCCGTAGGCCAGAACATGACCCCGGGGCGCACCTTCAAGGGCCTGAAGATGCCGGGTCACTACGGCAACTCGCGCACGACCGTCCAGAACCTGCGCGTGGTCGACATCCTGACCGACCGCCACCTCATGCTCGTCAGGGGTGCCGTGCCCGGCCGGACGAGGGGCCTGGTCATGGTCCGCCACGCTGCCAAGAAGCCCACCACTTCGGCTTGAGCCAGCGCCGCAGATCCGATCATCTCACGAAGAGGGCCAGGGAGCTCTCCTACCCGGCGAGGAGCGTCTTCAAGCTCGAGGAGATCGACGTGCGCGCGGGGCTTCTGGCCAGGGGCCAGCACGTCCTGGACCTGGGGTGCACGCCGGGATCGTGGCTGCTCTACGCCTCTCGAAAGGTGGGGCCCGAGGGGACGGTCACGGGCGTCGATCTCGTGCAACCCCGGGTGGCTCTGCCCGCCAATGCACGGATCATCGTGAAGGACGTCATGGAGCTCGACGCATCGACCATCGTCCCGGCCGGAGGGTTCGATCTGGTCCTCTCCGATATGGCTCCGTCCACCACGGGTGCAGGGCTCGTGGATCAGGAGCGCAGCTACGAGCTTGTTTCGCGGGCCCTGGATATCGCCATTGCCACGTTGCGCTCCGGCGGCGGGTTCGTGGGCAAGCTGTTTCTCTCGGGCAGGCACGCCGAGGTCACGGATCTCATGAAGGGGCGCTTCGCACAGGTCAGGACGCTGCGTCCTCGGGCCACGCGGAGCTCGAGCCGGGAGGTGTTCCTGCTGGGGAAGGGATTCGGAGCCGGCCGGGTCACTCCTCCTCGCGCTGCACGATCCCCTCGATGCTGCCGGCGCCCTCGCGGATGACCTCCACCTCGCCGTTGGAGCTGAAGGCCAGGATGGTGGACGGCAGGTCCTTGCCAGCCCCGGCGTCCAGCACGAGGTCGAGGGCGGGGAAGGCCTCCTCGATCTCCTCTGGGTCGGTGAGCACCTTGCCGTTCTTCGAGGCGCTGGTGGAGATGATGGGCGATCCCAGGGCCACGAGCAAAGCCTGGGCCACAGGGTGATCCGGCACGCGGATCCCCACCGTGTTGCGCTTTCTGAGCACCAGCCTGGGGACCTCCTTGGTGGCCTCGAGGATGAAGGTGTAGGGTCCGGGCACCAGACGCCTGAGAGTGCGGTAGGTGGTGTTGTCCACGAAGGCGAAGCGCGCGATCTCGCCGAGATCCGGGCAGATGAAGCTCAGCGGCTTCTTGCGGTCGATACCCTTGATCTTGTACACGCGCTCGAGGGCCTTCTTGTTGGTCAGATCGCACCCGATCCCGTATACCGTGCCCGTTGGGTAGGCGATCACACCACCATCGCGCAGAATCTCGACGGCTTTCTGGATCTTGCGTTTCTCGGGATTGCTGTCGTTTATGGGAAGGAGCATCTCTGTCCTCGGCTGTTACTCGGACCGGGGATCTGGCTTGCGCGAGGCCTTGGCCTCGGTCACTGGGGTGCCCTTGGTTTGGCCGGCGGCCACGGTCTTGAGCGGGATCCGGGCCACCTGTGCCGGGGATGGCGCATGGGCGGCCACGCTCGAGCGCTTGCTTCCGGCAGGCGGAGCCGCCTGGGTGTGGCTGGCCACGTGGATGGGGAACGTCGGTGTGGATCCGAGCTTGCGCATCGCCCGCTTCCTGCGCTTGCCGCTCTTCACCTTCTTGTTGTTCCTGATGGCTGCCGTCTTCTTCGAGAGTGATGACATGTCGAAACCTCCCGGGTCGCGCGAAACCCGCACGAGACCCGGTTGAAAAATAGAAGCCTGTATATAGCCTCACAGGCCCCGGATATCAATACTATTTGTTGCGTTTCGAGCGGGGAGCCGGTCCATGGGTGCTTGTCACCCGGTTGTTGCCGTCCACGAAAACGAGAGTGGGTTCGTGAGCCGAAAGAGCCTGCTCGTCCACCTGGACGAAAGAGGCGATGATGACGATGTCCCCGGCCGCGTTCAAGAGGGCGGCCGCGCCATTGAGGCAGATGGTGCCGCTGTCCCTGGGACCCGGGATCACGTACGTTGCCAGGCGGCTGCCACGGGTGATGTTCCAGACATGGACTTCCTCGAAATCGGCGAGGCCCGCCATCTCCATGAGATCCTCGTCCACGGTGATGCTGCCCTCGTAGTCGACGTTGGCATCCGTGATGGTCGCCCGGTGGATCTTGCACTTGAGGATTCGAGTCAGGATCACGGCGTTCCTCCTACGTGGCGTCCGGCCGGGCCGGTACACCCGCGTCGACAGAGCCCCCCCGTGAACAGTCGGACAATGCTCCCGACAGTCAGGGTATAGGTTTTCGGAGGACAAAGATCAAGCCGTTAATACCGAAGCCGATAAAACCGATCCGTTTGCCGGTTCATGCCCGTTGGAGTAAACTCGGGCCTCATGGCCGACATGAAGCGATTGCCATCCGTGGACGAGGTGTTGCGCGATCCGGGCCTTGCCCCCATCCTCGATAAGTTTCCACGTCCCGCCGTGGTGAGGGCCGTTCGCGAGGCCATCGACGCTCGCCGCGAGCGTGTCAGGGCGGGTGATGACGTGAGGGATCGGGATCTCTTTCCCACGTCTGTCGAGATCCTCGAACGGGTGGAGGCGGCACAGCGTCCGAGCCTGCGCCGCGTGATCAACGCGACCGGGGTGGTCATCCACACGAACCTGGGTCGTTCCCCGCTGCCCCGATCCGCTCTTCTGGCCCTGGCATCGCACGCCAGCCGGTACGCCAACCTGGAGTACGACCTGGAAGCGGGCCGGAGGGGGTCGCGCTACGATCACATCACGGGACTTCTGGCGGAGGTCATCGGTGCCGAGGATGCCCACGTGGTCAACAACAACGCCGCCGCGCTGCTGCTGTGCGCAACGGCGCTGGCCCGGGACAGGGAGATGGTCGTCTCTCGCGGAGAGCTCATAGAGATCGGCGACGGCTTCCGCATTCCGGACGTCATCCGTGAGGGGGGGGCCGTGCTCAGGGAGGTGGGTACCACCAACCGGACACGCATCTCGGATTACGAGTCGGCCATCTGCGACAGGACGGCCGTTCTCGCCAAGATCCACCGCTCCAATTTCTACATGGAGGGGTTCACCGAGGATGCCTCGATGACCGACCTCGTGAATCTCGCCCGCCGGGCCGGGCTCTTGACCCTGTACGATGCGGGCAGCGGCGTGATCTCACTGCCAGAGAGCCTGCCTCTCCAGGGTGAGCCGGCGCTCGGAGATGCTCTTGCCCAGGGCGCGGACATCGTCACGGCCAGCGGCGACAAGGCGCTGGGCGGGCCGCAGGCAGGAATCATCGCAGGCCGTCGCGAGGTGATCCACAGGCTTCGCCATCACCCCATGACCAGGGCGCTGAGGCCGTGCAAGCTCACGCTCTCGGTTCTGCACCATGTGCTGTGCCTCTATCGCGACGGCCGTCCGGAGGAGATCCCCATCTTCGCCATGCTCGCCCAGCCCGAGGAGGACCTGCGTAACAGGGCCCGCAAGCTGGGTCGTCGCATCCGCGCATTGCCGGGTGGCGAGGGGACGACCATCATGGTGCGTTCCGAGTCGTCCCGGGTGGGCGGCGGTGCGCTTCCCAGGGCCTCTCTCCCCACCTGGGTCGTCGCGCTGCATCACGCCCGGATCAAGGCGGGAGGCGTGGAAAAGAGCCTCCGCGCCGCCCGCGTGCCTGTCATCGGACGCATTGCAGAAGACGATGTCGTCCTGGACATGCGCACGGTACGAGACGACGAGCTCGATCTCGTGATCGAGGCTTTGACCCCCATCCTCGATCCCCCCAGGAGCTGATCCCGTCCGGCCGTCCCACCCGGGTGCTATTGACGTCCATCGGGTGGGCAAGTAGGTTTTGCCTGCACTCGAGGAGGGACGTGATGGCGTTGAAGGAGAAACCGAAGGTGAGGGCCCCGGAGAGACCGGGGCCCGATGCGAGCCGCGGCAAGGCACTCGACCTGGCGCTCGCCAGCATCGAGAAGCAGTACGGCAAGGGTGCCATCATGCGTCTGGGCGAGAAGAGCAAGCTCCAGGGGCAGATAGGCATCATCCCGACGGGCAGCATCGGGCTGGACGCCGCCCTGGGCGTGGGGGGATACCCGCGCGGGAGGGTGATCGAGATCTACGGCCCCGAGGCGTCCGGGAAGACGACCATGGCCTTGCACTCCATCGCGGAGACCCAGAAGCTGGGAGGGATCGCGCTCTTCATCGACGCGGAGCACGCTCTGGACATCAACTACGCACGCAAGCTGGGCGTGAACGTGGACGATCTGCTCATCCACCAGCCGGACCATGGGGAGCAAGCGCTCGAGGTGGCAGATACGATGGTCCGGTCCAACGCCCTGGATGTCATCGTGGTGGACTCGGTTGCGGCCCTGACGCCTCGTGCCGAGCTGGAAGGCGAGATGGGAGACAGCCACGTGGGATTGCAGGCCAGGCTCATGAGCCAGGCCCTGCGCAAGCTCACGGCCAACGTGGCCAAGAGCCGCACCCTGCTCGTATTCATCAACCAGATAAGGATGAAGATCGGCGTGATGTTCGGCAGCCCCGAGACCACGACCGGCGGAAACGCGCTCAAGTTCTATGCCAGCCAGAGGCTGGACATAAGGCGCATCGCCACCATCAAGCAGGGCGAGGTGGTCACGGGGAGCCGCTCGCGCGTGAAGGTGGTCAAGAACAAGCTGTCGCCACCGTTCCGCGAGGCTGAGTTCGACATCATCTACGGGCAGGGCATCAACCGACTGGGTGAGCTCGTGGACCTCGGCGTGCGCGTGGGTGCCGTGGAGAAGACAGGCGCATGGTTCTCCCTGTCCGGGTCGCTGGGAGGCGAGAGGGTGGGGCAGGGCAGGGAAAATGCCATGACCTTCTTCACCGAGAACCCGGACCTCGCGCAGAAGGTCGAGGAGATGATCCGCCAGAAGGCAGGGCTGCCTCCGGTCGCATCCCCGGGTCCTGACGAACCTCCGCCGGAAGAAGTCCCGGTGCTCTAGTACTTCTTCACCTTGATGAGAGAGCTGTCTCCCACCTTGACGAGGAAGCCGAAGTTGAATGCGATGATCTGCTCCTCCTCGTCGCACAGGGCCTTGGGCGGGTTCTTGAATGGCGCAGCCTTGCTGATGGCTTTCACGGCCACCTCGTCGAGGAACTCCGCCCCCGAAGGCTCCTTGATGTAGGTGTGCTTGAGCTTCCCGTCGCACTCGAGCACGACCTTGACGACGGTTTCACGGTCCTTGTACCCGTAGACCCTTCCCGTGGGGTCGAAAAGGGAGTAGGCGGGGCCCGGGTTCCAGTGCTGTGCGACCGCATTCTTGACGCGGTTGAAGAACCCGGCGTACTGCCACTCGTCCGTGTCGAGCAGTGTCTTGGGACCCTCCTCCACGTCCTCGAGAGCGTCGATCCCCGAACCCTTGACCGCGGCGGCGAAGGAGCTGAACGTTGGCTGGAGGTTGACCGCGGGCTTGTCGGGGTCGTGGTCGTACTCGTAGGGGGACTCGCCCAAAAGCACCGTTCCTTCCTCGGCGGGCTCGAAGTCCTGTCCGGGCTGGGTGGGGCTCGACATGATGCCTGGCAGGTCCTGGTCTCCGGTGAGCCCGGCCGGCCCGGCCGTGGTCGCCCCCACATGGTACTTGCCCTTGAGCTGGGTCGAGCTCTTCTGCTGCTTTTTCACCCTCACGGACTTGTCGGAGATCCATTCGGCGGGTTCGTCGTCCGGGTCGCGAGCTTCCTCGGGATCGGGTCTCGGGGCGTCCACGACCTGCCGGTTCGGAAGCTCGACGTCCGGATCGTACTCGGGCTCGGGCTCCTCGGGCGGATCCGGATCCAGGTCCCTGACCAGGCCGGCGAACTCGACCTCCGTGTACTCGGCCACCGGGGCGGGGCACATCAGTGCGGATACCACGAATGGCACGAAGGCCAGGTGGGCGACGAGGCTCACGAGCAGGGTCACACCAGGAGCGGCCAGAAAGCCCCTGCTCTCGAGACGCCCACTCTGTGCACGTGCGTGTTGTGGACCCATCAGTTCCAATGGTAAGCTCTCCCCGGCCTCCTGTCGAGCATGGCCCAGGTCATATTACAGCTGTTCGTGTTCATCCTGTCGTTCTTGCCGGGGATGTTCTACATGTGGATCGTCTACCGGCAGGACAAGTACGACCCAGAGCCGTACGGCTGGGTCGCCATGATCTTCTTCATGGGAATGCTCTCGACGTTCCCCGCGATGGTCGTGGAGGTCGTCGTCGACTCGTTCATCTACCCGTACTCGGCGGGCATGGACGGAACCGACCCTGTTTCCGTGCTGGTGGGTTCGTTCCTCATCATCGGGCCGGTGGAGGAGATGTTCAAGTTCTTCGCCGTGCTGGTCGTGGTGGCCAACTCGCACGTGTTCGACGAACCCGTGGATGCCCTTGTCTACGCCGGCGCCGCCGCTCTGGGCTTCGCCTCGCTGGAGAACGGTTTCTATTGCGTCGGTGCCGGAGCGGAGGTGTACATCCCGCGTGCCATCATGGCCGTGCCGGCGCACCTGATGTTCGCGGGAGTCTGGGGGTGGGGGCTGGGGTTCTGGCGGTTTCGCCAGCCCAACGTCCTGGGCATGCTCGTCTTCTTGGTCATGTTCGCAGTGGCGTCCGTGGCCCACGGCGCCTACGACGCCATGCTCTTTTCCAAGAACGTCTGGCTCGTGCTCCTGGTCGTAGTGCTCCTCACGGTGCTGTTCTTCATGAACGTGGGCTTCTTCTGGCACGCGCGGAAGATCTCGCCCTACAGGTGGAGCGTGCTGCCGGAACCCGACAAACAGAAGCGCAGGCGCGACGTGAAGCTTCGCCAGATGAGGGGTCTGAGCATCGGCTGGATCGCTGGAGGCACGGGGATCTATCTCGGCGTGGTGCTCGTGAACCTCGTGCTCGTGGGCGCGGTGTTCGTGCTGCACGTGGGCACGGGGGCCTTCACGGGCATCGAAAAAGGGCACGTGGGGTTCGCGATGGTGAGCCTTTACGTGCTCGCTCTCATGGCCATGGTGGCCCTGGACTTCTTCGTGGCGGGGGTGGTCATCGGCAGGCTCTCGAGGGGCAGGACCATCCTCGAGCCCGCCATCTCGGCGATCCTGGCGCTCAGCCTCATCACGGTTCTCATCCCGAGCGGCCTCGGAACGTGGGTGTTTTTCGTCCTCGTGATGTCCGCTCCGGCCATCTTCGCGGTCGGGTGCTTCGGCGGGTGGCTCGGTGAGGTCTGGCAGGCGTCGACCGAGGGACACCGGTGATCGCCATGTCGTCGGGTCTGGACAAACGGTATCCGTTGCATATATATAGCGGTGTCTTGCGCCAGAGGGCGACAATCTCGGGGTGGTAGTTAAGTCGGTTATAACGCCGGCCTGTCAAGCCGGAGGCCGCGGGTTCAAGTCCCGTCCACCCCGCCGGCAGCGAGAATCGATGCCATATCTCCGGAAACATTCCGGCCTCTTCGCCTGTCTCATCTTCATGGTCGCGCTGGCGATTCAGGGATGCCCCGATCGTCCCGTCGTGCCTTCTGCACCCACGGGCGGTGTCCGGATCGAGGTCGAGCCAGGGGATGCGCGCATCTACGTGGACGAGGCCCTGGTCGGTGACGCCGGAACGTACGCGGATCGTCCACTCCCCCTTCCACCCGGGGACCACCGCATCAAGGTCACGGCAGATGGCTTCTACCCGGAGTACCTGGAGGTCGAGGTGAAAGGCGAGATGATCCCGATCGTGGTGAGCTTGACCCCCGTTCCGGAGCCGCTGGGAGTCGAGCTCGAATGAGGGCATGGACCTTGCTGCTGGTCCTCGCGTGCGGGTGCGGGCCCAGAGGACCCACGATGCACCCCGTGGATCCGACCAAGCCCATCGACAAGGTGGTGATGGAGCCCATGGTGCTCGAGGCCAAGAAGGTCGGCGACTCGTTCGAGGTCGTGGCCTACGATGCCGCCCTGCTGTTCGACGAGGCCTTTGCGCTGTACCAGGAGGGACAGAGCGCCGAGGCGGCCGGGATCTACGAGAGGGTGCTCGAGGAGTTTCCCGCCACGGAGCTCGGCCCTCCCGCCAAGTTCAACCTCGGCCTGTGCATGGAGAAGCAGGGAGAGCTCGACGATGCCGCCAGCATCTATGACGAGCTCATCGACGATTACCCCGGAACTGAGGCCTCTCTTCACGCCATGTTCCGGAGGGGATACTGCC
>JBFYZU010000400.1:0-3940 GCA_041309365.1 Myxococcota bacterium
GAGTATAGGATGCTCCCATGAACCTGGATTACCTCGTCGAGTTCCTCGTCAAGCTCCTCGAAACGCCGAGCCCCACCGGAATGGGCGAGGAAGCCATCGACCTGTGCGCCGAGGTGTCGGGAGACCTGGGCTTCCCGCTCGTGCGCACGCCCAAGGGAGCGGGCGTGATACGGATCGATGGACGCGAGCCTGGAGACCTGCGCGTGGTCAGCGCCCACGTGGACACCCTGGGGGCCATGGTGCGTTCCATCAACAAGAGCGGCACTTTGAGGCTCACCCAGCTCGGAGGCTTCGCGTTTGCCACGGTGGAGGGAGAGTACTGCACCGTGTTCTCCCGGCCGGATCTGGAGACGAGGGGCACGATCCTCGCGACGCACACCTCGGTGCACGTCTACGACGATGCTCGCAAGCAGGAGCGCGAGGAGAAGAACATGGAGGTCCGCCTCGACGCGGAGGTCCAGACCAAGGAGGCCGTGCTCGAGCTCGGTATACGACCTGGCGACTACGTGGCGTTCGATCCGCGCGTGGAGGTGACGCGCTCCGGATTCGTCAAGTCGCGCCATCTGGACGACAAGGCCGGAGTTGCCATCCTCGTGGCCCTGCTCGAGCATTACCACACCGAGAAGACCAGGCCTCTTCGGCCCACGGCTTTCTACCTCACCACCTACGAGGAGGTGGGCCACGGTGCATCTTGCGTGCCCGAGGGCACGAGGGAGTTTCTGTCGGTGGACATGGGCGCCATGGGCGACGACCTGTCCACGGACGAGTACGGGGTCTCCATCTGTGCAAAGGATGCCTCCGGGCCCTACGACAGGCGCATGACCACGAGGCTCCTGGACCTGGCCGAGAGGCTCGAGATCTCCCACGCGGTGGACATCTACCCGCACTACGGCTCCGACGCCTCGGCAGCGCGGCGAGCGGGGCACGAGATCATCGCCGGCCTCGTGGGCCCTGGCGTGCACGCCTCCCACGCCATGGAACGCACGCACATGAAGGCGCTGGAAGCGACGATGAAGCTCGTGCACGCGTACCTGGACTCGCCCCCCGTGGGCTGAGGCGCCCATTGGAAGATCGCATGGCGCGCATCCTGGGCAGGAGGCTCGCGTCCTCGTTCGCGACCGACGGGCGCGAGCCATGCGAGCGCGAACGGCTCGTCGAGCTCATGGTCCTTTTCGCTCGCCTGCCACCACCGCCCGATCCGTTCGGTCTCGTCCCGCGCTGGGCAGAGCTGCACGATGCGTTCCTGGGCGCAGCCCACGGAACCGACTGGGAAGCCACCGAGGAGGCGTTCCTGCTCCTCTACGCGCACCTTCACGGGCACGAGGCGCCCTACACCGTCGATGAGCGGCGCAGGGTGGACGAGACGGGCGGCTACTGGAACCACGCGGGAGGCATCTCCCCGGTCATCCGTGCCGCGCCCTTCGTCCGGCCAGACACCGTCTCCATGGACCTCGGCGCGGGCAACGGCCTGCAGCTGATGCTCGTGCAGCGCCTTCACCCTCACGCCACCAGCATCCAGGTGGAGATGAGCAGCACGATGGTCGAGGCGGGGCGGCTGCTCGCAGGCTGGCTCGGCTTGGACCCCGGCCGCCTTCTCTGGCAGGCCATGGACGTGATGGACGCCGACATCGACGGGGTGGACCTCATCTACATGTACCGTCCGGTGAGGCCCACCGGGCCTGGTGAGGCCTTCTACCACCGGCTCGCCCATTGCCTCTCGCTCACGGATCGCGAGGTGGTGGTCATGAGCATCGCCGATTGCCTCGCCAGATTCGCGCAGGCCGGCCACGAGGTACTCTTTTCGGACGGACAGCTCACCGTGATGCGCTTCGGCTTGCCCGGGGGACCTGCAGGCCGGCTTGAGCCGTGATATCCTCGCGCCCGTGGAGCCGACCCTCATCGACGCGCTGGCACAGGCCTTCCTGTGGGCGAGCATGGCCGCCATGCTGGCGGTCATGGTGGCCGTGGTGGTCGGGCTTTGGGCCGTGTCCCGCAAGCAGGACCCCCCGTTCACCGATGACGGCCAACCCACCGGGATCGGTGCGGCCCGCACGGGCGACCGGGCAAAAGACGACGAGATCGTGGACACCCACATGAAGCTCATGATGATCGAGCTCAGGGCACAGGCCGGACGCCAGAAGCGGACGGCGAAGCGGGTGCGCGCGGCCATGATCCTCGTGCTGGCGCTCTGGATCCTTGGACCGCTCGTGTACGCATTCTTCGTCTATACGCTTTGAGGAGATGAGATGGACCGGATCAGGATGACCACCCCGCTCGTGGAAATGGACGGTGACGAGATGACCCGGGTCCTATGGGCCCTCATCAAGGAGAAGCTCCTCCTGCCCCACGTGGACCTGGAGGTCCGCACCTTCGATCTGGGCCTGCCCAGCAGAAACGCCACGGATGACAGGGTGACGATCGACGCCGCCGAGGCCATCCGCGAGCTTGGAGTGGGCGTCAAGTGCGCCACCATCACGCCCAACGCGGACAGGGTGAAGGAGTACGGGCTCACGAAGCAGCTCTCGAGCCCCAACGGCACCATCAGGGCATTTCTGGGCGGCACGGTGTTCAGGAAGCCCATCGTGCTTTCCAACATCTTGCCGGCAGTCAGGTCGTGGCGCAGGCCCATCATCGTGGGCCGCCACGCCTACGGGGACGTGTACAGCAACACCGAGCTGGCCGTGTCGGGTCCTGGACTCGCCGAGCTCGTGTTCACCCCCGCCTCTGGCGAGCCGTCACGGGCCACCATCGTGGACTTCGACGGGCCTGGCATCGTCCAGGGAATCTACAACAAGGACGACTCCATCGAGGGCTTTGCACGCAGCTGCTTCGAGTACGGCCTGGACCAGAAGGTCGACGTGTGGTTCGCCACCAAGGACACCATCAGCAAGACCTACGACCAGCGATTCAGGAGCATCTTCGCGCAGGTCTTCGAGCGCGATTTCAGGGGTCGTTTCGAGCGAGCGGGCATCGGCTACTCCTACTCGCTCATCGACGACCTCGTGGCCAGGATCATGAAGAGCGAGGGCGGGATCCTGTGGGCCTGCAAGAACTACGACGGCGACGTGATGAGCGACATGCTTGGGTCGGCGTATGGCTCATTGGCCATGATGACCTCGGTTCTGGTGAGTCCGCAGGGATTCTACGAGTTCGAGGCCTCGCACGGCACTGTCCAGAAGCATTACTACAAGCACCTTAAGGGCGAGAGGACATCCAGCAACTCCATGGCACTCATATTCGCCTGGAGCGGCTGCCTCAGGAAGAGGGGCGAGCTGGATAACACTCCGGAAGTCGTGGAGTTCGCGGACAAGCTGGAGGCCGCGGCAAAGGAGACCGTGGAAAGCGGAATAATGACCGGCGACCTGATGCTGGTGGCCAAGGAGTCCTCGACCAACAAGAAGGTTTACACCGAGGAATTCATCGACGAGGTCGCGATGCGCCTCGAGAAGAAACTGAAATAGAGGGATAAAATGGCACAGAAAGCGATTAGGGAGGCGGACGGCAAGCGCATGCTTGCGCGCCTGCTCAAGGAATACTCGGGAGGAAAATTCTCCATTGAGGACAAGTACGTGACTGTGGGCCCGGACACGGACCTGGCCAAGCTGCCGAACCAGCACAAATGGCTGGCCAAGGAAAAGCTCGTGGTCAAGCCTGACCAGCTGATAAAACGCAGGGGCAAGAACAAGCTGATTCTTGTCGGCGCCAACTGGGAGCAGGCCAAGAAATGGATCAAAGAGAAATCCAAGGGACCGATCATCATATACGGAAAGTTCGACGCCAAGGGTAAGCCCACAGACAAGGGCACGACAGGCCAGCTCACCCATTTCATAGTCGAGCCCATGGTCCCGCACAAGGAGTCGGACGAGTGCTATGTCTCGATAATGAGCACCAAAGAGGGCGACGCGATACTGTTCTACCACCAGGGCGGCGTGAACGTCGG
>JBFYZU010000401.1:0-4587 GCA_041309365.1 Myxococcota bacterium
CGTGGACCTTCAGGCCCGACACGTGCTGGTTTTTCCCCTGCTCGTAGGCCCGCACGATGTGCTTGAAGCGGATCGTGTCGCCGGGCCTGTACACGGGCCGGTCCGTCACGGTGAAGATGCGAAACGTCTGCCCCGTGTCCGAGCCGTGCCAGTACGGGCCCGAGTAGTCCTGGGTCATGGCGAGGCTGCCCGAGTGTTTCGCCAGCACCTGGACGCGGTTGTAGTGGATGCTGTCTCCCCTGGTCTGGGTGTAGGTGTAGCGGCCGTTCTCGTCCGTCTCGGCCTCCTCGATCGCCACCTCGTACTTCCACGACCAGCCCTTGGTGTCGCGCTCGTACACCTCCTTGACCGTGAGCGGCACGCCCGCGACGGGCGCGCCGGTGATGGCGTCCGTGACCAGATAGCGGAACTCGTCCTTGACGGCCTTGCCCACGACGATCAGATCGGTCTTCACCCAGGGGATGATGACGTCGTGCTTTCCCGCGAAGACGTGGATGAAGTAGGTGCCCAGCCCAAGGTCGGGCAGATCCAGATACCCGTACGCGTCGCGGTAGTCGTCCCGATCCTTGGTGACGTACTCGGCGCTCCATGCCTTGTTCTTGAGCTTCTTGGCCGCGTGCTTGTACTCGTGGAAGTACTCGTAGAGGTCCGTGAAACGGACATCGGGGTCTTTGAGAAACTTGTTCTTGAGAAGCTCGGACGCGAGATCCACGGAGTGGACCTCGACCTTCACCTTCTCGAAGTTTCTGCTCGAGATCCACAGCTTCACGTCCTGGCCCGGGTAGGAGACCTCGGTGGCGCTGGCGCTCAGGTAGGTGGAGCGCATGGACCAGAGGCTCGACTTCACGTCGCCCACCCAGATGCTCTGCGGGTGCTTCGCGATGAACTCCTCGTAGAGCTTCTCGGCCAGCTTGTACTCACCGCGGCTCTCGAGGATCCGTCCACGGGTGGCCTCGTACATCTCGGCGAGACGGTCGTTGGGCCACGAGGCGAGGATCCTCTCCACCAGGCTCATGGGATCGAGCTCGGGCCCCGGATCGAACAAGGGCGCCCTGAAGCCCGGCTCCTTGAGGTCCTCGAGGATCGTGTCCAGCTCCACACCCTCGGCGCTCTTGCCCTTCACGTCCTCCCACTTCTCCATAAGGGCGCTCTCCCACGCCTTGCGCTGCGCCTCGACGTCCTTGTGCCAGTCGGCCGGCGCGCACTCCGGGTAGCGCATGAGAAACAGCGCCTTCTTGAACGTGGCCCACGCGGCCGGGTGGGAGTCCTTGCGACCCTCGTTCAGCCGGGGGATCTCGTCGTACAGATACAGGGTCTTCTCGCGGGCAGACCAGTGGGGATCGTACGTGGCGCCTGCCACGGGGGGATCGATGGCCAAGGCGGGCGGGCACGCGTCGTACTTGGACCAGTGCAGGTTGTCCACGTCCGAAAGCAGCAAGAAGTCCAGATCGATGGCCTCCAGCGCCACGTCGTCGGCCTCGTTGGCGCCACGCCCCTCGGCCGGCGCGGCGAGGAGCGCCCCGTACGCCAGCCGCGCCTCCTCGAGAAGCTCGATGGCCCGCTGGCGGTTCTCCTCCCACATGTACCGGTACTCGCCCTCGTGGTGCTCGTAGTTGTAGTAGACGCGGCCGTCGCGCTCGTACCCGGAGCTGGGAAGCGCGTGGTACAGAGACGAGAGCCTGACTTCGGCGCGCGCCTCCCACAAGAGCCCGGGCTTTCCCGCGATGAACGCGCTGTACGCGTCCATGGCCTCGTCGTACTCGCTGAGCTGGTAGTGGCAGCGCGTCTTCTGGAAGACCGCGTGCGGCACCCAGTAGCTCGCCGGCTCCGCCTTCGCGAACTTGTCGTAGGCCTCGAGCGCCTGCTTGTAGTTCTTCTTCTCGAACTCGGCCTCGGCCGCCTCGAGCGCGCCGGGCTTCGGCCCCTTCTCCTTCCACGGACCCACGTAGACCGTGGGAAAAACGGGTGGCCATTCGGCCTCGCCGGCGAACGAAAGCGGACCTCCTGGCTCGGGCAACTCCAGGCCTCCCCCGGCGTCGACCTCATCGCCGGGGTCCACCGGTTCGTGGGTTCCAGGCCCGCACTGTGAGCCCAGTCCCAGCGCGAGCACGGCCACGAGCATGGTTATCGGCTTCATCATCGCGCTCTCCTTGCGCCTTATCAGGTGGCGCAGATCTCCCGTCTTCACCACATCATCACGTCTCACATGCACGTTCAAGCCCGCCCCTGGATCGGTTTTGCAACGCATCGAATACCTGCGAGGATCCTGCTATAAAGAGAGGCGACCTTCGAGGAGGACGGACGTGAATCACCTCTCGATCCCCTGTGCATTCTGGCTTCTGGCCATGCCTCTGGCCTGCGGACGGCAGGCCAGAGAGAGCCTGCCTCCCGTGCCGGAGTGCCCGGACCCGGCGTGGGCCGAGCCACCTGTCTGCGGTACGGACACCACTCGGCCGGGACTCATCCCGGGACCGGGTCAGCCGGGATTCGACCATGTTTTGGCCGCCAAGGCAGACATGTTCGACAGGCAGTTTCATGCGCTGAATGCCTTCACGACGGGCGTGAACGCGGATCTGTCCGTGGCGCTGGACATGACAGAGGAGCGGGCGCTCGTGGAGGAGTTCGTCTCCTCCGGCGACGGTTGGGACTTCGAGGCCTGGTCCGGGAGGCCCGTGACCGACGTGGTGAGCGAATGGCAGAAGGTGGCGGGGCTGTACGCCGGTGCAGGAATCGCCGCCGATGCGTTCCGTTACGGGACCCTCCGGGACACCGGCGCAGATTGCGAGGAGGTCGACAGGGCGCGGGTTCATTTGCTCGCGGACATGGACGTGCTGCACATGGCCGTTGCCATCACGGGCGTTTCGGGCGTGATCGCGAGGGGCTTCATCCGAACCGACACCCCCGCGCCCGTCTACGTCACGACCCCACTCTTCGACGCAGGCGGCAACCCCCTTCCCGAGGACAAGAACAACGGCGAGTGGCGCGAGGACAACTCGGGAGGCCTCTACCCGGACTTCATCTGGGAGGACTCCTGTAGCCGGGACATGTACATCGGCTGGGTCATGGGCATGGCAGCGGTGTGGGAGGTCGTCAGGCTGGATCCCGCGTTCCCGCAACCGAAAAAGGACATCCTCGCCGCCGATGCCGCAGCTTTGGCCCGATCCCTCATGATCGAGGACGACCGTGGCTTCGACCTGCAGATCCACGACGCGGACGGCCGCATCACGCTCAACGGTCATCTGCACGAGGAGGCCTTCGACAGGTTCTACCTGCCTCCATCCAAGAACGGGCAGCATGCCATCATGGCCCTGGGCATCGTGGCCGCTCTGGCCTTCATGGCCAGCCAGGATGACATCGACGAGTACCTCTACCGCGAGCTCATCGAGGAGAGGAAACTGCCGGACATAGCCCTCGAGATGCTGGGCATCGTGGATGCGGGCACCCGCTCGAACTACTCCAACTACAACATGGCCTTTCTCGGCGGCTTCATGGCCACCCGCTACCTGTGCGATCCGCAAGCCCGCGACCTGGCACGCCAGGCCGTGCAGATCCAGCTCTACGACCGCGAGGGAAGGGACCGGCAGCCCGCCGATCAGGCCCAGACCTTCTACGACCTCGTGTACGTTATAGCCCGCGCCGGTGGCACGGTCGTGGACCCGCTGGGCACGGACATCGACGATGCGGCTCTCGGCCGCGGCCTGGGCACGCTGGAGCAGTTCTGGTCCCCGCCGTTCTGGAGCGTGGGCCGCGTGAACTGCGACGAGGTGGAGATTGCAGCCCTCGAATGCACGGCCATCGATGGCTCGACGATCGAGCTTTCCGGCTACGTGGGGCGGGGCGATGCCCTCGTGGCGGCGGATCCTCTGCCCATGAGCATCCGGCCCGTGTCCAACTACTACTGGCGTTCGGATCCCTACCTGGTCAACGACGAGGCAGACGGCTCCATGCTTCTACCCGGAGTGGACTTCCGGTTGGCCTACTGGCTCGGTCGCTGGGTGAACTAGTTGCCGTCATCTCGTGACCGGCAACCGACTGTGCTCCCACCTCCTGTTCGGGATGGGAACGAACGAGCAACAGGGACGAGAGGTGTCGTCAGGCCCTCATCTCGCGCAGGCCGGCGGCGATGGCGTCTATGAACTGCACGGCGTCCAGGACCTCGGAGGCCGGGGGGTCCGAGATGGCCGCGAGGTCGCCGGTCATGCGGCCGTCTTGCACCGTTCTCGTGCTGGCAGCCTCCAGGTCGTCGGCGAAGCGCACGAGCTCGTCGAGGGAGTCCATCTCACCGCGCTTGCGCAGCGCGCCGCTCCACGCGAAGATCAGGGCCATGGAGTTGGTGGAGGTGCGCTCGCCCTTCATGTGACGGTAGTAGTGGCGTTGCACGGTGCCGTGGGCGGCCTCGTACTCGTAGTGACCTTCGGGGGAGACGAGCACGGACGTCATGAGCGCCAGAGACCCGAAGGCCGAGGCCACCATGTCGCTCATCACGTCGCCGTCGTAGTTGCGCAGGGCCCACAGCAGCCCGCCTTCGCCCTTGATGATGCGCGCGACCGCATCGTCGATGAGCGTGTACGTGTAGGTGATGCCCGC
>JBFYZU010000402.1:0-4064 GCA_041309365.1 Myxococcota bacterium
GTCGGTCAGAGCAAGCGGCTCATATCCGCTGTGTCAGGGGTTCGAATCCCTTCACCGCCACAATCGCTCATGCGCGAGGAGTCACGGCACGGTCCGGCTCGTGGCCAGGCATGATGCGCCCGACCACACCGTGGACTTTCGGCTTCTTTTTTCGAGGCGCCTTCCATGCCTCCATGGGGCTTGATCCTCATACCCATGGGGGGTATATGTCCATCCGTGGGAGACCATCGCTCATCCGGGGATCACGACCATGGGCACGACCACGACCATGGGCATGTACACGACCACACGACTGGAGCGAGCCGACGCGCACTGGCCGGCGCGTTCGTCATAACTTTCGTATTTCTGGTCATGGAGGTCGTGGGCGGATGGCTGTCGTCGAGCCTGTCGCTTCTCGCCGACGCTGGTCACATGCTCGGCGACGCGGCGGCTCTCGGCATGAGCCTCTGGGCATCCCAGCTCGCGCTCCGTCCGCCCGACCGGCGAAAGAGCTTCGGCTACAGGCGTGCCGAGGTGCTCGCGGCCTTCGTCAACGCGCTCGTGCTGTTCGTCGTGGTGGCCATGATCCTGCGCGAGATCCCGGAGAGGCTCGTCTCGGGCCGCACCATCCACGAGTGGCCCATGATGATCGTGGCCGCCGCCGGCCTCGTGGCCAACATCGCCTCGGGCGCCATCCTGGCCCGCGCCGCGCGCCACTCCATCAACGTCCGCGGAGCGCTCCTGCACGTCCTCGCCGACTCGCTCGGCTCGGTGGCCGTGCTCGTGGCCGGTATCGTCATCTGGCGCACGGGATGGGTCCTGGCAGACCCCATCGCGAGCATGGTGATCTCCGTGCTCATCGCCGTGGGCGCCGTCCGCCTCCTGCGGGAGACATGGCACATCCTCATGGAGGGAACCCCTCCCGGGATGGACATCCATGCCATCGAGAAGGCCCTGACGAGCATCGATGGCGTCGTGGCCGCGCACTCCGTCCACGTCTGGAGCCTGACGATCGGATCTCACGCGCTCAGCGCGCATATCGTCACGCGCGAGGGGACGGATGCGCGAAAGGTCCTCGAATCCGCCAGACAGACGCTTCCAGAAGGGTATTCCATCGACCACGTGACGTTGCAGGTGGAGCAGTGTTGCGACGGGGTCATCCCCGACTGCCCCATCGGCTGCGTGCAGGAGTGCAAGAGCCATGGGAAAAATGGTCCGGCGAACCAGTCGCACTGAGAGCGCATCGAGGGGAGGCACTGGCCGTCCTCGACACGCCCTCGTGGTCCCCCGCCTCAAGCGCGTGGAGGGCCAGATCAGGGGCATCACCCGCATGGTGCAAGAGGACAAGCCCTGCCGCGAGATCCTCATCCAGGTGGCCGCAGCACGCGAGGCCCTCCGCAAGGCCGCCCTCATGCTCGTGGAGGATCACCTCACACGGTGCGTTTCCTCGCCCGACGCCGCCTCGGAGATGCTCGACATCTTCCGGACCATGCGCACATGACGACCCGGACAGGCCCTCCACTCGACTGCCGGCAAAAGACCCTTTGACATACAACCACTTGACAGTGCACTGGGTCTCAAATATATACGGACGACCATCGATCCCACGGAGGGTTCCCATGCCCGGTGTTCTGCTTGAAGTCCAGAGTGTTGAGAAGGCCCAGCTGAGGCCAGTTCCCCTGCAGGAGTTCCGCCCCGGCGACACGATCCGCGCCTACTATCGTATCGTCGAGGGCGAGAAGACACGCGTGCAGATGTTCCAGGGCGTCGTCATCCGCATCAGCGGAAAGAAGGGACATTCCCGGGCCACGTTCACTGTCCGCAAGGTCTCCTACGGTATCGGCGTTGAGCGCACGTTCCTGTACAACAGCCCAAGGCTCGAGAAGATCGACGTTCTCAGCCCAGGCAAGGTGCACCAGAGCCGCCTCTTCTACATGCGCGGGCGCAGCGGCAAGTCCGCCCGCATCAAGGAGAGGCAGGACTGGTACTCGCAGGAGCAGCACAGCAATGCCGCAGACACCACGGCAGCTCCCCAGACCGAGCCTTCCAAGGACTGATCCCCGCTCACTCCCGCCCTGGTTTCCGAAGCTCCCCGTCGCGTCGCATCTGTATGTAATCGTTGACGATTCTGGCGTGATCGAAGGCAACGGGATCGGGCAGCTCCCCCGGGTCGAAGACCCCGGCCTCGGCAGCATCGTCGCCTCCCACGGGATTGCCCTCTGCCGTGGCCACGAAGACCGTGCTCACTGTGTGAAACCGCGGGTCCCTCCCCGGATCCGAGTACACCCCGAGGAGGCACACCAGCCTGACCGCCAGCCCTGTCTCCTCCATGGCCTCTCGCACGGCCGCACTCTCCACGCTCTCGCCGTACTCCACGAACCCCCCGGGCAGGGCCCACCCTTCGGGGGGGTTGCGCCGCCTGACGAGCACGATGCCTTTGCCCGTCTCGATGACGACATCCACGGTGAGGTAGGGGTTTCTGGGGTGGTCTGGCACTGGGAATGGAAGCGCCGGGGTTCCTAGAGGCCGCCCGTATCGCCGTCGTCCACCTTGCTCTGGAGCTTCTCGAGGAGCTTGGCCACGCCGGTCTTCGCGTCGGCCTCCTTCTCGATGATCTTGTAGAACTGCGTGCGGTAGTTGCGAACGAGGCTCACCCCGTCCGTCTCGATGTCCTTGACCTTCCACGAGTTGCCCTGCTTGACCAGCTTGTAGACGACCTCGGTCTCCTCGTCGTGGCGCTCTGCGGCCACCACGGTGGTCACCACCGTGGCCTTGTCACCCTCCACCGTCTCGCTCCCGTAGTTGACGATGTACTTCTCGTCCTTGCGCTGGTCGATCTGCTTGATGTAGTTGCGCTGGATGAGATCGGTGAGAAGGTCCACGGCCTTGTCCTTCTGGGCCTGATCCATGATATCCTTGTCATCGAGCTTCATCGTCCAGTACTTGCCGAAGGCGTTCTTGGTCAGAAGGTTGAAGTTCAGAAGCTTGTTCACGACCTTCTTGACCTGCTCGTCCTGCTTGGCCTGCGGGAGCTTCTTCCCGAGTATCTTCGTTATCTGATCGTTGATGTCCTTGAGCATCTCCGTGGGTGAGGCGGCCGGCGGGCCAGCCACGACCGTGGCCGGGATGACCCATGCCATCGCCATCACGACTGCCATTCCCATCGCGAGCGTTGCGTTGTGAGCCCTCTTCATCATCTGTCTTGACTCCTCGACGGACCGCCCTCCCCTGCCCGACCCGCCTTTACACCCTGTTTCGACCCGCGCTCCCCACAACCTATTCAACGTGAAGCCCGGCACCCGGCTGGGCGGCGATATCGTCCGTCCCGGCCGACAGCCGGAGATTCGCAAGCGAAACGTTGAAATCGTACACGGCCTGGTAGAACAGCATGTACATCTCGAAATACGTCGTGAGCGCATCGACGAAGTCCTTGATCTTGGTCAAGCCGGCGTCGAAGCTCTGGCTCTCGGCGATGATCCAGCCCTTGCCCAGCTTCTTGCCGTTCTTGAGGACTTTCATCCGCTCCTGGGCCTCTATCACGTCCTGGTAGGCGAGCTCCACTTCCACCGAGATCCCGCCCGTTGCGTAATCCTGCTGGGCCTCCAGCTTGAACAGGTCTGCCTTGGCCTTGGAGATCCGGAACGCGCCCGGCACGACGTCCAGCGGCCACTCCATCATCAGCACGACGCCGCCCACGTTCTTGTTGAACGGATCGTTGGCAAAGGGCGTCTTCTGGTCCTCCACCTTGTTGGCGTAGGCGTAGGTGTACTGACCGGCCAGGATGAAGTTCGGCAGCATGCTGGCCTTCTTGAGCTTCACGTTCGCCTTGCCGACCTTGATGGCCGCCCCCAGCATCTGGAGCTCCGGCCTGTTCTCCTCGGCCGCCGACAGGTACTGCTGGAGCTCGCCCACGGCGATCTGCTCCGGCTCGATCGGGATGTCCGGCGGGTCCAGGTCCGGCTCGCCCGTCAAGAACCTCAAAGCCGCCAGCGAGATGCTCTCGATCTTCTTGGCCTGGAGCTCCTGTACCTCGAGCTTGACCTTGCCCGTCTTGAGCTTGAGCAGGTCGGAGTCCGTGAACTCGC
>JBFYZU010000403.1:0-3001 GCA_041309365.1 Myxococcota bacterium
AGCCGGCGAACGTCACGATGTTGAAGTGATCTTCCGGTCCCAGGTCCGCGAGAAGCTCCTTGACGAGGGTCTTGGCCGTCTCGAGAGGAAAGCCGCTCATGGATCCCGAAACGTCCAGAAGGAAGATGTACTCGCCCGGCAGCACCTGCCCTGCGTCGGGCAGCGCGGGCGGCTCCATCAGGAGCACGAAGAAGCTCTCGTCGCCGTGATCGTGGAGAAGGACCTCGCCGTCGATCTTCTCCCCGGCCAGCCTGTACTCGAGCACGAAGTCCCTGTCGCCTCCGCCCTCGCCCGCGAGCCGCACGTCCGCCACGCTCGGGGACGAGTACGTCACGTCGATCTCGTGCGACGGCGACCGGATCTCCCTGAGCGGGAGACCGGAGTCGACGGCCACCCGGATCTCGAAGGTGTAGAGCTCCTTCTCGTTTTCCCCGGTGTACGGGTTTGCCATCCACTCGTCGGCCTCGAGGTCCGCGCCTCCCGCGTACCGTGGCCCGACCACGGCAGGGTACACGAACCCGTACACGCCCTCCTCGTGCTCGATGAGCTCCGAGTATTCGAGGTCCACCTCGATCTCGTCGCCGGGCATGATGTTGGCGACGCGCATGGTGAACACGTTGGGCCTCTCCTGGTCGAGCAGGGACGCGACCTTGCCCTCGCTCTTGGCCTTCTCGTACTTGGCCTTGGCGTCCTTGCGCTTCTCGATCTGCGCCTCGATCCTGCGCTCCGCGACCTTCATGCCCATGCCGTGCACCGCGGCTCTGGTGGAGGCCGGGAACACGTACACGGCCTCGATGGGGTCGTCCCCGTCGTTGCCGAACACCTGCCTGAGCCGCACGCTGGCGATGGGCCCGCTGATGCGCACATCGGCGGACGTGGACCTGAGCGGCAAGAGGTCCGTGGCCGGGTCCCCACCCGCCACGAAGAAGTACGGGCTCACCGTCTTGTCCTCGCCAGGGTCCACGACCTTCACGCCGTCGAACCAGAACGACTCCTCGCCCAGCTTCTTGTCCGAGCTCGCGAGCAGCTTGGCCACCCGCGGGAGCGTGCTCTTGTCCGGACCCTTGGCCTTGTCCGACTTCTGGCTCCCCTGGATGGTGCCCGACACGCACATCGCGGCGCAGACGAGCCCTGCGAGCGCTGCCTTCGTGCTTCTGGCTCCTGTCGTGGCGATCCTCTTCATGGCCCTTCTCCCTCGTGCGATGCCAGTCTGACGACTGGCCCGCACCAAGGTTCCAGGATGCCGGTCTCTTTGCGCTCGTCCACGGCTCGAGGCACGGACCCGCGCGCCGGCCCGTCGGCCGCCAAAGGATCTACGGGTGTCGGGAGGTCATCGAAAGAGGGGTCTATTCTTGCGAGTACGGAGGTGGGAGAGAACGAGGATGCGAGAAGCGGTTTCTAGTAGCGGTTCCTTCCGCCGCCACCGCCGCCGCCGCCGCCACGGTCGTCGCGCGACTTCGCCTCGTTGACCTTGAGGTTGCGTCCCTCGACCTCTTTGCCGTCCAGGGCCGACATCGCCTTCCTGGCGCCATCGTCGTTCATCTCGACGAACGCGAACCCGCGGGGCCGTCCCGTGTCGCGATCGGTGATGACGCTGACCGAGGTGACCTCTCCGTGCTGGGAGAACAGCGTGCGCAGGCTCTCTTCGTTCATGCTGAAGGACATGTTTCCGACGTACAGTTTCATTGGACTCTAGCTCCTTGCCCGAAGTTGTTTGTACCCTAACCGTAGCTTACTTTCGGGCAGGTCAGCGCGGGTTCTTGCATCATCCGCAAGGTGGGATGACCTTGCATATAGCACCTATTTCAAGAAAAGCAAGATCCGACATCGTTCCCCGGGGCCCCGGCCTCGTGCGGCCTAGAGGGGGATCTCGATGCTCACGTCGGGGGGGATGAGGAAGAAGACCTCGCGGGTGTCGAGCACCGTGACCATGTCGCCGAGGACCTGGATCTGCGCCTTGTAGAGCTGGGGCTCGTCCGGGATGCGCGGCACCCAGATGTTGACCGCGGGCACGATGTCGAAGCACACGATGGTGCCCGGCTCCACGTCATCGAAGAAGTCGGGCCTCGTGTCCGAGTCGAAGTCGCCCGTGGTCAGGCCGCCCACGCAGATGCGCCCGGGGTCCAGCGGGTCTGCCACGCCTCCCGCCTCGTTGGCCAGGATCTCGTCCACGAACAGCGCCGCGTCCACCGTGTCCGTGGGGCCCTCGTCCACGTCCAGGGCCCGCCCGGAGATGTCGAGGGGCACCCGGCCTGCCAGGAGCGCCACCGCGTCCACGATGGAGGTGTCCAGGCCCGCGCCCGTCTCGGCCACGTCGAACACGAACGGCTCGGACCCGTAGGACGACCCGGTGGCCAGGGCGATCTGCTCCATGTTCCATCGCGGCCCGTTGAGCGCGCCCGGCATGCCCGACGAGTTGATGCCGATGTACTTGGCGTGGATGGCGTTCAAGGCCGAGATCACGTCCGCGTCGAGCTTGCGCGGCACGCACGTGCAGCCGCCGCCCAGCGGGATGCCTCCCATGGTCACGCAGAAGGTCTCGTCGCCTATCTGGATCAGGATGGGGATGGCGCCGGGACGGAAGCACGGCAGGCCGATGTGGCCGGCAGGGCACGATGGAGGCGCGAGCCCGGTGATGCCCGTCACGTTGCCCGTGGCCGCCACCCAGGCGGCCAGCGCGTAGGGCTCCTCTCCCCCGCACAGGGAATCCTCCGTGATGGAGTCGAGCCCGGCCTGGACCAGGGGCACGTCGCCCGTGATGGACTGGATGTTGGCGATGGCGTTGGGGCAGGTCGAGCCCGGGCAGTCCTCGAACCGCATCACGCCCAGCTGCACGTCCGGAATCTCGGCCACGATGCCGGGCACCACCACGTCCACGAGCCCTGCGGCCAGGTTCGTGATCTCGCCGAACATGCTCCCGCTCGTGTCGATGACGAAGTACACGTCCGCCATCTCGATGTCCGTGCCGAACACCAGCGTGTCCTGCGCGGGCACGGGAGGC
>JBFYZU010000404.1:0-15133 GCA_041309365.1 Myxococcota bacterium
CCGACGGTTTTCCACGACATCCGAAAGCTCATCCGCGAGATGTCCACAGCCAATGTCACGTGGGGAGCGCCTCGCGTGCACGGTGCGTCGGACACAGTCTTGTGCACGTTTGTTCACCAAGGAGCCGACGTGCACTCCACGACCGCCACCTACACGACGATGACGTGGGCCATGACGCACCGATGAGGTTTCTGGTAGGGACAGGCATGGACGTGCGCGCCCGGATCATCCCCACCTGGTGAGACGGCCGGTCAGGGGGCGTCCGCGTACGAGAACGTCCTGTCGAACAGCACCTCCTCGGTGGCCGCGTCCTGAAAGAAGACGCGCACCGTGTCGGTGAGCGGATCGAAGGTCATGAGGCTGACCACGGGCTCGCCGTAGAAGAAGGAGAACTGCGACGGCGGGGCGATGGCGTCGCGCAGGATCCCGGCGTTGTAGGAGATCCACAGCGGGTTGGAGTTGTTGCCTCCCGGCCCCAGGTTGATCTCCCAGGTGTGGTTGTAGGGCCAGTTCGTCTCCACGATGCCCACCGAGGCGGTGTGGAAGTCGCCCGAGAGGAACCAGACGTTGACGATGTCGTTGTCCACGATGAAGTCTAAAAGCTCCTGCCTCTGCGACGCGTAGCCCTGCCAGCGGTCCTCTGCCATGAGCCAGGGGGGGTTGGGGTAGCCCAGGATGGGCACGGAGTTGGCGATGATCTTGAAGTGCGCGGGCGTGTCCATGAGCCTCTGCTCGAGCCACTCCATCTGCTCGACGCCGATGTAGATGGCGCCGTCCGTGAGCCTCGTCTCCGGCTGGCGCTCGTGCCTGCAGTCCAAGAGGAAGATCTCGGCGGTGAGCCCCCACATGTAGCTGGTCCAGTAGGAGCCGGTCTCCTCGAACTTCGGCGTGGGCGTGGTCTCGAAGAAGGCCGCTTTACCGGCCTCCACCAGCCACGGCCGGTCGAGGATGTCCGGGTAGAGCTCGGCGTTGTCCTCCACCTCGTGGTCGTCCCACACGATGTACTGGCCCACGCTGGGCAAGAGCTTCAGGTAGCCCGGATCGGTGAGGGTCTGGTGCCACAGGAAGCGGAAGTCGTCCACCGTCTCCGAGCCGTCGTTGTAGCTGAAGTCGCCCAGTTGAAAGAAGGCGTGCATCACGTGATCGGCCGTGAGCGCCAGCGCCTGGTAGGGCATCATGCGGAAGTTGGTGCCGTGGGTCCCCCCGATGGTCAGGGGCGCCAGGCAGTCTCCATGGAAGGCCGTGGTGAAGCGCCCGATGCGCGAGCGCGAGACCAGCTCGCCGTCGGCCAGGTGGAAGAACGCGTAGTGGTAGGTGGTCCCCGGCGCCAGCCCCGACACCTGCTCCTTCATGTACCCCATGTAGGGCAAGAGCGTCATGTCCCAGGCCACCACGATCTCGGCCGGGTCCTCCGACTCGCGCCAGACGAGGAGTCTCTTGGCCCCCGCGTCCTCCGAGTAGCCCCACACGATGGCTCCGTCCATGGTCATGGACCCCGCCTGGGCCGCCAGCGGGAACATCGACTCGCCGTGAGGAACGGACAGGGGCAAGAAGGCCATGGCCACACCGGCGTCGTAACGGGAGGGATCGGGCGCGCACGGATCCTCCGGGGGAAGCTCGGGCTCATCCGCTACGTCCTGCTCGATCGCGGTATCGGGCACGGCCGTGTCCGAAACCGGATCGTCGATCGCGTCGGTCTGGACGAAGTCCTCCGTGTCCACGTCCGTCCCGCCCGTGGTGCTCGTGTCCGAGCATCCGCACACCAGGGCTAGACCTGCCACTGTCGAGATCCAAGTCTTCGCTTGCATCGTCATCCTCCCAGGGCGTCTCCCGCAACGGATGGATACGAGCGTCCCTCCGGAATGTGAGAATACCATGAATCCCGTTGGCCGCCCCAGCGGGCACGATGCGGGCTCAGATGGGCATGCAACCGCAGCCTCCGTTCACCCCGCCCGGCGGCCCGTAGGACACGTCGGCCGGAGGATCCGCCGGCGCGTCGATGAAGGCGTCCTCCACCGTGTCGGGCGAGGGCTCGGTGGTCTCCTCGCCGGGGTCCAGGACGACGACCTCGGTTGTCGTGGTGGCGCTCTGGCCCTCGTCGTCCACCACGCGCAACGCCACCGTGTATCCTCCCGGCGTGGCGTACGTGTAGGCCAGAAAATGGCCCGAGGAGTCCATCATGAAGGATGCACCGTCGTGGTCCAGGTCCCACTCGTAGGCCAGCACGGCTCCGCCGTCCGGGTCCTTTGCGACGGCCTGCAACCCCAGGGGCTCTCCCGCGGGCACCGCGTCGTGGCTCAGCAGGATGTAGCAGACGGGGGCCATCGCGGCAGGCATGTCGGGCTGCCCCTCCCAGGGCACGTCCGCGGGCGCGTCCGTGCTCGCATCCGTGGGGTCCGGGTGACCCTCCACCACGGTGACGCTCATGGAGTCGATGCACCTCTCGTACTCGTCGTCCGTCGCCCGCATGGCCACGATCCTCGCGCAGGGGGAGACGTAGACGTGGTTGACCACCTGTCCGGGCGACTCGGCGTGGAAGGTGACGCCGTCGTAGTGTACACGTTGCCGCCGTCGCCCGCGTCCACCACGAAGACCCGCAGGGTCGCCGAGGTCACCGTGCCCGAGACGCCCGCGATCTCGAACCGGAGGAAGGACCGCCTCTCGTCCGGGGCCGTGTCGATGTACAGGGTGCCGTCCGCGCCGTAGTTGGTGGAGGGATGGTCGGACCGGACGTGCGTGTCCGCCGCCGGGTACAGGACCAGGACCGAGGCCCACGCCAGGGACGACGCGGCCAAAACCGGGATCGAGACGAGGACTGCCAAAGCTGAACGCATCACGAACCTCCGCATCCGGTCATCCCGCGCGATCCGTATCGGACCACCGGGACCTTCCCTGCCCTGCAGGGGGTACTCTCCACCACCTGCCCCTCACCCCAGGCCGACAGCAGGTCTCCTTCCAGCAAAGGTGCCAGCGTCGCGCTCATGGTACGGCACCACAGCAGGTTCATCTTCAGGATCCACGCCAGGTACGCGGGGGACTGGACCGCCTTTTCCACCACCGACTCCCGTCCCTCGGCCAGCTGGGAGTAGAGGATCCACATGCCCGCGTTCAGGTCGCTGCCCCGGACGCCGGCGCTGCGGGCCATGGCCGCGAACAGGCGCGCGGCCTGCTCCGTGGTCTGGACCTGCACGCCCATGCCCTAGCCCCAGATCCTGGCGGCGGTCATCACGCACCCGTCCACGGGCTGGAAGTGCCAGTCCTGGCCGGGCAGGTCCTGGGGATGCCGAAGTGGTTGACCACGTCCCGCAGGTAGTACGAGCAGATCCTGCGCGTGGCCCCGTTGATGAGGTTCAGCTCGGCAGCCGCGGCGGCCACGCAGCCGTGCTCCAGCATCTCGCGCGTCCAGCGCAGGATGTTGTGCCCGTGCTCGCCCAGGCGCAACACGAACAGGGTCGCCGGGACCCGCCCGCCGTCCGCCCCGCCGCTCAGGACCGTCTCGTCGACGCACATCAGCGGATCGTTGCCCCTGACCAGGCCGAAGTTGCGAACCACGTTCTGGTAGCCGTCCCACACATGCCTGGCGAACCTCTCGTCGGGCGCCCGCAGGCCCACGCCCGCAGCCCCCAGGACCTCTTCGGCCACGTCCCTCATGATGGAGGGGATGCCCCGGTGCCGGTGGACGTAGTTGCAGACGAATCCGGTGAGCGCCAGCAGCCAGTCCTGCTCGCACTCAGCCAAAAGCGGGTGCTTCATGGCATCCGTCTCCCAGTAGATGCCCGACAGTGCGGCGATGGCGCGCACCACCTGAAACCGGCTCTCCTCCAGTGGATCCATTTTCCCCGCCTCCTACGGCCTGCGGGTCACAGCGTGCGTCCGGCGGGCCCGTGTGGCGTTATTTAAAAGGTCAATGTGGAGTGACGGTGAGAGTTGCGTGAGCTGTACGCAATGGGAAGAACGTGTCTGGTCACGGGTCGCCTCAGCTTCGGAGCCCTTCGCTCCCGCCGCCCTCACCGTGGCGAAGGACAGCTGGAGTGCAACCGTCCCCCGGATCAGGGCGGCGTGAAGTCGAAGGTGTCCGAGCCCTCGACGGGCGTTGGCGGGCTGTCCCACGAGCAGGCGAGAAACACCGTCATGGCGCCGCCGGTCACGCTCGTGACGTCCACGGAGTAGACGCCGAGGTCGTCGCCCTCGGGGTCGGTGGACGTCACCACGCTCGCGTCCAGGCAGCGGCCCGAGCCGTCCACCTCGATGTCGTCCACGAACATGGACCTGGCATCGCTGCCCGAGGTCAGCGCGAAGCGGATGCCCAGGGCGGGGTTGTCGATCACGTCGCGATCCAGGTCGGAGAGAGGCAGGCAGACGCGCCGGCACGTGCCGTCAGTACCGAGTTCCACCTCCCAGTGCCATGCCCGCTGCCAGCCCGATCCGTCGCCCGCGTCGAAGCTCACGGTGAGCTCCTCGGTGGCATCCCCGTGGTCGTCTCCCGCGTCGAAGCACAGCCTCACTTCGGAGTCCAGGGCCGTCGTGTCCACGACGTGCGTCATGGTCCACGTCCCGTCGAGGACGCGGGCGCCTCCCGTGCCTCCCGCGCAGGTGTCCTCGCAGACCGGGCCGCCCGTGATCGTCCATCCGTTCCATCCGTCGGCCACCGGGTTCGTGTCCGGGCATGGCTCGAAGTCCTCCTCGAACACCACGAGCCTCGCGTCCGGGCACCCCTTCGGCCTTCCTTTCACCACGATGTCGTCCAGGTAAAGGATGTCGGCTGCGTCGTGCGAGTGCGCAATGAAGGTCAGCTCCAGCGACGCCTCGTCCTCTGCCCATGCCGGCAGCGTCACGCAGTACGGGTACCACAGGCCGTCCACGCTCCTGCCGTCGACCTGAGGCCCGTTGAGGCAGAACAGCAGGCCGCTCCCGGAGTCGCTCTCGCCGAGAAGGAGCAGCCCCTCGTTGTCGGTCGCGCCCACCTGGGCCATGTCGAAGCACACCTGGATGCCCGAAAGGCCCGTGGTGTCGACCTGCTGGGTGACCCTCCACTCCCTCAGGCTCGAGGGGCAGTTCGTGGCGCGGTCCGAGCGCAGCACGCAGTCGCCGTCGAGGTCGACGACGATGCTGGGGGCGGCGCTGCAGCAGGCCGAGAGGACACCCGAAGGGGTGCACGAGGCCACCGCGTCGGAGCACTGGTTACCCGCAACGAAGGCCCAATCCTCCATGCCGCAGATGCCGCCGAGGGCCGTGAAGTCGGCCCTCGAGATGACGACCGTTCCCGCCTCCACCGTGCAGTCGAGGCACATGTCCTGCCCCACCATCCCGTCCAGGGCGATGCTGCACGTGGCTTCCCTGCCGGCGGCCTGCGTGTCCGGGCAGTCCACCACGAGAGAGCCGGGAGGCGCGCCGCACCCGTCGCCGCCGAAACACGCGGGCCGGCAGATCCGCTCCGCGCCGCACTGCTCGTCCAGGGTGCAGACCTCCCCGTCCGTCAGCGGGTCGATGATCGTGTCCACCCCCGCGTCGCCGGTCGAGTCCTCACCGTCCCCTGCCGCGTCGATGTCCGTCGTGTCGGTCACCGTCGTATCGACGACGACGTCGGATTCCGTCGTGTCAGGCACTTCCGTGTCCGCGGTCCCGTCCGGCGTCTGTGCCGGCGCCACGTGGCCGCAGGCCGCGAGCGCACAGCCGAGGATCACGATGAACGCTTTCGACATGGTCATCACCCATCGTAGCATGGAAAAAGACATTCTATTCCATCCACGCACGGGTCGCAAAGGGCGCACGAGCAAAGCGCACACCGCCAGGTCGATACCAACCGAAGACATCTTGGAAAATTCGTCCAGATATGCCTAAACCTACGAGGCTCGTCGGGGTACCTTCCGACATTGCATCGCGATGGGGTGAGCGTGAAACTCCGAACTTTGATGCAGGACAGATCGGATTCCGTCCTTGTCCAATTGTTCCGCTACACCTTCGTCGGCGGGATAGCCTTTCTCGTCGATATCGGCGCGCTCACTGCATGCACGGAGCTTCTCGGCATCCACTACCTGATCTCCGCGGCTGCAGCTTTCGTCGCGGGTCTGACGACCAACTACGTACTGTGCCTGATCTGGGTGTTTCCCAAGCGCAACGTCAAGAACCGCATCACGGAGTTCGTGATTTTCGCCGTCATCGGAGTCGTGGGGCTAGGCCTCAACGAGCTGATGATGTGGGTGCTCACGGGCCTGGCGGGATTGCACTACCTGGGATCCAAGATGGTCTCCACGACGATCGTGTACCTCTGGAACTTTGCTGCAAGGAAAATCGTGCTATTCCGCTAGATTGGCAAGGAGGCCTCCATGGCAGACCCCACCGATGCGAAGACCGCCGTCATCATCGGAGGAGGCCCGGCGGGGCTGACGGCCGCCTACGAGCTTATCGCACGCACGGGAATTCGGCCCATCATCCTCGAGGAGAGCGCCGAGCTCGGGGGCATCTGCAAGACCTTGAACTACAAGGGCAACCGATTCGACATGGGAGGACATCGTTTCTTCTCCAAGCACGACCGCGTGATGGAGTGGTGGCTGCGCATGATGCCCCTGCAGGGCGCACCGGCCAGAGACGACAGGCTTCTCGGGCGTGAGCTGGCGATGTCGCCAAAGCCCGATGCCCCCGACCCGGAGAAAACGGATCGCGTCATGCTGATACGGCGCCGCATCTCTCGTATCCTGCACCGCCGTGCCTTCTTCGACTACCCCGTTACCCTCAACCTCAACACGGCCCGAAACCTCGGTCTTTCGAGGATGGTGCGCATCGGGTACAGCTACATGTCGTGCCGGCTCTTCCCCATCCGGGAGGAACGCTCGCTGGAAGACTTCCTGATCAACCGCTTCGGCCGGGAGCTGTACCTCACGTTCTTCAAGGACTACACCGAGAAGGTGTGGGGAGTGCCGCCCTCGCGGATCAAGCCGGATTGGGGTGCGCAGCGGATCAAGGGGCTGTCCATCACGAAGGTGCTGTCGCACGCGGCGCGCAGGGTGTTTTCCAAGCAGCGCCCCGGGGTGTCGCAGAAGGATACGGAGACCAGCCTGATCGAGCAGTTCCTCTACCCCAAGCTCGGCCCCGGCCAGATGTGGGAGGAGGTGGGGCAGAAGGTGAGAAAGGCAGGTGGGGAGATCCTGCTCGAGCACAAGGCGGTGGGCCTGAAGTGGGACGATCATCGCGCCAGGGCGGTACGGGTACGCGACTGCAGATCCGGCGATGTTCGATCCATCGAGGCGGACTACGTGTTCTCGAGCATGCCGGTCAGGGATCTGATCGCCGCCATGGGGCAGGACGTACCGGCGGACGTGGCCCGGGTCGCGGCAGGGCTCGTGTACCGCGACTTCATGACCGTGGGACTTCTGGTCAAGAGGATGAAGATCCGGAACCGGACGCATCATGCCACCTTGAACGATCTGGTCCCGGATCTCTGGATGTACGTCCAGGAGAGCGACGTGAAGCTCGGGCGCGTGCAGGTGTTCAACAACTGGAGCCCGTACATGGTCGCAGACCCTTTAACCGTGTGGCTCGGCCTGGAGTACTTCTGCCAGGAGGGCGACGAGATGTGGAGGCTCCCGGACGCAGAGTTCACGGCGTTCGCGGTCGGCGAGCTGAGCCTCATCGGCCTCATCGACCCATCGGACGTGCTGGATGCCAAGGTGGTCCGCATCCCCAAGACCTACCCGGCCTACTTCGGCACCTACGACGAATTCGGGATCGTGCAGGAGTTCATCTCCAGGATCGACAACCTCTTTCTCGTCGGTCGAAACGGCATGCACAAGTACAACAACACGGACCATTCCATGCTCACGGCCATGACCGCGGTGGACAACATCGTCGCCGGCATCGCGGCCAAGGACAACATCTGGGCCGTGAACACGGAGGAGGAGTACCATGAAGAAAAGACCGTGTAGATGGGCATGAAGTGATGCCAAGCGAAGCATTCGCCCATATCGCCCGCGTGCTGTCGACGATCCGCGGCAGGCTCACCCTGGGCCGGCTCGCTGCGGTTGTTGCTCCCCTCGTGGTGATCTGCGTCGGGATCGGGCTGCATGCGCCCCTTCTCTGGGGCGATCTCCCCCTCAACCATGATCACCCCGCCCTCGTCCTGCGAGCATGGATCACGTGCCAGCAGATCGCAGCGCACGGGACTTCCTATGGCTTTTCTCCCATCATGTTCGCGGGCAACCCGGCCGACGGCCTGCACCCTGTCGGAGCGGACTTGCTCGTGGGGTTCTTCCGCGTGGCCTCGTTCGGCTTGGCGTCATGGGAAACGGCGTACTGCTGGGCCTTCCTTCTGGCCATCCTGGCGTACCCGGGCGCCCTCTACGTACTGGCGAACAGGATCGCAGGTCCCATGGCAGGCATGGTCGCCGGGCTGCTCTCGCTGGTCGACAGGGGCGACTACCTTCAGTCCGGATGGGACTTCACGGTCAACTGGGGCGTGTGGCCGATGGGGCTGTCGTTCGCGCTGTGCCTGTGGTCGATCTGGGCCCTGGATCGGCTCGCGGATCGACCATCCAAGGGAAACACGGTCGCGCTGGCGGCGCTCGCCGGCGGGGCCCTCGTGACGCACCCCATGGCACTGCCCATCATGGGTATCATCGTGCCCGTGCAGATTGCATGGACCGCGGCCTCAAAGGGGTTCGGCAAGGTCTCGGCATGGCTCCCTTCTGCGCTTCTGGGCCTCGTCATGGGCGGTGGGCTGGCCGCGTTCTGGTACCTGCCGTTCATGGCTCACAGCGAGTGGATCGAACCTCTGGGGCTGGAATGGCAGTCGTTTTACACCGTGCTGGGGAGCCTTCCGGACGGCTCCCTCCTCGAGGGCTTCGCGCCCGCGTTCGTCTTTCTCGGTATCGTGGGGCTCTTCTGGGCTGCGTTCAGGCGGGAGCCGTTGGCGGGGATGCTGCTTCTGGCCACTGGCCTGATCCTGTACGTGTCGAGCACGTCGTTTCTGATGACGTTCGACGTGCTTGCCAAGCTGCCGGCCATCGCCAACCTGCAGATGGAGCGCTTCTCCTACGCGATCCGCGCCGGGCTGCTTATCGGAACGGGCACGTGCGTGGCGCTGCTCTTGCGCGAGTTTTGCAGCAGGACCCGGGAGCATCGCGCTGCGACCCGAGCGGGTTGGCTCGAACGCGCCGTGCGCTGGACGTTGGCCGGCCTCGTCCTCTTGCCCTTTTTCACGCACCACCCCATCCTCACCCCCAGGTCGTGGTTCGCACCGCTTCACCGTCTCGTCTATGCCTCCGGCAGCACGCGATACGCATCCTTGCACGAAGCCGCCGATGCCCTGTCTCACATGGACCGGGCGGGCATCGGCCGCGTCGGGCTGCACGCCGAGAGGCACGACCATCTGCTGATGCTGCTGCCCGTGTACACGGGGCTGCCCGTGTTCAAGTTCGGCTTCACGCCCGACAACAACTACCGCTACAAGCCGGAGTCCGCCAAGGGAGATCTCCACGAGGCGCTGGGGATCAGCCACGAGATGTCCATCGGTCCCTTGATCCGGAAGGACCTCGAAGAGGTCGGGCGTTTCGGCGAGATCTACCTGTACCGCGTCATGGGCTACGCGCGGCATCGTGTCACCGTGAAGGGTCCGGGCAAGGCCGAGATCCTGCGCGACGATCCGCAGGACCTGGACATCAGGCTGGTCGGGACCGGCCCGGGATCCGAGGTCATCGTCCACGTGTCGCACTTCGCCCTGTGGAGGGCGTCCCTCGACGGCCGCCCCGTAAAGATCGAGGGCGCGTCCGTCGGCGACTCCCCTCCCATGTTCATGAAAGCCGCCGTCGAGGACGGGCTGCTCGAGCTGCGCTACCGCGCCGGAAAGGCAGAATGGACGGGCGCCTCGATCACGCTGCTGGCGCTCGCATCGCTCGTCTTCATCCTCGTCATACACCACGCTCCTCGACCACGGGCGTGGTGGGAACGGGTGACGGCTCGCTGGCAGGCCCCCGTGGCCAGGGCCACGAGCCTGGCCTCGGCCGGTGCAGCCCTCGTCGCGATAGCTTTCGGCGGGTTCGTGTTGATCGCGCCGCGAGGCTTCTCCGTGCCCGATCGCCAGGTCGTCGCGGACCTGTCACAACGCTTGCCCCATGGCTCGGTCGAGGTGGTGTATCCCGACTCGAGCGTCCCGTGCAGGCCATGGGAGAAGGACCGCTTCACGTGCATGTCAGGGGACTGGAACTGGGTAGGCCCGACGATCCTGACCGCGGGGGGGCTGATACGCAAGTGCGTCTGGATGCACCCGGTCGACAAGGGGATTTTGACTCTGCGCCTGCCTGACTCGCCGCTGGGCACTCGTCTGGAGGGCCAGTTCGGACTGGCGGACGCCGTGGCGACCGGCTCGAACAAGGTGCCCGTCAAGATGCATGTCTGGGTGGACGATCGCAAGCTCCTCGAGACGTCATGCCCTCCCCGGCTCGGCTGGTTCGACTGGTCGGTCGAGACGCCAACCGATGATGGCAAGGTGGGCGATGTCACCGTACAGGTCGAGGTGAAAAACGCGGGACGGCGTCACTTCTGCTTCACGATCTTCTCCACGCGGGCGAAGCGTTGATTCCTGGGGGGGCGCATTTTTCTCGGGATGTGGGGCCTCGCCCTTCATGCAAAACACCAGATCAGTCGATGTCCACGCCCATGCGCAGGCCCTTCTCGATGGGCTCGCCGTCGAAGTAGAGCCTTCCCTTCTCGCCCACGCTGAAGCGCCCTTCGGCCAGGAGCGAGAGCGTGCGAGGGAAGATGACCCAATCGCCCTCGCGCTTGAGCCTCTCCTGGTTCTCCTCCTCGGCCCTGCGCAGGACCTCTCGGTCGGTCAAGTCCGCGCCTTTCGGGAGCTTCACCTTCACGGGCCTGGAAACGAGGAGCAGCCTGCCGCCGTCCACCTCGTTCTCCACGAGGTGCGTGCTCGCGGCGATGGTCTTCTGGCCGGCGGCGATGGCGTCTCTGACCGCGTGGTCGCCCACGAACCTGCGCTTGCCCCCGGACTCGATGCCCAGGTCCGAGGGATGCACGTTGACGCCCAGGTAGGCGTCGGTGAGCACCGGCGTGACGATGCTCATGTAGCCGGCATAGGCCGCCGCCACGACCCTGTAGGGTGAAAGGGCCCGCACCGTGGCTTCGTCGAACTCGGGCCGGATGGTCAGGTCGCGCCTCGACCTGTGGCGCGCCGCGTAGAAGGCGTCGATGTCGCGGCAGATCACCGGCAGGTCGAAGTCCGCGCCGATGGCGGCGGCGGCCGAGCCCTTGCGGTCCGTGAAGATGACCACGACCCTGTAGGCGCACCTCCTGGTGCTGCGCTCGTGCTCGAGGATGCGCCTCAGGTTCGTGCCGGAGCCGGACATGAGGGCCGCCACCCGCATCTCGCCCATGTCCGTGTCGTAGAGGGGTACCCTGTCCATCGCGCTCACCTGAAGTAGGCCACGGCGTTCTCGAAGATCGCGCGCCCGTCCCCTGCCTCGGGAAGGCGCTGCCCCTTGCGGACCAGCGCGTCGCGGCGCCTGGTCCAGTGGGGGTGGTTCGTGAAGCTCAAAAAGCGCTCGGGGTGCGGCATGAGCCCGAACACACGGCCCGACGGGTCGCAGATCCCGGCGATGTCGTGCATGGCGCCGTTGGGGTTGTGCGGGAACCGCCCGCCCGCGGCCGAGCCGTCGGGCATGACGTAGCGCAGGACGACCGAGCCCTCCTTCTCCAGCCTCGAAACGACGTCCTCGGCGGCCACCACCTTGCCCTCTCCGTGCGCCACGGGCAGGTCGATGCGCTCGATGCCTGCCGTGAACACGCACCTCGACGACTCGGCCCGCAGGCTCACCCAGCGGTCCTCGAACCGTCCCGAGTCGTTGAAGGTGACCGTCACGGTCTGGGCCGGCCTCCCCGGGTCCAGCCTCGGCACGAGCCCGTACTTGGCCAGCACCTGGAACCCATTGCAGATGCCGATGACGAGATTGCCGGCGTCCACGAACCTCTCCACCTCGTCGCCCAGCCTGGCGCGCACCTTGCTCGCGAGCACCTTGCCCGACGCGATGTCGTCGCCGAAGGAGAACCCGCCCGGGAACGCCAGGATCTGGTAGGCGGACATGCTGTCGTGCCCGTCGATGAGGTCGTTGACGTGGACGCGGACGGCACCGGCGCCCGCCAGCTCGAACGCGAACTGCGTTTCGCGATCGCAGTTGATCCCGTACCCGGTCAGGACCAGAGCTCTGGGCTTCGCCATGGCCTCACCACCCCAGCGTCCGCTTGTACGACCGCTTCAGGTCTGCCAGGTCCACGTCCACGGCCATCTTGCCGTCCATCCCGCGTAAAAGGATCCTGTCGCCGTCGCTGATCTCGCCCATCTGCCGGATGGGCACGGAGTGCATCTCCGTCTCGAACGCGGCCGCCCTGGCCGGGTCCACCGTGACCACGAAGCGCCCCTGCGACTCGGAGAAGAGCACCCTGTCCGAGCGGCTCAGGTCTTCGGCGCCCGCCCTGGCCAGGTCGCCCACCATGCCCAGCATGCCTGCCATGGCCGTGCGCGCGATGGCCGCGCCCAGGCCACCGCAAGAGACGCTCGCGCAGGACGCCACGAGGCCCCTTGCGATGACCCGGTGCATGGCCCTGTAGATGGGCAGAAACGCCTCGGGATGGACCGTGGGCAGCACGCCCACCCGGCCCGGCGAGGAAGCCCTCTTGCCCGTGCGCAGGCCGTAGTACTCGCTGCCTCCCAGCTCGTCTCGCGTCGTACCCACGACGTACACCAGATCGCCCGGCATCATGGCCTGCACGTCCACGCACGCACGCACGTCGGGCACCATCGCGATGCTCGACACGAGAAGCGTGGGCGGCACGGAGATCTTCACGGGCCGGCCGTCCGGTCCGTAGCCCTTGAAGTCGTTGAACATGCTGTCCTTGCCCGAGATGAACGGCGCGGCGTATGCCACGGCCGTGTCGAAGCAGGCCATGGCCGCCCTCTTGAGCTGCCCCAGCCGCTCGGGCTCGTCCGAGCTCGACCAGCAGAAGTTGTCCAGAAGCGACACCTGGTCCGGGTCTCCGCCCACTGCCACGACCCCGCGGATGGCCGTGTCGATGCAGGCCGCGGCCATGCCGTAGGTGTCGATGTCGCCGTACCAGGGCAGGATGCCCACTGACAGAGCCACGCCCGAAAGGGAGTCCAGGACGGGCCGAACCACGACGCCGTCGTTGTGCACGTCCAGCTCGACGCCCGAAAGCGGCTTGATCACGCTGCCGGCCTGCACCTCGTGGTCGTACTGGCGCACCACGTACTCGCGGCTGCACATGTCGAGCCGCCCCATCATCTCCACCAGCGTCGCGCCCAGGTCCGCCGGCTCGGGAAACTCCGGGTCGACGGGCACGGCCGGCGTCCACGTGCTCTCGAGCCTGAGCGCGGGCAGCCCGTCGTGCAGGAAGTCGAGGTCGAGGTCCATCACGTCCCTGCCGGCCAGCCGCACCACGCACCTGCCCGAATCCGTGAACCTGCCGATGACCGCGGCCTTGACGTCCCTGCGCCGCATCAGGTCCAGAAACTCGTCCAGCGTCCCTGGAGCAACGGCGTAGGTCATGCGCTCCTGGCTCTCGCTGATCCAGATCTCGTAGGGCGCGATGCCGCTGTACTTGACGGGCACCTGCCCCAGGTCCACCTCGCACCCTCCGCTCTCGCGCGCCATCTCCCCCACCGAGCAGGAGATGCCTCCGGCCCCGCAGTCCGTGACGCTGGAGTACAGGCCGAGGTCCCGCGCCTCGAGCTGCGCATCGCCGAGCTTCTTCTGCGTGATGGGATCGCCTATCTGCACGGCCCCCGCGGGGCTGCCCTCGTGCAGGCTCTCGGAGCTGAACGTGGCGCCGTGGATCCCGTCCTTGCCCACGCTCCCGCCGGCCACGACGACGAAGTCGCCCGGCCGCGCTGCCTTCTGGTGGCTGGGCTGACCGCCCAGGCGGGCGGGCATGAGCCCGAGGGTGCCCACGAACACCAGGGGTTTTCCCATGTACCTGTCGTCGAACACGATGAAACCCAGCGGCGTGGGGATGCCGCTCTTGTTGCCGCCGTCCTCCACGCCCTTGCGCACCCCCTCGAAGACGACCTTGGGGTGCAAGATGGGCACCTTGCCCGCCGCGTCGCGTGTGGGCAGCGGCTCGTCGTAAAACGGGTCCGCGAAGCAGAACCCGTACATGTTGGCTGTAAGGAGCGCGCCCTTGCCCGTGCCCAGCGGGTCGCGGTTCACGCCCACGATGCCCGTGACAGCCCCGCCGTAGGGGTCCAGCGCCGAAGGGCTGTTGTGGGTCTCCACCTTGTAGCAGAGGTTCCACCGGCCGTCGAAGCGCACCACGCCCGCGTTGTCGGAGAACACGCTCACGCACGGGTCGGCGCTACCCTTCATCTTTCGCACCCTGGCCGTCGCGCCCTTGATGTACGTCTTGTAGAGCGAGTCCACCTCGTCGAGCTGAGCCGCGAAGATGGTGTGCTTGCAGTGCTCGCTCCATGTCTGGGCCAGAGACTCCAGCTCCACGTCCGTCGGCCTGCGCCCCTTCTCGCGGTAGTGGTCGCGGATGGCGTGAAGCTGGGGAAGGCTCAGGGCAAGAGGACCGCGACGGCCCCCGGCCCGCCCCCCGGCGTCATCCGGGATGCCCTCGCGGCTGAGCAGCATCAGGGCATCGTCGTCCACCTCCAGGTCCACCTCGTCGACCCGGTCGCTGGGCGGCAGGATCACGCGCGCCAGCGGGAGCTCGATGCCACCCTCTCTCATCACCTCGTCGCGGTCCATGACCCGCGCCTTCTGGATGAGCGGGTTGTAGAGCAGCCCGGCCACGGCCTTAGCCTGCTCGCGCCCCAGCTTCCCCTCCACCAGGAACAGCCGCGACGAGTACACCTTCTCGGCCGCCTCGAACGTCACGCCCAGAAGCTCTCCCATGGCCACCCTCGTGGTGTTGCCCACGTTGTCCGTGACCCCGGGCAGAAAGCCCACCTCGATGGCCCAGTCGAAGCCCTCGCGCACGTACGGCGCGATGACCCAGTCCTGCGTGAGCGGATCAGCCAGGAGCTCGCGCGCCGCCCTCTCGAGCTGCGCGCGCGTGAGCTCACGGTCCACGGTGTAGACCTCGACCGTGTGGACGGCCGCAAGCCCGATGC
>JBFYZU010000405.1:0-15159 GCA_041309365.1 Myxococcota bacterium
GACGGCGACTGCACGGACGTGGGCGAGAGCAGCTCGAGCACGGACTGCGACGACGCGGCCGCCTCGGTCCACCCCGGCGCCGTGGAGGTCCCGGACGACGGGATCGACCAGGACTGCAACGGTCACGACACGGTAACCTGCTTCGAGGACGCCGATCACGACACCTTCGGCTCCACCATCACGGTGCTGGCGCCGGACGGCGACTGTACGGACGTGGGCGAGAGCAGCTCGAGCACGGACTGCGACGACGCGGCCGCCTCGGTCCACCCCGGCGGGGTGGAGGTCCCGGACGACGGGATCGACCAGGATTGCAACGGCCATGACACAGTGACCTGCTTCGTGGACGCCGATCACGACACTTTCGGCTCCACCATCACGGTGCTGGCTCCTGACGGCGACTGCACGGACGTGGGCGAGAGCAGCTCGAGCACGGACTGCAACGACGCGGCCGCCTCGGTCCACCCCGGCGCCGTGGAGGTTCCGGACGACGGGATCGACCAGGACTGCAACGGCCACGACACCATCACGTGCTTCCGCGACGACGATCACGACGGCTTCGGGTCCACCTCCCTGGTGCTGGCTCCGGACGGCGACTGCACTGACATGGGGGAGGCCACCACCAACACGGACTGCGACGACGCCATCGGTACCACCTATCCGGGCGCGCCGGAGCTATGCGACCTCGTCGATCAGGACTGCGACCTGAGCCTGCTCGACCACGCGGACATCGACGACGACTCGGACGGCGTACCCGACGCGACCTGCGGAGGCAACGACTGTGACGACGACGTGGCCAGCATCCACGGTGGGTTCGTGCCCGGGCCTGGCATTGCGGATCCTGCAGTGGCCGCGGCCACCGAGGACTGCGACCTCGTCGATCAGGACTGCGACCTGAGCCTGCTCGACCATGCGGACATCGACGACGACTCGGACGGCGTGCCCGACGCGACCTGCGGAGGCAACGACTGCGACGACGACCTGGCTTCGATACATGGATTGTTCGCGCCTCCCGTGGGCGTCACCGACCCGGCCGTGGGCCCTGCCGCCGAGCTGTGCGACATGGTGGACCAGGACTGCGACCTGAGCCTGCTCGACCATGCGGACATCGACGACGACGATGACAAGGTGCCCGACGTGGACTGTGGCGGCACCGACTGCATCGACACCGACCCCGCGACCCATCCGGCCTACACGCCCGCTGCACCCCTCACGGATCCGGCGGTCTCTGTGGCCACCGAGCTGTGCGACATGGTGGACCAGGACTGCGACCACTCGCTTCTCGACGGTCCGGGGATCGACACCGACGTGGACGGCGTGCCCGACACGGGCTGTGGCGGCACCGACTGCGACGACACGGACGAAACCATCCACGGCGCCTACGCGCCGCCTCCTGGAATCACGGATCCACCACGGCCGATGGCAACAGAGTCCTGCGACGAGGTGGACCAGGACTGCGACGGGTCCATCCTCGATCACGCCGACGCGGACAACGACGGCGACGGCGTGCTGGACGAAAACTGCGGCGGCAACGACTGCGAGGACATGGACGAGACGATCCACGGGGCGTTCACGCCGCCCGTGGGTGTCACGGATCCGGCCGTTGGCCTGGCCACCGAGCTATGCGACATGGTGGACCAGGACTGCGACCTGTCCATCCTGGACGGCCCGGGTATCGACGACGACGGCGATGATGTGCCCGACACGGCCTGTGGCGGCACCGACTGCATGGACGACGAGGCTGGAACCTACCCCGCGTACATCGCGGCCCTGGGCCTCTTGGATCCGGACGTGATCCCGGCGGCCGCAGAGCTGTGCGACCTCATCGACCAGGACTGCAACGGCCACATCCTCGAGGGGCCGGGAGTGGACGACGATCACGACGGGGTGCCGGATTCGGGTTGCGGCGGCAACGACTGCGACGACGCCGACGACACGATCCACGGTTCCTTCAGCACTGCTTTCCTCTGGGTCACGGATCCCGACGTGGGTCTGGCCGCCGATCTGTGCGACCTCGTAGATCAGGACTGCGACCTGTCCATCCTGGACGGCGCGGGAGTGGACGACGATCACGACGGAGTGCCGGACTCGGGTTGCGGCGGCAACGATTGCGACGACGACGCGGCGGACGTGTACGGCGCGTTCACGCCTCCCGTGGGAATCACGGACCCGCCCAGGACCCCGCACGACGAGGACGGCTGCGACATCGTGGACAACGACTGCGACCTCGATGCCATCGACGGCATCGCGGATGACGACGACGACGACATCCTCGACGGCGACCCTCTGGGCGACGACTGCGGTGGTACGGACTGCGACGACGACGACGCCACAAAGTACCCGGACGCACCCGAGTTCTGCGACGGTGTCGATCGCGACTGCGACCTCACGTGGGACGTGATCGTGCCGGATGTCTGCCACACCATCCAGGACGCTTTGACCGCCGGCTCCTCGACTGGCGTCAAGGGCTCCGTGATGGTCCGCGACGGCGTGTACGCCGAGCGCCTGGATTTCCATGGCGCGGATCTCGTGGTTTATAGCGAGAACGGCAAGGACGTCACCACCATCGACGGCGATACCGTTGCCACACCCGGACCCGTCGTGCGCTTCGACAGCGGAGAGGGCACGAGCACGGTCCTCGATGGGTTCACCATCACGGGCGGCTCGGGCAACTGGGACGGAACGTTCAACTCGGGCGGAGGCATCTACGTGAGAGGGGCGAGCCCCACGCTCATGGACCTCGACGTGACCGGGAACCGCACCACCATGGGCGCTGGCCGTGGTGGTGGCGGCATCTACCTCGCAGACTCGGCCGCGGTGCTCACGACGTGTCGCATCTTCCGCAATAGCTCGCACCGCGACGGCGGAGGCATCTACCTTTACAACTCCGACGCCGTCGAGCTCACCAACGTCACCATCTCGGACAACCTGGCCGTGAGCCAGGGCGGTGGTCTGTTCATCTTCGGCTCGGATATCGTGATCGACGGGCTCATCCTGGCGGGCAACCGCGCTACCGGCGGCGGCGGAATATGCTTCGACTCATCCGCCGTCCGGGTGCTCAATGCCAGCATGGTGGACAACGACGCGGACACGGGTGGCGCCATCTACACCCAGAGCGGTGCGAATGCACAGCTCGACGGCGCCATCGTCTCGCTCAGCGACTGCGTCACGGGACAGGGCACGGCGGTGTACAACCTGTTCGGATCCAACGTGATCTTCTTCTACTCGGACTTCTGGTCCAACACGCCCATCGAGTTCGTGGGCATTCCCAACCCGGTCGGCGCGAACGGCAACGTGGCAGTCGACCCGCTGTTCACGGATCTCGCACCGCCCAACCCCATCGACTGGGACCTGCACCTGCTACCCGTGTCCATGCTCATCGACGCGGGCAACCCGGATCCATCCCGCAACGACGCCACGGACGGCTCGCGCAACGACATCGGAGCTCACGGCGGCCCCCAGAACGCCTCCTGGTGATCCATTCCCCGGAATGCGGGACCTTTTTCAAATCGGCTTATTCAGTGCTCGATGCCGCGGCGGGCCAGCACGCCCAGGGTGTCGTAGTAGTGCCTGACGTTGCGCATGTCCGTGACCAGATCCGCACGCTCGACGACCTCGGGAGGAGCGCCACGGCCGGTGAGAACGAGCTCCACGTGGTCGGGGCGGCGCTTCATGAGGTCGAGCACGTCCAAGGTGCCGAGTAGACCGAAGTGCACCGTGACCAGGATCTCGTCCGCGATGATCACGTCGGTCTCGCCCGAGGCGAGCCTGCCGGTGATGTCCACGAGGCCCGCCCGGGCCATGGACCTGTCATCGTCGGTGGGCTTCTCGCCCTGGCAGATGAGCCGGGGTGTCCCGTACTGCGAGATGAGAACCTTGCCTCCGGTGAGCCCGGCGAAAGGGATGTCCGCCATGGCGAGCTCGGCGTAGTCAGATCCCTTCATGAACTGGCCGATGAAGACCGATAGTCCGGACAGCGCGGCACGCAGGGCGAGCCCGAGAGCGGCCGTGGTCTTTCCCTTGCCCGTGCCCGTGTACACCTGCACGTAGCCTCTCGTGAGCCGGGTCATGTCGGGGGAGGCTCGTCCTCGATGGGTGTGCGCACCCGTGCGATGGACGTGGCGCGGCCCGTGGAAGGGTCCACGTCGATGGTCACGCCCTGCAGCTCGATGCCGTTGACCTCCGGGCTGAAGCGTGAGGGAAGGCCCGTGCGTATCGTCTCCAGGATGGCGTCCGCACGCATTCCGATGACGCTCGATGGTGCGCCCGTGAGCCCGGCGTCCGTGATGTAGGCCATACCCCGGGCCGTCACGTGCTCGTCCGCGGTCTGCACGTGGGTGTGGGTGCCCACGATGGCAGTCACGCGCCCGTCCAGCCAGTGGGCCAGGCCGCGCTTCTCGCCCGTGGCCTCTGCGTGGAAGTCCAGGATGCGCACCTCGATGTCCGAGAGCGGGCCGCTCAGGATCTCCTCCGCCGCTGTCACGGGATCGCCCGCCGGATCCATGTAGAGCTGGCCCACGAGGTTGAAGACTCCGACGCGCACTCCCTGTGAGGCCGAGTGGACGGTCCACCCCTTGCCGGGTGCCCGTGTGTGGAAGTTGTGGGGCCTGAGGATGCTGCCGTCGGCGTGCAGGAGCTCCACGATCTCGGCCCTGCGAAAAAGGTGGTTGCCCGTGGTGATCACGTCCACCCCGGCCCGCTGGATCTCTCGTGCCAGCTTTGGGGTGATGCCCAGGCCCCGGGCCAGGTTCTCGCCGTTGGCGATGACCATGTCGATGCCCTGCTGGCGCAGCGCGGGCACGAGGGTGGTGACCGCACGGCGACCCCCCTTGCCCACCACGTCGGCGATGAACAGGATCCTCATCTGGCGTATTCCACGGCGCGGGTCTCCCGGATCACGGTCACCTTGATCTGACCCGGGTAGGTGAGGTCCTTCTCGATCTTGCCAGCGATGTCGCGTGCCAGCACCAGCGTGTCGTCGTCCGTGAGCTTCTCGCTCCTGACCATCACGCGCACCTCGCGACCCGCCTGTATGGCGTAGCTCTTGTCCACGCCCTCGAACGAGCTGCAGAGCCTCTCCAGGTCCTCGAGCCTCTTGAGGTAGTTCTCGAGGATCTCGCGCCGCGCGCCCGGACGGGCTCCGCTGATGGCGTCCGACGCACTCACGATCCATGCCAGCGCGCCGAGAGGCTCCTCGTCCTCGTGGTGGGCTCCGATCGCGTTGACCACCTCGGGGCTCTCGCCGTGCTTCTTGGCAAGGGCCGCGCCGCTCACCGCGTGCGACCCCTCGACCTCGTGGCTCACGGCCTTGCCGATGTCGTGCAGCAGGCCTGCCCTGCGGGCGAGCTTCACGCTCATGCCCAGCTCGGCGGCCATGAGGCCCGCCAGGTAGGCGCACTCCACCGAGTGCTGCAGCACGTTCTGTGCATAGGAGAAGCGGTACTTGAGCTGGCCCACGAGCTTGACGAGCTCTGGGCTGAGACGGCCTATCCCCAGCTCCAGCACGGCCTGCTCGCCGGCCTCCTTGACGCTCTTCTGGACCTCTTCCTCGCTCTTCGCGACGATCTCCTCGATGCGGTTGGGGTGGATGCGTCCGTCCTGGATGAGCTTGAGCAGCGCGATGCGCGCCACCTCGCGGCGCACCGGGTCGAACCCGGAGATGATGACGGTCTCCGGCGTGTCGTCCACGATGAAGTCCATGCCCGTGGCAGCCTCGAGGGCTCGGATGTTCCGGCCCTCGCGGCCGATGATGCGCCCCTTCATCTCGTCGCCCGGCAGGTGCACCACGTTCACGGTGCGCTCCTGTGTGTACTCGCTGGCGAACCGGGACAGGCTCGTGGCGATGATGTTCTTGGCCTGCTTCTCGGCCGTGTCACGGGCCTCGTCCTCGATCTGCTTGGCCATCCGGGCGCCCGAGCGCCGGGCCTCCTCGAGCACCGAAGACAGGACCTGCTCCTTTGCCTGATCGCGGGTCATCTCCGCGACCTGGATGAGCTTCTCCTCCTGCTGCTGCACCAGGGCATCCACCTCGGTGCGGCGGCGCTGGATGGCCTGGTCCCGCTTGTCCATCGAGGCGGCCCTGCGGCTCAGCTCCTCCTCCTTCGCGTTGACCAGATCGTTCTTGCGATCCAGGTTCTCCTGCTTCTTGTTGAGCCTCTCCTCGAGCTTGCCGAGCTCTCCACGCTGCTGACGGATCTCGTTCTCGAACTCCTCGCGTTCCTTGATGAGGAGCTCCTTCGCGTCCAGCTCCGCGGCCCTGCGAGCCTTTCCGGCTTGCTCCTGGGCCTCGCGAGCGATCCGCTCCGCCTCGGTGCGGGCCTTGCCAACCTCACCGAGGGCCGAGCGCCGTGCGAGCAGGTAGACGGCCAGCGCGCCCAGGACGACTCCGGCGACTCCTGCGAGCAGCGCCGTTACGATGTCCGGCATGGCGGCCTCCTGTGACTGGCCGCCGCGATGGGTGCATGGTCAGAGCCGTGCAGGCTCGATCCGGGTACGACGAGCCGGAGATGAACCGGTCTCGACTCCCGCTCTCTGGCCACTGTGGGCCGTGCCTAGAAACCTATGCTGCTCACCCGCCCATGGCCTGCGTCCTTCAGCGGGCCCTTTTCTGGGCGGGAAGAGGCTCTCCCGCACGAATCTATACCGAACACCCGCACGCGGCGGATGATTGAGGATACAAATAGCAGAGGATCGTCAAGGATGTCAAGAGGTTACGGAAGGCCCGCGGGTTGCAACCTCCAACATCCTCGTGAGCGCCGTACGCGCCGCCCCGCCGATGCTCTGGTCCACGGTCACGGTGGGCGCCATGGGCAAGGCGGCGAGTGTGTCGCGCAGCCTCCGGAGCGTTATCCTGTACATGTTCGGGCACAGGGAGCGCGCCAGGGGCAGGATCGTCTTGTCCGGGTGCTCGAGGGCCAGCCTCGCGACGAGGTTGATCTCGGTTCCGATGTAGAGGACCGCCCCTGAGGGCGCCTCGCCGACCACGTTCACGAGGTAGCGGGTGCTTCCGACTCCGTCGGCCAGCCGCGCCACCTCGCGCCGGCATTCGGGGTGGACGTGGATGCGGGCCTCGGGATGCTGGAGCCTGGCCCGCGTGACGTGGTCCGGCCTGAACCACGTGTGCACGTGGCAGTGGCCGCGCCACAGGATGGCCCTGGCCCTCGCCACGGACGCCCTGTCCAGAACCGCAGGGTCCGAGTGCGGATCCCAGACCAGCACCTCCGAATCCGGGATCCCCATCGACTCCGCGGTGTTGTGCCCGAGGTGCTCGTCCGGGACGAACAGCACGGAAGGCCTCCTGCTCAGCCCCCACTCGAAGAGGGTCCTGGCGTTGGCGCTCGTGCACACGGAACCTCCGTGCTGGCCCACCACTGCTTTCACCTCCACGTCGGAGTTCATGTACGTGATGGGCATGACCGACCCGGTACCCTTGACGTCCTGAAGGAACTCCAGCGCTCGCTGCACCTGGACCGCGTCCGCGTGGTCCGCCAGGGGGCAGCCCGCGTCCATGCTGGGGTGGTAGACCCGCTGATCCGGCCTCGCCACCACGGCCGCCGCCTCGGCCATGAACAGGACGCCGCAGAACACGATGTGCTCCACTCCCTCGCGTTCCGCGGCCTCTCGCGCCAGCTCGAACGAGTCGCCCCTCACGTCTCCCACCGCAACGATCTCCGGTCTCTGGTAGTGGTGGGTCAGGATGACGAGCTTCGTGCCCCAGCGATTCTTCAGGGCCAGGATGTCGTCGGTCACTCCAGAGAGGTCCGACGCCGGTGGCGCCGCTTCTTGACGGGTCGCGTTCATGGCCAATTGAAGGTAATGTAACGGCCGGATACGTCAAGAGTGTTATCGCATGGCCTCGCGCTCCAGGATCCTCTACGTCACTTCCGGTACGGCTCCGGGCTGCGGCCCCGAGGCCCTGCACGCCATGCTGGTCGCCCGCGCACTGTCGCGCCACTGCGAGCTGGACATGCTGTGCCCCATGCTCGGCCGGCAGGGCCACGTGATGGAGTTCTACGGCGCGCGCCTCATGCGCGTGCCCTTACCCGAGCCCGACCCCGAGGCCTTCGCCCGTGCGGTGCACCGCCAGCTCGCAGACGGGATCTACGATGCGGTGCACGTGCGCTCGGCCCTGGAAGGCGCCGTGGCGCTCGCGTTGCGCGAGCAGGCGGGCTTCACCCTCGTGTTCGAGCCATCGGTCGCTGCGGGCCTGACTCGCTCGCTCGACCCGGGGTCGGCATCCCGCATGGGCCAGGTCGAGCTGGATCTGGCAGCGTCCTGCGACCTGCTCCTCGTCCACGGCACCGAGGCCGCAAACAGGGCCAGCCGCCTTGGGGCTGGTCGGACCGTCGATCTCGGCCACGGCGTGGACACGGACGTGTTCGTGCCCCAGGAGCTCGTGCCCGGCGGGCCGGCACGCACGCTGCTTCTCGACCACAGCCCGGACATCGTGGGTGCTTCCATCGATGATCCGTGGGGCCAGGACTGCTGGACTCCCCGCACGGATCGCGATCTCGCGCTGGTCATGTGCGCCGCGCATCTCGTGGTGGCCGTCCCGCCGCAGGCAGGCCTCGTCACGATGCCCGCGCTCCTCGTCGAGGCCGCCTCGTGCGGCGCCTCGCTGCTCGCGCCGAGGTCGCCCGCGGTCCAGGAAGTGCTCGAGGGCTGCGACGCCATGCTCTACGACCCGGGCCGGCCTCTGCCCCCACGTCCCCCGCCAGGGCTCACCCGTGCTGTGGGCGAGCGCGTCCGGGCGACCTTCCCGGCCTGGGCCGTGCGAAACCGCCTGGCCCGCGCATACGCCGACATGTTGCCCCTCTTGGCGTGACGCTCCCAAACATGAGACAGCCCTGGCAGCGCCCAGTGCCAGGCTGGGCCCCGTCGGGTCTATCGCCCCTGGCGGGAGAGCTCCTCGCGGAGCAGGCGGAGCACTGCATTGAGCTTGTCCTCGTGCATCTGCTCGTCGGCTGCCAGCTTCTCGAACAGGAGACGGGTCATGTCCATGGTCGCGCTCCTCGCCGTGGCGCTGTACAGGTCGCGAGCGTCGCGCTCCTTGGGGATCGAGCGGATCACGACCTCGATCATCCTCTCGATCTCCCTGCGGGTGTCGTCGGCCATGATCGTCTCCTGTGCGTCAGGACGGGAAAGTGATCTTGCCGCCCAGGTAGCCGAGCCCCAGCGCCACGGCCGGCAGCAGGGCAACGATCCCGGCCGGGACGTACCGCAGGGCCCCCTGGGCCGGGAGGAGGAGGTACAAAGCCACGGTAGCCGTCGCCACGGCCATGTACAGCACGCTCAGGAGGATCTTCTTGCGGAAGATGGGCGTCATGGCGTGCCCGTAGTTGTAGTACCAGCTCAGAAGCCCCGCGCCCACCGCGCCCGGGGAGGACAGCGTGGCGAAGGCGACGTTGAGAAAGCCCGCCTTCTCGAGCGTCTCGATCCCGAGCGCCATCCCGGCGAGCATGAAGATGGCGCCCGCGATGCCCAGAGCGATGGGAAAGTGGACGGACACGGGGTGGGGGTGTCTTGACAGGATCGCCGCCACCAGCGCCGGCGGACCGGCCGGGGTTGCGGGGACTGGCTCTTGTCCGTCCAGGACGCCCACCTGTTCCAGACGTTCGAGCACGGCCGGGCCGTGAGGCGCCGCCTTGATGGCCGCGCTCAGATCGCGTCCTGCCAGGTGGGCGTTCATGTGCTTCGCGCCTGGCCAGAGCTTGCTTGGCGACACGTCGTAGACCTTGCCGTCCACGGCAACGAGCGCGGGGCCGTCACCCGTGCCGTCGTGCCTTGCGAGCTCGTCTGCGCTGTACGGTTTGTCTCTGGTCATTCCCACGCTCCGGATATCAGTTTCACCGGAAGGGATCAAGATGGAACCGCGTGGGCGCGTGGGCCACGTCGTCCTCGTCGACTGGATCGGCAGGGTCCGCTCTGATATGAGGGGACATCGGGCCTTTTTCGGGCCCGGGGAAGGTGAGATTGGCGCAGGATCAGGCCAGGAAGAAGAGCCCCGCCGAGGTGTTTCCGGCCTTGTGGCGGGAGCTGGAGCACGGAACACCGGGGCCCGTCTACCTCCTGTACGGGCCTCGCGAGGAGCGCGATCTTTCTCACGTGCAGTACCTGTTCGACCGTACCGTGGCGGTGCTGCGCAAGAGGTTCGCGTCGGATCCGGCCGGACGCTTCAACCAGGACCTGTTCGTGGGCGGGCAGACGGGCCTGGACCAGGTGCTGGGGTCGGCGCGAACGATGCCGATGTTCGGGGATCGCAGGCTGACCGTCGTGGTGGATCAGGGTGAGCCCACGGACAAGGAGACCGAGTCCATCGTGGCCTACGTGCGCGACCCCGTGCCCACGACGACCCTCATGATCGTGTTCGGCACGGGCAAGCTCTCCCGCAAGATCCACAACGCGTGCAAGAGCGCGGATTGCCTCTACAGGGCAGAGAGGCTCAAGGATCGGGAAGTCGTCCGCTGGATCGAAGAGTGCTTCAGGAGCCACGGGCTGGCCACGGCTCCGGGGGCTGCCCTGACCGTTTCCGAGTACACCGGGGTGGATCTCGCGGCCATAGAGGACACCGTCGAGAAGCTCGTGATCTACACCTCGGGCCGTGGAGTCGTGCAGACCGAGGACGTGGAGCAGTGCGTGCTCGCGGTGCGACAGAGCGAGATCTTCGATCTCCTGGACTCCATCGGCGAGCGCAACGCGGGCAAGGCATTGACCATCCTCGAGAGGCTGGGAGGCCAGAGGACGGAGAGCCTCTTCATCAACGCCATGCTCTCGCGCACCATACGCAACCTCATCAAGATCCGAAGCCACGCGAAGCTGCCCGGGCGCAACGACGTGGCCCAGGATCTGAAGGTCCATCCCTTCGTGGCGGGCAAGCTCATCGATCAGGCGCGAAACTTCTCCATGCGGGATCTCGAGAGGGCCCTCGCCGCATCCGCGGAGTTCAACGTGCGGTCCAAGCGCTCCCGCGTCCCCCACGAGAGGCTCCTGGAGGAGATGGTCGTCAGGATCATCTCGAGCCAGGACGTCTAGATCGTTTCCCCTGCCAGGAAGCCACCACCGTCTTACGTCGTGCCTTGCTTGAAAGGGTGAGTGTGATGGTCCATAATATCGTGCGGATGGAAGTCTGCAGGGACGAGCACGAAGAGGTGGGAAGATGATGAACATGAAGAGGGCTCTCGTATGGGCAGCGGTGCTTACCATGTGGGCCTGCGGGGCCGAAAAACCCGGCTCGAGCAACGACGCGAGCACGGACGGCGACGTGGACGCCTACTGGGACGGCTACGAGGTGCCCGAGAACGTGGACGATGCGGACACGGACGCCATCAGCGACACGGACGAGGGGCGTTCCAGCGGCACGGATACGGACGGGGACACCACGCCGGACTGGCAGGACACGGACAGCGACGGCGACGGGATCGACGACATCTTCGAGGCGGGCGACGCGCTTCCGTCCACGCCTCCGCGAGACAGCGACGCCGACGGGACGCCGGATTTTCGCGACGACGACAGCGACGGCAACGGGATCTCGGACTTGGATGAGAGCTGCGGCACGGATCCACCCTGCGACACGGACTCGGACGGGTACTTCGATTTCATGGACGAGGACAACGACCAGGACGGCCTGGACGACACCGTGGAGATCGGCGCCCCGACTTCGCCCGTCGACTTCGACGGCGACACGGTGCCCGACTACCTGGACACCGACAGCGACGATGACACCATCCGCGACCTGAGCGAGCAGACGGCGGGCGCTGATCGTGACACGGACGGCGACACGGTGGTCGATCGTCACGACCTGGACACGGACGGCGACGGCTGGGACGACGCTGACGAGGCAGGTGATACCGATCCCTCCACGTGGCCCGTGGACACGGACGACGACAGCGTGCCGGACTTCCGCGATCCCGACTCGGACGCGGACGGCCTGAGCGACGAGGAGGAGCTCGTCGCGGGCACGCGGCGCGACCTCGGGGACACGGACGGCGACGGTGTCAACGACCTCATCGAGGTCAGCTACGGATCCAACCCGCTCTCGGACACGGACAGCCCGCGTACACACGGCGACTTCGTGTTCACCGTGCCCTACAACGACCCGGCGGATCCACCTCCCTCGCCTCTTTACCCCATCCCCGAGATGGACACCCTGGTGTTCTCCACGAACATCCAGCAGGCGGACGTGTTCTTCCTCGTGGACACCACGGCCTCGATGGGCGGCGAGATCGACAACCTCGTGGCCAGCCTCTCGACCTACATCATCCCCGAGATCTCGGCCGAGATCTCCGACGTGTGGTTCGGCGTGGCAGGCTACGACGACTACCCGGTGCTCCCCTACGGCATCGCGGGGACCGACTCGCCCTTCTACCTGTTGCAGCGCATGACCGGCGTCCCGGCGCAGGCCCAGTCGGCGGTGGAGACTCTGGCTTTGCACGACGGCGAGGATCTGCCCGAGAGCACCGTGCCCGCCCTGTGGGCCGTGGCCACGGGCAACGCCCTCGACACGTACGTGCCCGCGCAGACGGCGTGCGCCGCGGGAGAGTTCGGGTACCCTTGCTTCAGGCCTGGCGCGGTGCCCATCGTGGTGCTCATCACGGACGCGCGGTTCCACAACGACAACATGGTGAACGATCCATACGTCGGGGTGAGCGGGCCGCCTCCGTACTACCTGGACGCCGTCACGCAGCTCACCGCCCGGCACATCAAGGTCGTGGGCGTGTACTCGGAATCCGCCGCCGCGTCGGACATGGAGCAGATCGTGCGCGACACGGGCGCGGTGGACAGCTTCGGCCAGCCTCTGGTCACCATGATCATGAACGACGGCAGCCAGCTGGGCCAGCGCGTGGTGCTCAACGTCATGAGGCTCGCCAACCAGGTGCCTCTCGAGGTGGGCACCGAGCCTCGCGACGTCAACGAGGGCCCCGGCGACACAGTGGACGCCACCGTGTTCATCAACCGCATCGTGCCCAACACCGCGGGTGGCGTGGAGGACCCGGTGAGCCCCGGGACGTTCTGCATCGGCGGCCTGGCCGTGGGCGACACCACGATCCCGCCCGACGGCATCGCCGACATCTTCACGTCCGTCCTGCCGGGTCAGAGCGTGTGCTTCGACATCTACCCGGAGCTCAACGACATGGTGCCCCACACCACCGAGCCGCAGATCTACCTCGCCGAGATCGACGTGGTCGGCGACGGCATCACCGTGCTCGATACCCGCGACGTGTACTTCCTCATCCCGCCCTTCATCGAGAACCCCATCTTCGAGTGACCTTGCCTCCCGACCGCTCGCGAGAGGGTACATCGACTCGATGGCAAGGTGGCGGCTCGACCTGCCGTGCAATTCGAGGTAGAAACGGTTTTTCGATCGCCACCAGGAGGAAACGATGAAGGAAGTCGTGATCACCTCGGCCGTGAGGACCGCCGTCGGAACGTTCGGGGGGATGTTCAAGGACATGCCCGCTCCGAAGCTGGGGGCCATCGTCGTCGAGGAAGCGCTCAGACGCGCCGGCATCGGCAAGGACGTGCCCGAGGAGGTCATCTTCGGCTGCTGCATGATGCGCTTCGACGAGCTGAACATCGCCAGGCTAGTGGGCCTTCTCGCCGGGCTGCCCGTGACCACGCCCGGATTCACCGTGCAGCGCCAGTGCGCCTCGGGGATGCAGGCCATCGTGTGCGGCGCCCAGCAGATCCGCCAGGACGAGCACGAGGTGGTCGTGGCGGGAGGTGTGGAGGTCATGAGCCGGCTGCCCTACGCCCTGGACTCCATGCGCTTCGGAGCCAGGCTGGGCCATGCCACTGTCATCGACACGGTCGTGCAGGGCCTGACCGATCCCATCCACGGGATCCACATGGGCGTGACGGCGGAGAACCTGGCAGCCAAGTACGAGGTATCGCGCGAGGATCAGGACGAGCTTGCGTACACGAGCCAGACGCGCTCCCTGGCCGCCATCAAGGCAGGCAGGTTCAAGGAGGAGATCGTGCCGGTGGAGGTGCCGGCGGGCAAGGGCAAGACCAGGGTCTGCGACACGGACGAGCATCCCCGCGAGACGACCCTCGAGGCCCTGGCCAGGCTCAAGCCGGCGTTCAAGAAGGACGGCACGGTGACGGCCGGGAACGCCAGCGGCATCAACGACGGCGCGGCGGCACTTGTGATCACGCACCCGGAGAAGGCCAAGGCGCTGGGCATGAAGCCCATGGCCCGCATCGTGGATCACCAGGTGTGTGCAGTGGAGCCGGAGCTCATGGGCTACGGCCCGGTGCCGGCAGTGCGCGCCATCCTCGAGCGCACGGGCCTCTCCTTGCGCGACTTCGACCTCATCGAGCTCAACGAGGCGTTCGCCGCCCAGTACCTGGTGTGCGAGCGGCAGCTGGGCCTGGATCGCGCGAGGACCAACATCAATGGATCGGGCATCTCCATGGGACACCCCGTGGGCTGCACCGGCGCCCGCATCGTGGTCAGCCTGATCCACGCCCTCAAGGCAACGGGAGGCAGGCGTGGCCTGGCCACGCTGTGCGTGGGAGGAGGCCAGGGAAAGGCCATGATCATCGAGCTTGTCTGACCTGCCGGAAAGGCGCGTGCTGAGCGCCTCCCGCACGCGCGATCCGGTCCACAGGTGCCCGGAGCTTCTCGCGGCCATGCTGCGCGGACAGGCCGACGTGAGGCCAGGCCGCACCCGGCCCGCCGAGCGTCTCCGGCCCGAGGACGTGGGGGTGCTCGTCCTGTGGACCAAGCAACCGGCTGCCATCGTGAAGTCCCGCGTCCTGGGGAACGCGATTGGCGGACTGCTCGCGCAGGGCGCCATCGTGGACCTGCAGCTCACGGTCACGGGCTTCGGGGGAACGCCGGTGGAGCCGGGGATCCCGGCTCCGGTCGAGGTGGCCCGCACCCTCGATAATGTCATGAAAGCCGGGCTCGTCGATCCCAGGCTCGTGAAGCTCCGGATCGATCCCTTGGCCAGGGTTCGCTTCGACGACGGGTCCGTGTACGACAACACGACGGACGATGCGCAAGCCCGGCTCCTGGACCTGTTCGTGCCTCTCGGCGTCGGCCGGGTGACGTGCTCGCGGCTCGACGATCGCAGGTACCAGACGGTGGCGCGCCGCATGGCGGCGCTGGGCGCGCGGGCCGATCCGCTCGATCCCGGGGTCGCCGCGCGGCTGGCCGCG
>JBFYZU010000406.1:0-18459 GCA_041309365.1 Myxococcota bacterium
AACCGAAACGACGCAGGCCTTCAGCGCCTTCTCGGCAGCCTGCTGGGCGTGGAAGCAGATGACCGCATGCAGATGCGGAGCCTTGGCCTGAAGTGCAGAGATTGCCTCCAGATCCTCGTTCATCTTGTCGATCCATGGATGGACCTGCGGATCATCCAGCCGCTTCATATATCACTGTGCCGGATTCTATTGCCTCATGGATAATGCTGGAATCCCAGGCGGCTTCATAATCGAATGAATCCACGTCCAAGACGATGAGGTCGATGGGAACCCCCAGCTTTCTCGCTTCCAGCAGGGCCGCGATTCGCAGCTTTTCCGCGTCTGCACCCGGCTCGACCACCACCACCATGTCGTAGTCACTGACATCGCGCGAATCCCCACGTGCTCGTGACCCGAACAGGATCACTTTCCTCGGCCTGGTGGTATGGACGATGGAATCCCTCAAGGTCTCGAGCGTCACCATGCAATGAGTATCCGGGAGGCACGGGCCCCAGTCAAGATCGACTGTCAGGACCGTCAGGACCGCGCATCACCACGCTGCCGGCGGGCCCTGGGTCAGCCGCCCCAGCGGGCGAGCAGGTTCAGGTGGCCGAAGGCGGGGATCCAGACGCGGCGCAGGTTGTGGCTACTGAAGATCCCATCCGCCGTGAAGTCATGGTGCTTGGGGGCCAGCATCGACAGGGTTTCGTGCCCATGTGCCGTTTTCACGTCTGCCAACGAGCCGATTGCGCGCTCTTTACGACCGCCTCCTGCATGACGATGAGGTGGGTCATGACGCACCGGTGGGGTTTTCTGGCAGGGACGGGTGTCCATGTCGGGGACGTCCATCGTCACGTACGCGGGGAAGGTGGCCGGTGCCGGCCAGGGTCGAGGTGATGTCCTGCGTCGCGGACCAACCGTCAGCGTCGTGCCGCCTGTACACGACCCTCGCCAGGTCCAGGGTGCCGATCTCGCCTTCGACTTCCCGCCAGACGACGTGGAGCGTGCCGTCCGCCCCCGAGGCCATGCTCCTGCCCCACTGGTACCTGATGTCCGACATGCCCGGCGTGGCGCTGATGTTTAGCGGCGCCGACCACTCGACTTCGATGTCACCTGTTGAGTCGGCGTCCGCCGCAAAATCAGGCGCCTCGTCGTCGGCCGGCGAGTCCAGATCCGCGGTCGCATCCGAGGTACCCTCGAAGGTGGCGTCGGCAGCATCGCCCGAAGTGCTGCCGCTGCACGCTGCGATTGACACTCCTGGAAAAACGGGGGGGGTTCGCAACCCATCCCGGGAGGCATGATGCTGGGCGTTTTTTTCGAAGCTGCATCGTCCATTCATCGAACAGACGTTCCCGGTGGACAGGAAGGCCTTCAAGAAGCACGGCTCGGCGCTCGAGCTCAGAAAGCGGGAGGCCTTCCTGGTCGTGGACCGCGTGGACAGCGAACGGCGTGCCCTGTGCGCAAGCCGCGATCATGCAAGGTTGCGCGGACGGTAGGTGGCGGCCGCCGGCGGGATCGGCGGTGGCCGTCGGGCGGTGCTGGCAAGGAGCCGCTCGAGGCCCCAACCAGGCCGTCCAAGCCCGTGCCGTGACCAGCGTGCCCTGTCGCGGACGATGAGGAGGTGACGGTGATTGGGTAGCATATTACCCTTCCCCCAGCTTGTCGGCGTTCGACGGCACGTCGTGCCGGCGTGTCCCTGCCGAGCCTCGAGATGCGTCCGGTCGGCATGATGGTAGGCGACGTGCTCCCAAAGCAGGCGTCGAAGGTGCGCTTCGTCCAGGACGATCACATGGTCGAGCATCTCTTGTCGGGCACATCCGATCCAGCGTTGCGCGGTACCGTTTTGCCATGGTGCCCGGTACGACGTGCGGGTCGCCTTCGCACCGACGGCCAAGCGACGGCCAAGCAGTGACGGCCAAGCAGTTGCTCGATTCGAGGAGCGGACGTAGACTTTCACCCATCAAAGGCCGGACGTCCACAAGAGACAGGGTCGCCAATGTCCTCACCGCACGAGAGGGGGATCCGATGAAGCTGCATCTCATGAAATGGGTCGTGCTGGTCGCGCTCTTCGCGAGTTGCCATGCGTGCCAGGGCGCAAGCAAGACGGACACGGACTCGGAGACGGACACGGCCGGCGACACGGGGCAGGACGTGGCCGAGGACACGAGCCAGGACGTGGCCGGGGACACGGCCGAGGACACGGGGCAGGACGTGACAGGGGACACGGCCGAGGACGGCGCCGATGTCTCGACCGACGACGTTACCGGCGAGGACGGGTGCGCCGGGGAGGCCTGCACGGAGGCCGGGGACACCCGGTGCGCGGACACGGTCATCGAGACGTGCACGAGCGATGCTTCGGGGTGCCTGTCATGGGAACCGGGCACGGACTGCGAGGAAACGGGCGACGTGTGCATCGGCTCCGCGGGCGTCGCGACCTGCCAGTGCGCGGACGTCTGCCCGGCGGTAGGCGGGCTGCGCTGCGCGAGCCAGGTCATCGAGCGGTGCGAGACGGACGCAGACGGGTGCCTCGACTGGTTCGTTCACCTGGACTGCGGCGCGGCCGGAGGGGACTGCAACGTCGCGGGCACGGGCTGCGACATCCCCTGCACGGGCATGGAAGCGGGCATGATGATGTGTCTCGGAGACCTCGTGCTCTTGTGCGACGGGATGTCGTACGCGCCCTTCGAGGACTGCGAGGAGTCGGGGGAGACGTGCCAGGTCTTCGGTGCCGGCGTGGCCGCTTGCGGATAGCCAGCGGCGCAAGGCTCGCCCTGGCCCGCGCAGGCTGGCCGGTCGAGACACCTGCATGGCCCGAGACACTGACGGATGAGTCGAGCTTCATCGGGACCTGGACCTCGGGGCGCTTCGCAGGCCGGAGCAGATCCTGGACGCGCCCGGAGCCGGGTGCCGGGTCGTGGCAAGGCCACGTCGCAGGCGCACGGCGAGGACGAAAGACACGAGATGCCCGGCCTGCGAAGCGCCGCTAGAGCTCGCGACAGGTCAGGTAGGCACTCTCGATGGCGGTGCGGGCGTTCCCCACGTTGCTGGCATCGCCGACGACCCAGACCGGGACGGTCCCTTGCAGCTTCGCGGCAAGCTCGTCGACGCTCTGCATCCCGGTGGAGACGACGATCAGGTCCACGTCCTCGAAGACCACCTGATCCTCGCCCCGCTGGGCGAACACCCTTTTTCCTTCCACCCTGGTGACGTGGGTCCGATCGCTGAAGGTGGTCTTGTTTTCCTTCATCATCTTGAGCGAGAGGGCCTTGGCGATCATCTCCATGTCCTCGCCGAAGTCCGTGGTCCGCTTGACGATGGTGATACGGTTGCCGCGGGGGATCAGCGCCGTGGCCACGTCCACCCCGATCATCCCACCGCCGATGATGAGGACGTGCTGGTCCTGGGGCAGGTGCTCGTCCGCGAGGATGTCCGCGCCGCGGTACTCGACCAGGCCCGGAATGCTCAAGACCTTGGGCCTGGCCCCCGTGGCCACGATCACACCGTCGTGATTCTGGACGTCCTTCTCGCTCGCCTGAGTGGCCACGATCCGGATGCCCCTCTGCTCGACCGCCCATCTCATGTAGGGGACGAGCTTCTCCATGGATCTCTTGTTGGGCGTGAGCCAGGCCAGGTTGAACTGACCCCCGACCCGGTCCTTCTCGAACAGGTCAACGTGATGCCCCCTGTCGCTCAGGGTCAGCGCGGCCTGCAGCCCGGCCACTCCCGCGCCGACGACGGCGAAGCGCCGCGGCGAGGCAGAGGGCCTGTCGACCGTCTCCTCCCGGCCGACGCGCGGGTTGACCAGGCAGCGCAGCCCGTTTCCGGACTTGACGCCGCCCAGGCATCCCTCGGCGCAGGCCATGCAGGGGCGCACCTGGCCCTTCACGAGGCCGAGGCACTTGCCCACGAAGTCCGGGTCGGCGACCAGGGCCCGGCCCACGGCGAGGTAGGCATCCGGGAAGCGCTTCTCGAGAAGCGCCGCATTCTCTCTGTCCGCGATGCGGCCGACCACGACCACCTTGACCGAGGCCTGATCCTGGATCTGCTCGGCGAGATCCCACGTCTTGCCCATGGGGACGAACATGTGCTGGAAGAACCACGGGGGCGTGCTGCAGACCGTGCCTGCCGAGACGTGGACGGCCTCGACCTTCCTGTCGGCGAGCGACCTGGCGAGCGCGACGGACTCCTCGATGTGGATCCCGTTCGGGGTCATCTCGGACCCGCTCATTCTCACGATGAGAGGCAGGTCCACGGCATCGCGCACGGCATCGACCACCCTCAGGGGGAAGCGCGCACGGCCCTCGAAGTCCCCGCCGTACCGGTCGTCGCGGTCGTTGACACCCGATGACAAGAACTGGGCCAGCAGGTAGCCGTGGCCGAGCTGCAGCTCCAAGGCGTCGAACCCGGCCTCGCGCGCGAGCATGGCGGCCGACACGAAGAGCTCGATCACGACGTCCATGTCGAGCGGCCCCATGCGCCTGGGCGTGGCGCCTCCATTCTCGCAGGCGCGGTCGGTGGAGGAGACGAACACGTTGCCCGGGATCTTGGGGTTGGCCATCCGGCCGGCGTGGTTGAGATGGGCGATGGCGGCCGCTCCGCCCTCGTGGATGGTACCGACGAGCCTCGCGAGGCCCTCCCTCTTGTCGGGCCCGTCGATCCCCATCTGTGTCGGCAGCTCGCGAAGCCCGTGATCGAGGTAGAAAGGCTCGGGGATGACGGCTCCCACGTGGCGGCTGCGCTCCCTGTAGAAGGCGAGGTGGCGTTCGGTGACCTTGCCGCTGCTGTCCGAGTAGCCTGTCTTGATCGGTGCGAAAAGATAGCGATTGCGAAGCGCGAGCATCGAAACCTCCTGCCGCGTCGAAGCCGTTTCTCCATCGACGGCCGACCAGTCCGGCCGTTTCTGCACGTTCAGCCCGGGAAGCTCGCCTCCAGAGCCTCGCCGGCCGGCGCTTCACGGGTCACCGACATCCCGGCGGCGCGCCACTCGACCACGCCGTCCGCACAGCGCAAGGCCTCGTAGCCGGCCTCCCTGAGCCGCGCCACGGCACGATCCGCGAGGCGGCAGTAGGGGCCACGGCAGAAGGCCACCACCGGCCGGCCGCGCGGCAGCTCCGGCAAGCGCCGCTCGAGCTCCTCGATGGGCAGCGACCTGGCGCCCGGCAGGTGGCCGGCCCTGAACTCCTCCTCGGGCCGGACATCGATGACGAGCACGCGGTCCTCCGCCAGGAGCCGGGCCAGACTGTCCACCGTGACACCATCCCCGGTCTGCTCGACGACCGCGTGGCTCCTTCTCTCCATGAGCCTTTCCGAAAAATCCCTGTAGGTCATCCAGAAGCTCGCCACGGTGTCGTCGGCCAGCGAGTAGATGGCGCGACGGCCCAGCTTGAACCTGTCGACGAGGCCGCACGCGCGAAGCTTCTGCAGATGGTGCGAGATGTTCTTCGTGGGCAACCCGCAGACCTTGGCCAGCGAATCGACGGTGCGCGCACCCTGGGCCAGGGCGTCGATGATCTCGAGCCTCACCGGGTCGGCCAGGCTTCCGGCCAGCTCGGCCAGCCTCTCGTAAGCGCCGAGGTCCTTGTCTTCTTTAGCTTTCCTGGTACGCGCCATTTACCAATATACCAAAGAACGTTGGTATTTAGCATAATGCATCGGGCCCTCGACGTCAACACCGCCATGGGAGCCTGTTGGCTACTGAAAATCCCATCGGCCGTGAGCGCATGGCGCTTCCGAAAAGGGCTCGATAGGTGTCGGGGTCATGACGCAACGATGGGGTTTTGGGCATGGACAGGGGAGCCACGCTCGCATGCACCTCAGCGGGGAAGCGCGAGGCCTTGCACGAGGGCAGCGAAGCGGGCCGGGGTGTCGGGCACGAACAGGCAGTCGCGCAGGGCCCTGGAGGCGGCCAGCGCGAAAGGCCTGGCCCAGGAGGAGGAAAGCAGGGCGGACAGGTCGCGGGCGAGCCTCGACGGCGTGACCTCGTCCTGGAGCCTCTCGGTGAACACGGAGCGGCCCAGCACGATGGAAGGCAAGGCCACGTGGTCGAGCCGCACCATGCGGCGGGCAACGGCCCAGCTCGCGCGGCCCAGCCTGGCCACCACCACCGACGGCACGGCCAAAAGCGCGGCCTCGAGCGTGGCCGTGCCCGCGTGCACGATGGATACGCTTGCGCCGGCCAGCGTCACCGAGGCGATGGTCGAGCCGGCAGGCACGTCGCCTGCGCGCACGACCTTCACGTCGTCGAGGCCGGCGGAGCCGAGGACGCTCTCGATGAGGGATCCGGGCACGGACGGGCTCGCGGCGAGCCGCACCGAGATGCGGCCGTGCGAGCGGCGCAGCCTCGCGCAGGCTCCCAGCATGGCGGGCAGCACCCGGGCCACCTCGTGGGCGCGGCTCCCCGGCAGGAGGGCCACCACGGTGCCGGGCTCTGGCTCGGCCGGCACTGCGCGATAGGCGTCGAGGAGGCCCAGGGGGTGCCCGACGAACCCGGCGCGGATGCCGGCCTCGCGGTAGATGGCCGGCTCGAAGGGGAGGCTCGCGGCCACGGCGCCCACGAACGACCGCATGGCGCGCACCCTGGACCGCCGCCACGCCCAGACCTGCGGCGGGAGCAGCCACAGGACGGGCACCCGGGCGCGGCGAAGGGCCGGGCCGAGCACCATGTGCACGTCGGGGTAGTCCACGAGCACGGCGAACGCGGGCGGCGAGAAGCGAGCCATCTCGGCCACTCGCGCCACCAGCGCGACGTTGGCGGGCAGGCGGGCGATGGCCTCGGTCAGGCCGCTGGTGGCGAACGACTCGAGCCTCGCCACGAGCCGCACGCCCGCACGCTCGAGGCGCTCGCCGCCGTAGCCCCACATGCCGAGCGGGCCCAGAAGGGGGACAGAGGCGCCGAGCACGGCCGCGGCCATGATGTCGCCGGACGTGTCGCCCGCGCACACGAGCACGGATCGCCGAGGCACGCGAGCGTCTCCGGGTCGAGGGGACGAGGGGGGGGTCAGTCCTCGCCCTCCTGGGCGAGGATGTGGAACTCCACGCGGCGGTTCTTGGTGCGGCCCTTGGCCGTGACGTTGGGCGCGATGGGCTTGGTCTCGCCGTAGCCCTTGGCGATGAGGCGGTCGGGGTCCACGCCCACGGCGATGAGGTACTCGCGGCAGGAGTCCGCGCGCCTCTGGCTCAGGTCCAGGTTGTAGTCGTTCTCGCCCTTGTCGTCGGTGTGGCCCTGGATCTCCACCAGCGTGATGCCGGGGTTCTGGAGCATGGCCTCTGCCACCGAGTCGAGGACCACGTAGCTCTCCGGCTTGATGGTGGCCGAGTCGAACTCGAACTGGATCTGCTTCTTGATGACGATCTTCTTCTTCTGGACCACCACCAGGGACTTCTTGGGCTTCTCGGAGATCTGGATGTCCACGCTGGTGGTCTTGCCCGCGGGCGCGTCGAACGTGGCCTGCTTGGTGAAGTACTTGTCGGCCTCGGCCTTGGCCGTGTACTCGCCGCTCTCGAGCTCGATCTCGAAGTAGCCCATGGAGTCGGTGGTCACGCTCTTGGTCACGGTCCCGTCGAGGAGCACGGTGGCGTTGCCCACGCCCGATCCGGACACGGAGTCGGACACCTTGCCGGTGATGGTGGCGAGCCTGGGCATGGGCCGGAGCGGGCACTCCATCTCCTTGTCGCCCGTGGCATCGAGGGTCACCGAGCAGTCGATGGGATCGAAGTACCACTCGGCCTTCACGCCGAGCGAGAAGGCGCCGGCAGCGAGCGGGTAGGACACGAAGCTGCCGTCGGGCTTCGTCACCACGGGGTTCATGCCCGCGAGCTCGTTGCCCTGCGCGTCGAGGATCGTGACGACGGCGCCCTCGATCCCCATGGAGGTCTCCGAGTCCACGATGCGGCCCAGGATGTGCGGCGGTGGCGGCAAAGCGATCTCCTTGACCACCTCCTTGACCACCTCCTTCTCGATCTGCACGAGCTCCTTTTTCTTGGCGTGCGAGTAGCTCACGCCGAAGTAGATGTCGTAGGGGGCGTTGGCGGGGAGCTCGCGCACGTGGGTCTTGGTGCCGAGAAGCCCGATGTCCGCGGCCACGAGGAAGCTCAGGCCGGGCACGGGGGGCGGCTGGAAGCGCAGGCCCAGCACGAGGTCCATGGGGAAGGCGGCCCCGCCCTCGATCTGCAGGCAGCTGTCGTCGTCCGGGAACGCCGAGTACTGCTGCTGCAGGCAGTTGAAGCCCTGACGGTTCACGGGGATCTCCATGTTCCACTCGAGGAACGGGTTGACCCAGGGAGTCGTGAAGTCGAACGCCAGGGACATGAGGAAGGAGTCGTTGCGGTTCACGTTGAGGGCGAAGCGCTCGAACCTCATGATGTACTGCGCGAAGCCGGCCGCGGCGGTCATGGCCTTCTCGCGGCTCTCGACGAGCTTGGACGAGTTGTTGAAGTCCCAGCCGAAGTTCACGTGGATGCGCAGCGGGAAGTTGGTGCGAGGCTTCAGGTCCAGCGTGTTGGCCAGCATCAGGGTCACGGACGTGGCCTTCCAGTCGAAGCCCACGTCGCCGACCTTGTTGAGAAAGCGCGGGTACAAGGCCAGCGCCACGGTGTAGAGGTCCACGCTGTAGAGGCCCTTGACGCCGATGGTGGTGTCGCCGAGGGTCTGGAACAGCTGGGGCCTCTGGATGGAGAGGTTGGTGCTGTTGGCGTAGCTGTCCAGCGCCACGAAGATCTCGAGGTACTTGATGGGCGTGAAGCGGAAATGCACGGCGCCCTGGATGCGCTTGTGCTCGTCCTTCACGTCGCCGGTGTAAAGGAAGCTCTTCTTGACGAAGAACGAAGCGTTGAAGCCCACGCTCCAGCTCATGGGGCTGCCGGAGGTGGCAGCCATGGTCTTGACCAGCCCGGAGTAGCCCATGGTGGACGGGTACTCGAGCCACTGACCCTCGTCGAGCTTCACGCCGGACTTCTTGCCGGAGTCCTCCTCCTCGCCGTCGCCCTCGGCGCCGGCCTCCTCGTCGGGTTCGCCTGCGACATCGGCGCCGGCCAGCGAGGCATCCTCGGCGTCCTCGAACTCGGCCAGGGAATCGAGCGTGGCGTCTTCGCCGCCGCCAGCCTCGTCCTCGGCCATGAGCTCGTCGAGCGCGCTGGTGTCAATCTCCTCGTCGTCCTGCGAGCTGGCGGTCCACGGGAACACGACAAGCGCCACGACGGGGATCAGGGCTCCCAGAAACTTCCTGTTTATCATGGGTTAACTCCTCGACCTGGGGTCTCCCGGCTTCAAACGCGTATACGCTAGTACGAAAAAGTCCCTGCTTCAACTTGTTTATCGCAAGGTGTCAGTATCCTGTCAGGGAGGCCAGGGTGACGATGACAGCGCCGGCGACCAGATCGTCGGCCACCTGGGAGGCCTCCGCCGGCAGCCACGACGAGAACCAGCCGACCGGGGGGATCCGGAGCTGGCCGCTCGCCACGTAGGACGCGACGAGGATGGGAAAGAACCACACGGGACCAGGGCCGGCCCCCATGGCCACGAGCGCCCCGGCCACCCTGGGGAGCACGGGGTGCCCGAACCCGAGCCCTGCCTGCCTGTGGCTGCGCAGAAGAGCGGCCGACGAGAAGACCACCACCGCGGTGATGGCCGCGTACAGGGGAAAGCCCGCGCCTGCCAGGCCCAGACCGAGCGCGAGCCCCAGCACGTCCGCGAGCACCGTGGCCAAACGCCAGTGGAGACGGCCCACGGGGCCGAGGGTCGCGATGCGCGCGAACAACCCGGTCATGGCGTAAGAGGAGGCGTGGTGGGCGCGGGAGCCGGGACAGGGGCAGGAGCGGGCCCGGGAGGCGTGGGAGGCGTGGTGGGCGCGGGAGTTGGGACAGGGGCAGGAGCCGGCCCGGGAGGTGTGCCGATAGGCGGTGGAGCCAGGGAGCCTGCCTGCTCCGCCGGCCCGCCGGCGCCCGGAGGCGTGATGCCGTGACCGTGCTGGGCGTCCTCGCGGTGCTCCTCGAGCTTGGCGTCGAGCTGCTCGTTGATCCACTGGTCGAGGGCCTTGCCCTTGTCCATGGGCACGCAGCGCTGCTTCTCGATGCCCGAGCGGCAATCGGCCACCGGCGCCACGACCATGGTCACGGATACGGAATCGCCCACCTCGAGCACGGCCTCCATCACGGCCAGCGGCTGTCTGGGCCACAGAAGGCGCGTCATGGACACGTTGCCGGACCCGCCCGTGACGCCGGGACACGTGTAGAGCTCGTACTCGGTGCCGAACCTGTCCATGAGCGCCGAGGCGTGGCTCGAGAACGTCCCCCAGGAGTCGAACATGTGCGCGAACTGCACGACGCCCAGGCGTTTTGTCTGGCGTTCGACACCGTACCAGACCTTGACGCCCGTGACGCTCGTCTCCGTGTACCACTTGTGCTCGAGGGGATCGGTGCGCTGCGGCTGGAACACGGCGTCGGGCCGCTCCTCGACGAGGTCCTCTTCCAGCATGCCCACCCAGACTCCGGAGTAGGTCTTGGGCATGATCCGGGCGCACTCGGCTTTGAGCGCCTCGAGCTCATCGGCCGTGGGAGCGTCCTTGTTGCCGTCCCCGTCCTTGGGCTTGTTGCACGACAGCGAGCAGGCGAGAACGAGAAGCGCGAGAGAGGGCGTGGTGAGGTATCGCATGGCGACCGATTATCCACGAAACCGGCGGCCCGCGCAAACGGCCAGGGACACGCGAAAGACGAGACGCAAGGGGCCACGGATCTTTTCGGTCTTTTGCGATCTGCCGGGATCCCGGGACGAGGCGGGAAGAGGGAACGAGCGGGAAGCTACTGGGTCAGGATGGCGACGCCGATCTTGACCTCGTCCCAGCTCTTGAGCTTCGAGGGCGAGTGGCAGTCGAACGTCTTGGTCTGGGCGCTGGCGAGGTCGCTGACGGGCGAGCAGTTGGCGTAGCCGATGAGCTTTCCGTCCGCGTCGTGGAACGCGGCGTAGAGGCTGAAGCTGTGGTCCTCGGTCCCGTTGTTGGTGACCTCGCCCATGACCTTGGGGTAGCCGTACTTCTTCTTCACGGAGATGTTCTTGAAGGAGAGGTCGTCCTCGCCCTCGTTGCCATACCCGTAGATGGTGTCCACCTCGACCTTGAGGGTGGAGTCCGCGCTCACCTTGTCGCTGGAGTACAGGTAGACGGGCTTCTTCTTGCCCGGGCCGATGTCGTTGACGTAGCCGCTGGCCGTGCCCACGATGGTGCCTGATGCGTCCTTGAACGTGGCCTTGAGGCTGGCGCCGTTCCACGCGCTGCCGTCGTTGCTCACGTTGCAGTACACCGTGGTGGAGTACTTGGTCCGCTCCACGAAGATGCTGGACTCGTCGATGGAGATCTTGGCCGTGTCGGGATCGGTGGCGGCCTCGTACTTGTCGACCTCCTTGGCGAGCTTGCTCAGAGACTCGAGCGCCTCGATGGTCTCGTCGATCTCCTTGTTCTCCGTCGACTTGTCCTTGCCGCACTTGCAGGCCAGAGTCAGCATCCCGATGATCGCCAGCGCACCCAGGGTGGCTGAAAGAACGTACTTGCCATCTCGCATGGTTTTCTCCTGTCCTCCACCCCACGTGGGGATGATGTGCAGTGATTCGATGTTTATCGAGGGTCACATGATAACAGCATTGAACCGCAATTCAAGGCCAAAGCAATCCGAAGCGCATATTCAGCCGACCGGGTCTTCTGGAAGGATCACTCGCATCGGACTCACGCGATCTTGCTCGACTTTCGCGATGGCGATCACATGACCCGACAGGTCGACTATCACCACGGGAGACCGTCCTTCGTGGATGACAAGGAGGTCTCTCGCCAGGAGCGAGCGACCCTGGCGAAGGGCGCGCTCCTCGTCGGCGCCCGCCTGCCGCGTCTCGTGGCCCGACAGTGCGAGAAGAGGCGAGCAGGCCAGCCTGGACAGGGTGCCAGCCCGTGCGGCGTCGATCAGGGCCTCGAGGCTCGAGGCGTCGGCCACGCGAAGCGCGCCCACGGTGGTCCTGCGAATCTCGTGCAGGTGCCCCACCGTGCCCAGGGCGCGCGCCAGGTCCGCGGCCAGCGAGCGGACGTAGGTCCCGGGGCCGCAGTGGACGCGCACTTCGAGGTCGTTTCCCTCGATCCCGGCCAACTCGAAGGAGAGGACCGAAACCTCCCTCTCGGGCAGGCGAGGCTCCTCGCCCGCGCGGGTGCGCGCGTGAAGCGCCCTGCCCTCGACCTTCACCGCGGAGTAGGCGGGCACCTTCTGGCGGATGAGGCCGACGAAGGACACGAGGGCCCTCGAGACGCAGGGCCCGTCCAGCGCCGGGACGGGCATCTCTTCTGTCACTCGCCCCCACCTGTCCAGCGTGTCGGTGGCCGCGCCGAGCCGGATCCTTGCCTCGTAGCGCTTGTCGTGGCCCGCGAGCAGCGACACGAGCTTTCGCGACTGGCCGAGGCACAGGACGAGCAACCCCGTGGCGCCGGGATCCAGCGTGCCCGCGTGCCCGGCGCGCATCTGCGCCTCGTACCCGACGCGCCTCACGCAGGCCGCGCTCGTGATCCCGCCGGGCTTGTCGAGAAGCAGGATCACGCGTCGAGCAGGGTCGCGAGCTCACGCTCGAGCAGGGCCCGCGCACCCTCCATGTCGAGGCCATGGGTGAAATCGCACCCGGCCGCGCCGAAGTGGCCTCCCCCGCCGAAGCGGCGCGCGAGCACGGCGACGTTCACCCTGCCCGTGCTCCTCAGGCTCGCGCGCACGCGGCCGTCTGCCTTGTAGCGCAGAAGCGCGGCCACCTCGACGCCTTCGATGCCGCGAGGCCAGGTGACGACCTCCTCGAGAGCGTCGTGGGTCGCACCGTGGCGCAGGAGCAGATCGCGCGGGGCGGCCAGCGTGGCGAAGCGGCCGTCGAGGCTCGTCTCGAGCGTGCCGAGAAGCTCGGACCACAGAGGCAGGTATGAGGCGGGGTAGGACTCGTACACGTGGCGGGCCACGGCGTAGGGCAAGACCCCCGCCTCGAGGCAGGCGCCGGCTATGGCGTGCGTGCGGGCCGTCGTGAGATCGTAGCGGAACATGCCCGTGTCGGTCACGAGGGCCACGTAGATGCAGGTGGCGATCCGGAGATCGATGGGGACGCCGAGAAGGCCAGCGAGCTCGTGGACGAGCTCGCCCGTGGCCGCAGCCTCGGCGCAGACCACGATGTCGCCCCACCCGCCTCCGGTGAGGTGGTGATCCAGCACGAGCAGATCTCCCCTCACGGACGCGGCCGGCAGCGGGACCTCGAGCAGGCCAGGGTCGCTCGTGTCCACCACGAGGGAGAGGCCGAAGGGGCCGCCCGGATCGCTGCCCGTGCGTACGCTGTCGACGCCGGGCAGGAAACGGTAGGGCCTGGGCACGCCCTGGGGTATCCACACGACGGACGAGACTCCCATCCCGGCCAGCACGTGGGATGCGGCCAGCGCCGAGCCGACGGCATCTCCGTCCGGCGAGCGGTGTGTGGTCACGAGGACGCTCGCGGCCGAGCGCAGCCTCTCGACGAAGGTCGCGGGGATCCTGGCGGCGTCCATCACGACCCTTCCTTTGCGCCGTCAGGATCGTCCGGCGGGATGTCGCGCATCACGGCCGCCAGCTTCTCGACGACCCGCATCCTGTCGTCGTACTCGAACCTCAGATCCGGGAGGAGCCTGAGGCTCAGCCTGCGCATGATCTCGTGGCGCAGGTATCCGGAGGCACGCCCGAGGGCGTCTTTGGCCCGGGCGCGGCCCTCGTCCGTGTCGTCGCGCAGCTCGTAGCTCAGCCAGGCGATGCGAAGATCCGCAGAGACCCTCGCGCCGGTCACCACCAGGCCGAGAAGACCGGGATCCTTGGACTCGGTGAGCAACATCCGCGCCACCTCCTGTCGGATGGCGCTCGCGAGGCGCTCCGGCCGGCCGGCCTTCACGGCTCCTCCTCGAGCCAGGCTCTCTCGATGCCGGCCGCGTCCACGTCCGAGCCGTCGCGCGCGGGTGGTGCCCCGTGGATCTCTCCCACGCAAAGCACCTCCACGCCGAAATCCACGACCACCCCGTCGACGCTCCGCTGGACGAAGCGGACCACGTCGTGGAGAAGACCGTCGAGCTGCGAGGCGTCCGTGCCCACGGCCGCCACTGCGATGACGGCGGATTGCCAGAGGTCGTTGAGCCCCACCTCGGCGGCCGAGACGCCGAAGCGATCCCGGATCCGGGCCGTGACGGGCTTGATGACCTTGCGCTTTTCCTTCAGGCCGTGACAGCCGGGAAGATCGAGCTGGATGCGGCCCACGGCCACGTGGATCGAGGTCTTGCTGTCCTCACGCACGGGACTCACTCGAGTTTCGCCTCGCGCTCGCGCTGCTCGAAGAACTCCATCACGTCACCGGCCTTCACGTCGTTGCAGCCTTCCAGGCCGATACCGCACTCCAGGCCGGCGCCGACCTCGCGGACGTCGTCCTTGAAGTGGCGCAGCGACCTGAGCTTGCCCGTCCAGACCACGGCGGAGTCGCGCACGAGCCGCGCGCTGGATCCCGACAGGACGCGCCCATCGGTGATCTCGCAGCCGGCCACCATGCCCAGCTTGGAGATGTTGAACACCTGCTTGACGAGGGCGGAACCCAGGACGACCTCCTCGAACACGGGCTCGAGCATGCCCACCATGGAGCGCCTGAGGTCGTCGAGCAGGTCGTAGATCACCGTGTACATGCGGACCTGCACCTTCTCGGCGTCCGCAACCGCCCTGGCCTTGCCCGCGGGCCTGACGTTGAAGCCCACGACGATGGCACCGGAGGCGCTGGCCAGGTTCACGTCGGACTCCGTGATGCCTCCCACGGAGGCGTGGATCACGGTGGTCCCCACCTTCTCGGTGCCGAGCTGCAGGATCGCGTTGCGGACCGCCTCCAGCGAGCCCTGCACGTCCGCCTTGAGGATGATCTTGAGCTCCGTCTTCTCGCCTGCCCGGATGCGCGACAGGATGTCCGCCAGTGCCGTGCCGGTCCCGTCCGGAGACTCGGCGGCGGCGGCCTTGCTGGCCCTGCTCTCGGCCACCAGCTGGGACTTCTTCATGTCGGCCAGCACGTCCACCGGATCGCTGGCGTTGGGGAGCATCCCGAGGCCCTGGACCTCCACCGCCATGGCAGGCCCGGCTTCCTTGACGGGCTTGCCACGGAAGTCGGTCATGGCGCGCACGCGGCCATACGCGGAGCCGGCGACGATGGTGTCGCCCGCACGCAGCGTTCCATCCTGGATGAGGATCGTGGCCACGGGGCCCTTGCCCTTGTCGAGCCTCGCCTCGATGACCGTACCGTGGGCGGGACGTTCCGGGTTGGCCCTGAGATCGAGCATCTCCGCCTGGAGCAGGATGGCGTCGAGAAGCTCGTCGATACCCATCCCTGTCTCGGCGCTGACCTCGCGGAAGAGGTTCTCGCCTCCCCAGTCCTCGCTCAGGATGCCGTGGTTCGCCAGCTCCTTGCGCACACGATCGGGGTTGGCGTTGGGAAGATCCATCTTGTTGATGGCCACCACGATGGGCACGTCCGCGGCGCGGGCGTGGTCGATGGACTCGATGGTCTGCGCCTGCACACCGTCGTTGGCTGCGACCACGAGCACCACGAGGTCCGTGACGTTGGCGCCACGGGCGCGCATCTCGGTGAAGGCCTCGTGGCCGGGAGTGTCCACGAACACGATCCTGCCCCGGTCCGTCTCCACCTCGGAGGCGCCGATCGACTGGGTGATGCCGCCCGCCTCGCCGCTGGCGACCCGCGTCTTGCGGATGCGGTCGAGCAGAGAGGTCTTGCCGTGGTCCACGTGTCCCATGACCGTGACCACGGGTGCCCGGGGCTCGAGATCCTCGTCTTCGGTCTCCTCGAAGCCTCCGAGGCCTCCTGCAGCACGCCCTCCTCCTCGAAGGACACGTCGGTGACATCGTAGCTGAACTCCGAGGCGACGATCTTCGCGGTATCCACGTCCAGGGTCGAGTTGATGTGCACCCCGGTCAGGCCCAGCTGGATGAGCTTCATGAGCACCTCGGTCGCCTTGACCTCCATGCTCCTGGCGAGATCCTGCAGCGAGATCTGGCCCTCGATCCGCACGACCCGCTTGCTCGCCTTGGGCGTCGTGATCTCCGTCTTGCGGGTCTTCGTGCCGGGGGCGACCTTCTTCTTGCGCGGCCTCTTGGCGCGAGCGTCCCAGGCTGGAGCCGTCGTCGTCGTGCGCATCTCCTCGATACGGCGTCCCGGGCGGCGAGCGACTTCCTTGCGCCCGGCGACCGTGGTGGGACGCAGGGGCATGGCGGCCGTGGTCTCCGCGGGCGTGGCCGTCTTGGCCGCACCCTTGGCCCCGGCGCGGGACGGCGCCCTGGGCAGCTCTATCTGACCGACGATCCTGGGCCCCGCGAGCAGGCCAACGTCCGTGGGCGCGAACGTCTCCGGGGCCGGCTCCGCCTCGTCGAAAGGCTCTTCCTCGACGGAAAGCGGAGCCAATTCCGCCTCCGGCGGGGTCGTATCCAGGCGATCGTGGGCCGCGGCGGCTTCCATGATCGCGGGGGTCTGGTACTCGGGCTCGGCAACAGGCACCGGCGAGGCGGCCTCGAAGCTCTCCAACACCTGCTCGTCCATCGAGGCTTGCGACGCCACGGAGGGAACGGGCGAGGACACTGCATGAAACACGCTCGGCGAGGGTGCCGGGGTGTCCGGGGCGATGGGAGCAGGGGCCGGCCGGGGCTTCTGCACGCCCTTGCGCAGGAGGACGCCGTGCTTGAGCACGGTTTCCTTGACTGGCTTCTGCCTCTCCCTCTCGATGGACCTGGTGACGATCTGGACCTCGCCCTCGTCGAGCGTGCTCATGTGATTGCGCACGCTCAGGCCCAGGTTACGGCATCTCTTGACGAGCTCCGTGTTGGTGATGCCCAGGTCGTTTGCGACCGTGTACAGCCTGATCTTCATGTCGACCATTCTCGCTCGGTGAAGTTACGCCCGGTTACTTCTGTGCACCCTGATCTGGCTCGGCCAGCGACTTGGCCACGTCTCCCCAGCCGTCGTCGTCGTCATCCTGCCCGGAGGCAGCCGGAGTGGCCGGCGCAGGCTTCCGAGCCGCCGGAGAGCCCGCCTTGACGGACACCACGGATACCTCTTCGAGGATCGCCTTCTCACTGGCGAGGAACTGCTTGGCACCCTGGATGATGACCCTGGCCTTCTTCAGCCCCAGGCCGGTCCTGATGGCGAACCGGTCCACGTCCTCCTCGGATACCTGCTCGACCGTCTCGTAGCCCTGCACGGCGAGCAGCTCGATGGTCCTCTCGCCGATACCGGAAACGAACAGCATCCTCTCGCGCTCGGTGAGAGGCTCGGTCCTGCTCGATGCCTCGATGATCCGCTGGCGGCGATCCCGCTCGACCATCTCCCTTGCCCGGGCCTGGATGCGCATGGCGACTTCCTGGCCACCCAGGCCAGGAATGGCCGCCAGCTCCTGCTCGCCCGCTTCGATCACGTCCTCGATCGAGCGGAACCCGAGCTTGTACATGGTCTTCGCCAGGTTCTCGTCCACGTCGTCCATCTCGCAGAAGAACTGGATCGTTTCCTCTTCCATCTTCTTGAATACGGTCTCGGAGATGATGTCCAGGTGCCAGCCAGTCAGCGAGCTGGCGAGGCGAACGTTCTGGCCCTTGCGCCCGATGGCGAGGCTGAGCTTCTCGTCGGGGACGATGAGCTCCATGGTGCCGTTGGGCTCGTCGATGATGACCTTGGAGACCTCGGCCGGGCTGATGGCGTTGCAGACGTAGCGCGCGGCGTCGCGATCCCACGGCACGATGTCGATCTTCTCGCCCCTGAGCTCCTGCACGATGGACTGGACCCGCGAGCCCTTCATGCCCACGCAGGCCCCCACGGGATCCACGTCCACGTCCCTCGATGCCACCGCCACCTTGGCTCTGGAGCCAGGCTCTCGCACCGCGTTGACGATCCGGACGATGCCCTCGGCGATCTCGGGGACCTCCTGATCGAACAGCTTCTGGAGAAAGCCGATGTCCGCACGGCTCAGGATGATCTGGAGCCCGCGGGCCTCCCTGTCGATGTCCTTGATGAAGGCCTGGATCCTGTCGCCCACCCGGAAGCTCTCCCTGGGCAACTGCTCGCGCCCCGGCAGCACGGCCTCGGCGCGGCCGAGATCGACGATCACGTTGTTGCCCCGCTCGAAGCGCCGCACGATGCCGGTCACGAGCTCGTTCTTGCGGTCCTTGTAGTCGTTGAAGACGAGGTCCCGCTCGGCATCCCTGAGCCTCTGGGTGATCACCTGCTTGGCGATCTGCGCGGCGATGCGCCCGAAGCGCCGGTCGAAGGTCTTGGCGTTGATGACCGCACCGTAGACCTTGTCCTGCTCCTCGGCCTTCTTCTCGTCGCCGTCCCGGTAGTAGAGCTGGAAACCGAGCTGGTCTCCCACGTCCGCATCCAGACCGGCCACGCGGACGGACTCGATGGAGACCTCCCTCTCCGGCTCCGCCACG
>JBFYZU010000407.1:0-3749 GCA_041309365.1 Myxococcota bacterium
GACGTACGGCTGCGCATCGGGCGTGCAGACCTGCAACGACTTCACGGGCGATCTCTTCGAGGCCTGCAACGGCGTGGACGACGACTGCGACCCCACGACCCTGGAGAGCATGGACAACGACGGCGACGGGATCGCGGCCTGCGACGGCGACTGCGACGACGGCGACCCGGAGATCTTCTTGGGCGCCGAGGAGATCTGCGACGGCATCGACCAGGACTGCGACCCGACGACCGATCACGACGGCGACGGCGACGGGTACCGCGACTGCGAGGGCGACTGCGCGCCCATGAACCCCGGCATCCACCCCGGCGCCCCCCAGGACTGCGCCAGCGGGCTGGACATGAACTGCGACGGGGTCATCGACGCGTACGGGCCCGCATGCGCCGGCGACCCCGGTGGAGGCACCGGCTGCGGCGCCTGCGCCATGGATCCGCGAGGGCAGGGCGGCAGGGCAGGGGGGGCCTTCGTGGCCTTGATGCTCGCGGCCTGGGCCGTCGCCCGCAGGCGCCGCTGACCGCAGTCGTCCGGCACCCTCGAGGTTTGCCCCGGGCCTTCTTACATGCAACAATCGAACCGGTACGGCGACGCGCCTTTCTATCGGAGGTGATCCATGAGCACAGCAGTTGCGCGGGAGCGCTGCGGTCGAGCCGTTGCGCGCGAGGCAGGGGCGCTGGCGCTCTGCGTGATGATGCTGGCGTCCCGTGCGGCCATGGCCCTGGTGACGCTCAACGACCCGGCCGGCCACGTCTGGGACATCGACGACCAGGGGACGTCGACGCCTCCGGCGAGCTGCGGGAGCGGCGCGATCAACAACGGCTCCATCGACGCCTACGACACGTTCGGAACGCTGTGCATCACGGCGACCGGAACTGCGTTCTCGTCGGTGTGCGTGGCTGCGGACATGTACTGCGGCGGCGTGCCGCCGTCCACGGAGATGTCGGGGCGCCAGTACGTCCTCGGGACGGACACGCTTTCCGGGCTCGAGGTCGTGAGGCGGGTCTACGTGCCGTCGACGGGGCCGGCCACGGCGGATGCGTTCGTGCGCTACCTCGACACCCTGACGAACCCCACGGCCGCGCCCATCACGGTGCAGATCCGGATCGGCACGGCCACCACGGGCTCCCACAACAACGACCTGGGGAGCGACTCCAGCACGTCGTGCGACGCCACGTGGAGCGGGGAGGCGCTCCTCGACGTGTCCGACCTGTGGTTCGTCACGGACGACACGGACGGGACCGGGGACCCGACCCTGGGCTTCGTGGTGCAGGGCACGGGCGCGACCGAGGCCCTGGACTTCGTGGCCCTGAATCCCTACGGCGCCAGCGATCAGAGCGACCTCGTCTGGATCTTCGACGGCGTGACAGTTCCCGCCGGCGAGTCGATCTCCATCCTGACCTACATGATCCAGGAGGGCAGCCTCGTCCTGGCGCAGGCGGAGTGCGAGTACCTCGTGCAGGTCATGCTCGAGGCCGTGGAGGGGCTCACCGGCGCCCAGCTCACGACCATCCGCAACTTCGCGTTCTGCCACGACTGCGACGCCGACGGGTACGCCATCGACGACGGGGACTGCAACGACTGGAACGACCTCGTGAACCCCGGAGTGACCACGGACCCGTGCGACGGAGAGGACAACGACTGCGACCCGGCCACGCCCGACGGCGCGGTGGAGACGTGGTTCGGCGATCCGTGCGACTCCACGGACCTCGACCTGTGCGAGGACGACTCGTACGCGTGCATCGGTGCAGCCCAGGGCTGCCTCGACAACGTGCTCGACCTGTCGGACCTGTGCGACGGGATCGACAACGACTGCGATGCCACGACACTGGACGGCTCCCAGGACGCCCGGCTGGGCGCGGCCTGCGACGGAGACGATCCCGACCTGTGCGCCGAGGGCATCGGCCAGTGCGTCTCGGATGCCTACGTGTGCACGGACGGCCCGGAGACGGCGCCGGACCTGTGCGACGGAGAGGACAACGACTGCAACCCGGCCTCGCCGGACGGTTCGTCGGAGACGTGGTTCGGGGTCGCGTGCGACTCCACGGACCTCGACCTGTGCGAGGACGACGCCAGAGGGTGCGTGGGCGGTGTCCAGACCTGCGTGGACTCCGATCAGGACCTGTCGGACGTGTGCGACGGCGAGGACAACGACTGCGACATCACCACGCAAGACGGCTCCCAGGACGATCGCGTGGGAGTGGCCTGCGACGGCGACGACACGGACCTGTGCGCCGAGGGAACGGGCCTGTGCGAGGACGGCGCGTTCGTCTGCACCGACACGATGGACGAGACGCCCGAGCTGTGCGACCGGGTGGACAACGACTGCGACCCGGCCACGCCGGACGGCGTCGACGAGGACTGGTACGACGCGCCGTGCGACGGCGATGACGTGGACCTGTGCGAGGAGAGCACGTACGACTGCGTGGCCGGTGTCCAGGTCTGTCCCGATCTGTCGGGCGACGTGCGCGACACGTGCGACGGGGCGGACAACGACTGCGACCCGGAGACCCTCGACGGGAGCGACGAGCACTGGTTCGGCGATCCGTGCGACGGGCCGGACGCGGACCTGTGCTCGGAAGGGACGTACGGCTGCGCATCGGGCGTGCAGACCTGCAACGACTTCACGGGCGACATCTTCGAGGCCTGCAACGGAGTGGACGACGACTGCAACCCGCTGACGCCCGAGAGCGTGGACAACGACGGCGACGGGGTGTCGGCCTGCGAAGGCGACTGCGACGACGGCGACCCCGGGATCTTCCCGGGCGCAGAGGAGATCTGCGACGGCATCGACCAGGACTGCGACCCCATGACGGATCACGACGGCGACGGCGACGGGTACCGCGACTGCGATGGCGACTGCGCGCCCATGAACCCGGGCATCCACCCGGGAGCGGACGAGAACTGCACCAACGGGATGGACAACGACTGCGACGGGATCGCGGACTTTCGCGAGACGGCCTGCGGCGGGACAATGGATGATGGAGGCTCGGGTTGCGCCTGCGCCGTCGTTGCCGGAGGCCAGGGGCGCGAGGGGGCGGCAATGGCGTTCCTCACGCTCTGTGCGCTCGTGGTCGTGGCAGGGGCACGTCGCAGGCGCTCGTGAGGCTCTGGGCGGAGACGTACCTGCTATTTTACATAATGTCCATTATGCGACATTTATCAAAGGCCCCGGATCCTGGGGACGAGGCGGACGCGACCCCTGCTACTTGGGGGTGACCTTGTACTTGATGGAGAACTGGTACATCTCGCCGGCCGATGGGAAGTCGAGATCGCCCAGGGTGTCCATGAGGCAAGAGTGCGATTCCTTGGCAGGTCCGGGCGATATGGCGATGGCGTCGAGCCCACCCGTGATGTCGACGTAGACTGTGATCTTGGCCGACCCTTCCTGCTCGAGCTCCGGAGATTTGTGAAGGCAGGCATAGATCTCCTTTTTCCAGCCCTTCACGATCTCCTTGGCCTGGGCCACGTTCTGCGCATTGCCTTCGCCGGGATCTTCGGCCTCGGGCAATGCAGGCTTGTCCCCTTCTTGCTTCTTCTTCTTGGCTTCTTCGTCGGCCTTTTTCTTTGCGGCAGCGTCCTCGGCAGCCTTTTTCTTTGCGTCCTCTGTGGCCTTTTTCTTTGCGGCAGCGTCCTCGGCAGCCTTATTCTTGGCTTCTTCGTCGGCCTTCTTCTTCTCCTCGGCCTTCTGCGCCTGCTCGGCCTTTTTCTTGGCATCCTGGGCGAGCTTGGCCGCTTCCTCTGCGAGCTTGGCC
>JBFYZU010000408.1:0-8496 GCA_041309365.1 Myxococcota bacterium
CTCTTCTTTGGCGGCATGCTCGTCATGATCGGCATCATGGTGGTCGTGCTCCGCCAGTGATCTCGGATCGCGCGTTTCCCGCTCGATCGTTCGTGACCGGGGGGGGTCGCGACGGGGGTGCGTCTGCGTCGTGCCGGCCGTGGCCGGTTGCCCTCTTGCTGGCGCGTGATATCCTGTCTCGCATGCAATGCCCGGCTCGCGGGGCCAATCATCTCGCCGCGATATCGGGAGATGGAGGAATCGAGATGGAGATCGTCACCGTTGCCAGATGCGCGCTCGTCGCGGCCGTGCTCGCGGCGGGCTGCGACGCCGGCAGGTCCACCCCCGCGGACACGTCCACGGATGCGCTCGATGACGCCCTGGACGGCGACACGGTGGACGGCACCCTGGCCGTCTACGCCCTCGACCCGGCGACGGGCCCCGTGACCGGAGGCACCCCGGTCGGCGTGTCGGGGAGGGGATTCGTCGACGGGGCCACGGTGGAGCTCGGGGCCGCCCTGGCCGCGTCCGTGACGGTCGTCTCCCCCGGCCTGATCACGCTGGTGACTCCTCTGGCGGCCGAGGCGGGAGCCGTGGACGTCACCGTCCAGAACCCCGGAGGCGCCTCGTCCACGCTGGTGGCCGGCTTCACGTACACGGAGGTGGCCACGGACCGCCCCATCGGCTGGTGCAACCTGCAGTACCCCACGGCCACGGGCACGGCCGCCGGCGTTCCTACGGAGAGCATCTACGGCCGGGTCTGGGTGGAGGGCTGCACCGAGGGCGCGGCCCGGTGCGAGGACCTGGTGGCCGAGCTCGGATACGGGGATCCGGCGATCGACCCTTCGGCGACGCCGTCGAGCTACGAGTGGCAGCCGGCCGTCTACAACCCCGGCCACACGGACGACGACAACGACGAGTACTCGACGTCGCTCGATCCTCTTGCCGATGGGACATACTCCTACGTGTTCCGCTTCTCCACGGACACGGGCGAGCACTTCACGTACTGCGACCTGGACGGAAACGACGGCTCGGCCGGCGGCTTCTCCACGGATCGGATGGGCACCCTCGCCGTGGCCGACCGCGTCATCGGCTGGTGCAACCTGCAGCATCCGGCCACGACCACGACCACGGCAGGCACCGGGACCGAGAGCATCTACGGCCGGGTCTGGGTGGAGGGTTGCACCGACGGCGCAGCCATGTGCGGAGGCATCCTGGGGGCCGCTGGCATGGGCAGCCCCGGGTCCGATCCCTCGTCCTTTGTCTGGTCCGCGGACGCCTCGTACAATCCCGGCCACACGGCCGACGACAACGACGAGTACCAGGTGTCCTTCGCGCCGCCTTCTGCGGGCACCTTCGAGTACGCCTACCGCTTCTCCGGGGACGGCGGCGACACCTGGACGTACTGCGACCTCGACGGGAGCACCGACGGCTACGACACGGCCGACGCCGGCGTGCTCACGGTCGAGTGAGCGTCGCTCCGGGATACCGCCAGGGCTGCGCGTGCCTTCTTGCCGTTCGGTGAAAACAGCGATGCAGTGCGCTGTGGTGAGTAGTCAGTGCCATGCCAGGCAGAGCCCCTCGGTGTCGTCGTCGATGAAGCCGTGGCGGCGGCCCATCCAGTACGCGATGAGGTAATCGACTCCCGGAAAGGTGACGCTCGTGTCGCCCGCGCAGTAGAGCTCCCATGGCTTGCTCTGCCATAAAAAGTCCACGGGGCAGCGGTCGCCCACGTCCACGGCCGTGCCGTGGTGCACCTGGTCGTCGCAGCCGACCTCGTGCGGCAGGTAGCGGGCGTCGGCGCGCAGGTCCACGGCGTGCATCACCCTGGGCGGGGGCGGGAACTGGCCCAGCTGCTCGACGGCCACGTCGACAACGAGAGGGTCGTGGGTGAAAACCGTGCCCGCGTAGATGAAGGAGAAGAAGGCGTTCTTGGTGTTGACGAACGAGGGCCACATGCGGCCCTGGAGCACGTCGTAGCGGATGTCGAAGCTCGTGTCGAAGTCGTCCTCCAGCCGGGCCCAGTTGTACATGGGCTGCATGGAGATGTTGGTGCCGTAGTAGGCGTCGCCGCAGTGGCTGTCGTAGGACCACGTGCGCGCTATGCCGATCCACTCGTCCACGTTGCCGCCCTCGCCGGTGTGGTCGTAGTAGTAGTCCACGTAGGCGTCGTGCTTCGCCTCCATGCCGGGCACGCCCCCGGTCACCAGCATGCCCACCCTGAAGAAGCTCCCCAGCATGATCGCCGAGCTGGAGCGGGGTATGTCCGGCGTGCCTCCCATGAGGGGGATCTGGCGCAGGATGTGCGCGAGGTTCGGGGTGAACTCCTGGAAGCCCAGCATCTCGGCTTGGCCGAGGTCCGAGGTCTCGAGCACGAAGACGATGGCTCCGTCGACCATCTGGCTCGAGTCCAGGATGACGTAGCGCAGGTGGATGTCGAACGTCGGGAGCGTGAACCCGTCCAGGGTGACTCTCACCGGCACGTCCCTCTCCATCATGAGCTCGTCCACGAGCTCCACCACGTCGTCGCGGATGAGGGCCCTGTGCTCCTCCCCCTGCTCGCCGAGGGCCTCGTAGGCGGCGGCGTAGCCGAGCATCACTCCCTGGTACTGATCCCGGCTGATGTGCCCCCTGTAGTCGTAGAGCGCGCCCTCGTACTCGACGTTGCACTCCACCTCCAGCTCGGAGCAGTCCATGCTCAGCAAGGGATGCGCCCCGGCAGGGGCGACGATCCGCGCGAGCAGGCCGGGATCCCCCGACACGTTGAACCACAGGTGCAGCGTCTCGACGAGCGCCTCGACGTTCCGGCGCGCGTCGGCTGAGCCCGTCTCCTCGAGCCGGAGCGCCTCGGCCGCGAGGTAGGTGCCCGTCCAGATGGCGGAATCCCTGATGTGGCCCAGGCTGACGACGTCGTCGTAGACGGGCGGGTCCGAGTAGATCGCGTTGCCGCCCACTCCACCGTGGGCCATCCCGTCCCGCCTGAGCCACATGTTGTAGGCCCGGGACCTGTCGTGCATCGAAGAGGCCGGGTCCGGGACGGTCCAGGACCCCGTGGCCAGATCGAAGAGCTCGCAGGTGCTCCCGGCCTCCGTCTGCCCGAGGTTGCAGGCGTCCGAGCACTGGCCGGGCACGCACTCGCCCAGCACGCACCCGGAGCCGCTCGCGCAGACCTCGTCTCGCCAGACGCGCACGCCGGCCGGGTCGTCGCAGAAGTGCCTGGTCACGTGGTCGAGGCACCACGACTGGCCGCTCTCGCACTCGTGCTCGGCCGTATCGGCTGGCACGTCGAATATCACGTCGGCCGGGCCGTCCTCGGATGCGTCTCCCGTGGCGTCGGCGGGCGTGTCCGCGACGATGTCTGCGGGCACGTCGCCGGTGTCCGGGACGGTGTCCGCCCAGGTGGTGTCCGCGGGGGCGTCCGGATCTCCACGGCGGCCGGAGTCGCAGCCGCCGCAGCACGGCAAGAGCACCAGACACGGTAGGACGGCCAGAGCATGGGTCGGCTTCTTCATGGGCGAAACGATAGCACGGCTTCGCGATTCTTCGCCATCGACGGGTCTCGCCGGGGCATCGATCCGCCACGCAAGGCCACCGCTTTGCCGCAGCACGACGTGTGGCATCCAATCTTCCATTTCGAGCCAGGCAATGGCAAAATCCCGATCCGAGGGAGGTGACTCATGCAACAGATGGTCCGGATGTTCGAGGAGGGGGGCATGTGGATGTACGTTGTCCTGCTCTTTTCGGTGCTGCACGCCGTGCCGGTCATTGCCCAGATGGCGCTCTGCAGGAAGGCGGACTTCTCCGGCTACCTCTGGGGTGGCATCGTCGGGATCCTTCTCGTCGGCTGGATCGGCACCATCGCAGGCGCGATCCAGATGTTCAAGGCGCTCGCCATGGCCTCACCCGACATGCACGGATCGATGATGGTCATGGGGTTCGGCATCGCGCTGAACCCCACCATCCTGGCGATGTTCATGGCCGTGCCAGGGCTCTTCTTCACGGGCATCGCGGCCACGATGGCACGCAACATGGCGCCGATCAGGCGCAAGGAGGGCTGAAGATGCAGGACATAGCACGCGCGTTCTCCGAGGGCGGTCCCTTCATGCTCGTCGTCCTCGTCACGGGCCTTTTGCACGCCATCCCCGTGCTCGCGCAACTCGCCCTCGTGAAGAAGGTGGACCTGACGCCCTACCTGTGGGGAGGGCTCGCCGCAATCCTCGCGCTGGGCTTTGCCGGGGCGCTTTGGGGGCTGTCCTCATCGCTCGGTGCCATGGCCAATGCGCCGCCCGAGATGAAGGCGATGCTGCTGGCGCGAGGGACGTCCACGGTCCTGAACACGAGCGGGCTCACGGCGATCATCACGCTGCCTGGCTTCTTCTTGACCGGGATCGCGTCGAGCCTGGTGCGCCACCTTCGGCCCGTGCGCGTGAAGGGCTGACTGCGCCCGGGGAGGCGGGGCCTTCTGGCCAATGTCCTTTCCACTCCCGGCTATCAGCGAACCACCGAACCCGGCCGCGTGAGCCTCGGATGCGGTTGTGGCGAAGGACAGGCATGCAGCCGCGTCACCCTCATATCGGGACATTGAATATGGCATTCAGGGCAGCCCCGACGCGTCCGGTGAAATGGACTTCCGGTCCGAGAGAGACGCTCAAGAACATGGGATTCTCGAGGCCGTGCACATGCAGCTTCAGCATGATGCCGAGCTCCATGCTCACCGCCGGCCCATGCTGCTTCGTATACCTCACCGTGTTGCTCAATAATGGACTGATTATCAGTATCTTCCCGTATATCGGGATCGTCGTCAGCTCGATGTCCTGGTGGTGGAATATCGACAGGATTGTTTCTGCGATGTCCACGTGTCCGATCATGTGGATTCTGTCGACGAGGTGTATCTCGCCTCCATATCGCCGCCTGGACAAGGGGCTCCTGCTTCCCTTGATGGTCACCAGCGGCTGCCCGATGGAAGACAGCAGCGTAAGCGTCATGGGTCCTTTGCCCAGGTACACGAACAGCACCTTCTTGTCGTAGATGGCCGGAGGGGTCACGAGCGCCAGGGAAGAATTGGACATGGTGTAGTCCCCTCCCGGGTCGTTCTGCGCCGGTGTCTGCACTGTAGCGTGAAACAGCAGCAGAATGCTCAGGTTGTATATGATGTCTTTGCCCTTCGGAAACCGCAGCACGATGTGATTGTCATCGTCCAGGGCATCCACCGATATCACGATGACCCACGCGGGCAACCGCAACTTGCCGAGCAAGCCGATGGCATTGGGGACATCTTTCAGTCGGAAATCCGGTAGCGTCGAGGTCGCTGCAACTGCCGTTTCCTTCGGTGCCGCCATCGGCGTCGAGGGCAAGGCTATCGCGCATGCCAGCGACACCACGGACGCCAGCCATTTGAGGCTCGAGCGATCGTACGTGCTACCGACGATCGCGATTGCCCTCATACGTTCGGGCGCGGTGGGGATCGGCATCATTCGCTCATGGACACCATCGACTCGACCGTACGACCGATCGGCAAGAGGTGAATGTCTTGGCAGTCGATCCGCAAACGACGTGCCACGGCCGGGATCCACCAGGTGCCGAAAGAGCTGGCTCTGGCGGCTGAAACGAGCAGAATTCGACTCGAATCCTCGCAGGCTGAAGCCTCGCGGGATTTTGGCCAGGGAATCGTTGGAGCGATCGCTTCATTCTGATTGATCTGACAGGCCCACGCGGACCGGTACCCAAGGCAAGCGTCCGGAATCACGATAGTTCCACCATGGTCCAGAAGTTGCGTTGACAAGCAGCATGGGTAGGACGGTATTTTTCTCGAGCCTGATCGCCTGGTTGCTGGCGAGCGCGTGCGCCTCTCGAGCGCCCGGTCTGTTCGAAAGCAGCCACCAGGAGGGATATTCGGTATTCACCCAGGATCCAGGCTCGGCCCAGGGGCAAGTAATGAAGTACCTGCTGTACTTGCCCCTCGATTACGATGCAACGGACGAGGCCTGGCCTCTTCTGGTCTTTCTTCATGGGATGGGCGAACGCGGTCCCGATCTCAACCAGGTGAAAATGCACGGTCCTGCAAAGCTGATCGAGCAAGGCCGGCAATTCCCGTTCGTCGTCGTCTCGCCGCAGTGCCCAGCCTCGAGACAGTGGGTCGATGAAACGACGAGGATCCTCGACTTGATCGATCGCCTCGTCGACACGTACCGCATTGACGAAAGGCGCATCTACATGACCGGTCTGAGCATGGGCGGGTCCGGCACCTGGTCCATCGCCGAGGCCTTCCCGGACCGTTTCGCCGCGATCGCCCCGATATGCGGCGACGGGGATCCATTGCGAGCATCCAGGATGAAGAACCTGCCCGTGTGGGCCTTTCACGGCTATTCGGACCCCGTTGTGCCGTGGTCCAACTCGAAGAACATGGTCGATGCCGTCAACCTGGCCGGTGGAAATGCCAAGCTGACCATCTATCCTGATGCTGGCCACGATTCCTGGAGCCAGACTTACGAGAACGAGGCTCTCTACGAATGGTTCCTGTCATGCACGAACTGAGCAGGCGGGAACGAGATGCCGTGCCGGCACGGCCAGAGTCGCGCTCGACCCGGAGCATGGATCGAAAACGATGATCAGCGTCATCATTCCGACGCTCAACGAGGAGGCATACCTCCCGAAGCTCCTCGCGAGTCTCGAGCGGCAGGGCTATCAGGATTTCGAGACGATCGTCTCTGACGCCAGCTCGCAGGACAGGACGAGGGCCATAGCGAGACAATACGGTGCCTTGGTGGTGCAGGGAGGGCTGCCGGGGGTCGCGAGAAACGCCGGAGCGAGGAGAGCCTCGGGCGAATTGCTCTTCTTTATCGATGCCGATGTGGTGCTCCCCGATGATTTCCTGGAGAACGCCTTCAACGAGATGAGCGAGCGGAGCATCGACATGGCGACCTGCGAGTTCAAGCCACTGTCGGACAGGCAGCTCGACCATTTCATCCACCGCGCGATCAACGCGGTGATCCGGATCGAGCGCAACGTCAAACCCGAGGTCTTCGGGGCCTGCATACTGGTCAGCAGGAGTCTCTTCGACAGGATCATCGGCTTCGACGAGACCGTGAGGCTGGCCGAGGACTGCGACTTCGTCAATCGAGCCTACCGGTTCCGGCCCCTGGAGCTTCTGGATTCCACCTACGTCAGCGTGAGCGTACGAAGATACGTGAAGGAAGGCAGGTTCGGCTTCTTGATGAAGGGGCTCCAGATCTCCATGCACAGGATTTTCATTGGTGAGATCAGATCGGACAGCATTCCTTACGAGTTCGGCGACCATGCCGAATAGGACCTCACGATCTCGCATCGGCCATTTCCGATGATGCACGGCCACGAGCCCTGCGTGGACAGCCCCGTCTACAGCGCACGCAAAACCATGACGGTCACTGTAATGTGGGATGTGACGGCCGGGCCGGTCGAGGTGGTCATCGATCGGATCCGTCCGTACGATGGGCTCTTCTTCGGGGTCGATGGTTGGTGAAGAAACGTCTGCCGCTCAGAAAACGATGTCTGCGTCGAAGCTGAGGACCGGCTCGTGCAGGGGACGCGAGACCTGCCCGCTGCTTTCCGGAGTCACGGTCACCTTGAACCGCCGAAACGGGATCGACGTCCCGAACTCGCCCTTGAGATTCTCGTCCAGTCGCAGGGCTCCTACGTTCCGCGCGGCCGAATACGGGGGATGGACCCACACCACGAAGACGGTCGCTTCCGTCGCGATCCTCGACGGTGCGGCAATGCTCTCGACACGGACGGTGAGCGTGGTATTCCCATCTTCACCTTTCGCGAGTTTGATCGTTCCCTTGCCTGCTGGCAAGCTTCCACCGGATCTCGAGGGCTTTTCCTGGCATCCGTGCCGAAAGAGGGCAAGCGAGGTCACGGCAGGCATGGGGATTGCGAGGGCGACCATCCTGTTCGGGTCGGATTGATGCTTCATTGCTTTCACACTCTCCTCGTGGGTCATCACTGCATTATTCGTGCCATCCGGGACCAACTGGAAATGCAAAGGCCATGGCCGCAGCTCCAGTTGCGCTGGAGCGACCACGCCGATCTCGGCCGGGCTGACGCCCTGCATGGGGCTCTGCAGCACACCCTGGCAAATTGAAGGAGTGCCCCCATCGTATTGATTGGGCGAGCCGTGATCCGGATCTGCACGTGGAGCAGGTACTCTGTTTCAGCCCCATCGATTGTCGATCCGATACTTGCTTCATCCCAGGTTCTTCAGGGCCCAAGTCCTGGCGCGACCAGAAGGCAAAGGGCATGGCACGGACGATGATCGAGATGATGCGAAGCAGTGCGAAGGACGGTGCACGCGTGCGGGCGAACGGTCGACGATCACGGCGAAAATCGAGCTCTGGCGAGGCACGGGTGATTCCTCGACTCGAGGGCGCGGCCCGGGATGCGCTACAATGAAGGTACGGTAATGGTGCTCTGGTCCAAGGTGATCGCCCCGGCCGACGCACCCTGGTTCAGGGCCCTGCCTTCCAGGCTGGCACCGGTGAG
>JBFYZU010000409.1:0-23781 GCA_041309365.1 Myxococcota bacterium
TGGTGCTTGTCCTGTCAGGGTGCAACAGATCCGGGTGCATCTCGCAGGTTGAGCAACCTGACGTCGTGGAGGACGGAGCCCCCAAGGCTCTCTTCGCGGCCACCCTGCCCACATCAGGAGATGAAACGCCCACGCTCGTCGTCGTCAAGAACCACACGGGCAAGCACGTGCAGTTGGATGTGACGTGGAGCAAGGCCTCCTTCGTCACCGTGGCTCCCCTGGACGCCTCGCTGGGGACCCTCTCGCTGGATCGGCCCGAGCTCTTCTGCAGCTGTCCTTGTCAGCCGGACAGTCGCTGCGCAAGATGTGCGCCACCCACGGAGCGCGGCCTCGACCTCGCTCCCGGGGAGATCCACGAGATCGCCTGGAATGGGCGCCTGGTCCGGTACCGCACCGAGCCCGATAAAGACACCTGCCACGATGCGTTCTCGCCCCCTCCTGGTCTCTACATCATCAGTGTCTGCGACAGGACGAGGCAGTACTGCGCTGCGGTCCGGATGAAGCTGCCATCGCGCATGCCGGTGGTGCTCGCTCTCAAGAGGTCGACGTTGCTCGTGGATCGTTGTCCCCTCGAACAGGGGGAGATGGAGAGGCTCGCCACCTATCATCTCGTGCGCATGGAGCTCTCCGGCGTGGAGGTCAACAGACTCGCCGCCTGCGAGCCCACCTCGGTCGTATGCGTGGACCAGCCCGATCTGCCCGCCATGATCGAGGGCGCCGGGGAGGATCTCTGCAGCCTGCTCGTGATCCCCAGGCGTAGCGAGATCGAATCTGTGGTGGTCTTGCCTGTCGAGGGAAACGCGGGGGAGGAGCGGACGTACAGCGCCTTTTTCGACCTCTATGGCACGCAGGTCCTGCGTATCAGGCACGGCGAGTGATGGGAGAGTCGAGGGCGTAGTGGATCCGTCCGGACACAGGCCGCTGATCATCGGTCTTGGAAATGCCGTTCTCGGAGATGACGCCGTGGGCCTTCACGTGTCACGGCGGGTCTGTGAGCTCGGTGCCGGGTCCGTGGATGTGGTCGAGGCAGAGGTGGCTGGATTCGCCCTGCTGGATCTCATGGCGGACCGGGAGAGGATCGTCATCGTCGATGCCATCGAGCTGGCCGGGCACGAGGCCGGGGAGGTGCTCGAGCTCTCTCTCTTTGCCGCCAGAGCTACGACAAGGCTGTGCGCAGGTCACGAGATAGACCTGCCGACTGCCCTCGAGCTGGGGCGATCCCTGGGACTCGTCGTGCCCGCCAGGATCTACATCCTGGGAGTCGTGATCAAGGATGCGCGCACCATGGGCGAGACGTTGTCGGCGCCCGTGGCGAGTGCAGTGGACAGGGCCGCTCGACTCTCCCTCGATCTGGCGCGAGGCGATCCGCTCTAGCGCGTCGGATGACGCCTTCGATGCTGCATCGTGGTAGGCTTGGACGCAGTCTACGAAGGCGCCGGAAGCCTCGGCCGCCCTGGGGCCGTGCCCGAGGCCGTCCGCGATGATGACGAGAGTGCTCTCTTCATGAAAATCGCCTGGGCGTCTCCGCAGACAACCTCGATTTTCGCTGGCCTGAATGCGATCCCGATCTCCATGGTCACATCATCCGTTGTCGGCTCCAGTGTGGGCGATGATCTCCGCCAGGATCTGCTGGCCCGTGAAGTGGCGTGCCTCTATGGCGCCCGAGGGGCATGCGGAGGCGCAGCTTCCGCATCCCCTGCATACCTGCTCATCTATCATTGCGACTCCTGCGTCAGGATCCCATCGTGCAGCCCCGTAAGGACAAGAGAGGATGCACGTCCTGCACCCACCGCAGCGAGTCGCGTCCACCCTGGCCGTGGCCGGCTCCACTGCGAGCTTGCGACCCGGTACGAACGTGGACAGGGCGCTTCCGGCGGCGGCTGCGCCCTGGGCGCACGAGTCCTGCACGTCCGCGGGTCCCCTGATGGCTCCGGCCACCAGCACTCCTGGCACCCTGGTCCTGAAGGGCAAGAGGTGTTGGTTCTCCTCTATCACGAAGCCCCGACCGTCGATCTGGACTCCCATCCCGACGATCAGGGCATCATCGCCCGCGGTCCCGTCGAGGGGGGGTGCTATCACCGCCAGATCAACGCGCAGGGCCATCGGCCTTCCTCGATGGGTGTAGCGAACCACGGCGTGGTCTCCCTCTGTACGGGGAGCTTGTAGAAAATCATCGGAAGCGAGCTGCACCTGATGCAGGCCCGCCGCTCCACGCGCCTCGTCGGAGAACTCGCGGTGGCCCTTGCCACCAGCGCAGCGCTCCCAGAATATCTGGTGGATCTCGCACTGTCCGAGCTTCTCGAGAAGCCGACGCGCCTGCCGGGCGAACGTCAAGCAGCACGTCTTCGAGCACGTCTGGCATGGCCCGTCTCCCCTCTCGTCAACGCAGTGGATCAGGGCCACGCTGCGAGGAGAGGCTCCTGCGATGACGACCTCGCCTCCTGTGGGGCCGGAAGGGTTCAAGAGACGGTCGAGCGCCATGGCCGAGATCACGCGCGGCCCCAGATCCCTGTCCAACCGTGTCCTTCCACCTGTGGCCAGGATCACTGCACCGATCCTCCGCTCCACCTTCTCCTCGAGTGCGCCGAGATCGATGTTCCCGAAAGGGCAGGCCGTGGCACATGCGTCGCACGGCCGCCCGTTGAAGGCCAGGCAGGTCCGCTCGTCGAGAATGGGCACGGCAGGCAAGGATCCCGTGTAGGAGAAGTGGATGGCACCGCGAGTACCCAGCCCTTCGTCCACCTCGTTTGGCACCTGCACGGGGCAGGAAGCCACGCACGTCCCACAGCCGTAGCAACCCGAGGTGTCCACGTGACGTGCCCTGCGGCAGATGGTGGCAGTGAAGTTGCCGGCGATGCCGAGGACCTTCTCCACTTCGCTCGCGGTCATGACCTCGATGCGGGGGTCGTGTAAAACCTCGTCCATCAGGGGCTCGAGTAGGCACGAGGCGCACTCCATGCTGGGGTACACCTCAGAGAGGAGGGCGGCCCGTCCTCCCAGGGCTCCCGTTCTCTCCACGAGCACCACGTTGCGATCTCCCTGGGCCAGGAGGCGCGCTGCCGTGAGACCGGCCACTCCGCCTCCCACGACGAGCACGTCGGAGATGCAGTCGACTCGCTTCTCCTCGAGCGGCACCTGGCACATGGTGCGAGCGACAACCGCACGAACCACCTTCAATGCCTTGTCCGTGCCCTGGCGGATATCCGGCGTTACCCATGCGCACTGCTCACGGACATTGGCGATGCCCAGCAAGAAGGGGTTGATCCCTGCCTCACGGCAGACTCCCCTAAAGGTCTCCTCGTGCTCGCGCGGCGAGCAGGCCGCCACCACGACCCTGCAGTCCGTGTGCTCCGCCAGATCGGAGGCCATCCATGCCTGGCCCTCGGTGGAGCACAGAGTCGCGTGTCTTTTTACAGATTGCACGCCGTCGATTCCGCGAACGGCCTCGCCCAGGGCATCGAGGTCCAGTGCATCGCGTATGATGGGCCCGCACTCGCACAGGTAGATTCGGATGGGGCGATCGACGGGCTTGTCTTTCATCGGGCCCCCTCTCGTCCCTTGCAGTGAGTGTTTGAGATGCTCCGCAGCAAAGCCCCGTCGGGTCCGTGGATGTCGACCACCAGTGCCGCACGGCCGGGCAGGGCGTGGCTAGCGCAGCCGAAGCACGGGTCGTAGGCGCGGTACGCCATCTCTATGGTGTTGAGCACCGCCTCGTCCGGTGCGCCGCCGTCGATGAGGGACTCGGCAGCCCTCCGTACGCTCATGTTCAGGGCGGCGTTGTTATGGGTCGTTCCAACGATGAGGTTGGCGCGTTCGACGATGCCTTCCCTGCTTGCCACGTAATGGTGCAACAGGAGCCCTCGTGGGGCCTCCACGGCGCCGAATCCCTCTCCGGCCGGGCCCAGTGGCAGCTCTCGGATGATGGACCCGGTTATCCTGTCGTCGAGTGCGTACTCGAGCACCAGCTCTGCGCAGCCGAGCATCTCGATGATGCGCGCCCAGTGGAAGGCCAGCGTGGCGTGGACCGGTCCGGGTCCCAGCACCTCGAACATCTTTGCGTACTGCTCCTGGGCCAGCGGGGTCTTCATCCCGCGAGAAGCGTTGAGCATGCCCAAAGGACCGACCCGGAAGACCCCGGACGTACGGCCGTCCACGAGTCCTGAAAACCCCACCTTCCGCAGGTAGGGGAACTTCATGTACGTCCAGGGTTCCACGTGCTCTGCGATGTGCTCTCTGTAATCCGATGGTGCAAACCTGGCGATCTCGACTCCGGCAGGATCCACCACTCGGACGTGAGTGCCCATGTGGTCCACCCTGTCGTCCTCGTCCACGAGAGCGGCGTAATAGGTGCTGTGGGCGAAGGCCGGTGAACGGATCATGTCCATGTAGCGACCATTGGCCAGCACCATCCGCTCGAAGATCTCCTGCGTCTTCATGGCGAACTGCACCATGAAGGTGCCGATCTGTACGAGCCTGTCGCGCATCTCAGGCGTCACGGCCTTCGAGACGCCACCTGGGATCATGCCGACCGGGCTCACCCTTCGACCGCCGAGCATCTCGGCGATCTCGTGGGCCTCGCCGCGCATCCTGATGACGTCGCGGCCGAGCTGGGCTCCGACCTTGCGGATCACACCGACGATGTTGCGCTCGGAAGCGGGGGCGTCCGGACCCACGATGAAATCCGGTCCTCCCAGGGCGTAGAAGTGGGTCGTGTGGTCGCCTGCGACGAAGGAGTTGTACTGGAGCCTTCGGATGATGTCGGCCGTCACGGGAATGCTCACGCCGTAGGAATCGTCCACGGCCCGGGCGCTCGCCGCGTGATGGGCCTCCGGGCACACTCCGCAGATGCGCGGCGTGATGCGAGGGAGTTCCTCCACGGCTCGTCCCTCCACGAACTTCTCGAATCCCCTGATCTCGGGGACGATCATCCGGCAGTCGGTGAGGTGTCCGCCGTCGTCGAGGAGAATGTCGATACGGCCGTGCCCCTCGAGTCGCGTCATCGGATCGATCGTGATCTTCCTCGTCATCGGAGCTCACCTCCTGGGCCGTCCGAGCGAAGAACCGGGCAGACCGAACCTGTAGAACGTTCCCACGGGATCCACCACGTCATCGAGGATCCGGCGGATCTCATCGGGGTCGCGCGAGTCGACCAGGGAACCAAGCAACGCCACCATCCTGGCACCCTGGTCCGCCACGCCATGGGGAGGTCCGTAGCAACCTCGGCAGGGCATGCCTGCAGAGATGCAGGCCGCGCGACAACCGGACCGAGTGGCCGGGCCCATGCAGACGATCCCCTGCTCCAGCAGGCAATGCGTATTGTCGGGCACCACATGGTGCGGCCGGACGAAGCGTTTCACGGGGACGCCGTTGCGCTCGAGCTTGCACTCATCGCACACGCACCTTTCTCCCGCGCCTATCACCGATCCTGGGGGGGGCAACCGGCCGCCGAGAACGGCCTCGAGCACCGACCATGTCTGGATCGAGTCCGGTGGGCACCCGGGCATGCGGTACTCCACGTCCACCACCTGGGAGAGGGTGCGCACTCCGGGGAGAAGCCCGGGAAGATCCACGGCTTCACCCTCCAAGGTCCTGTTCGTCGGGCCGGGTATGGTGCCCGATGGGTTGACAGTCGATTCTCCGGCTCCGAACAGCCTGTCGAGCAAGCTGTCGGTCGAGTGGAGGTTGGCGAGCCCCGGGATACCACCTTCGCAGGCGCACGACCCGTGAGCCACCATGATCGAGGAACGGTCGCGCAGCAGGCGTACCATGTCCTCGTTCTCCTCGTTACGGATGCCTCCGTTGACGAAGCACAGGTCGATGTATCCCCCGGGCATGGTCTCGACGTCGTGGCGCTTGAAGTCCATCACGCAGGGCCAGAACACGATGTCCACTCTCTCGACGAGATCCAGCAGGTGGTCTCCGATCTCGAGGATCGACATGTCGCAGCCTCCGCAACTCGCGGCCCAATACATGCCGACCCTCGGCCTGCGCGCGCTCATCGTGACCCTCTCCGGGCCTCGGTCCCTGCGGACTCAGAGAACGGCCATCGGATGGGCCCCATGGCCCTCACCTGCTCGGTCATCTCGATGGCGAGCTCAGCGAAGCGCTGCGCCTCTGTGCTGCTCACCCACTCGATTCGCAACCGGCCTGGCTCGATGCCCGTCTGCTCGAGCATCCTGTCGAGGAGCCAGACCCTTCCGGCGGCCTTGCAGTTGCCATCGACGTAATGGCAATCACCCGGGTGGCAGCCGCACACCAGGACACCGTCGATGCCCCGTGCGAAGGCCTCGATGACATGCCCTGGATCGAGACGGCCGGTGCACATGATCCTCACGATCCTGACGTTCGCCGGGTAACTGCGCCGCGAGCAACCCGCCTGATCCGCTGCCGAGTAGGAGCACCAATTGCACAAAAACGCCAGGATGACCGGCTCGAACTTTCTCGTGGCCGCGTCCAAATAAACCTCATCCTTCCTGATCGTACGTGCCGAGACGACCCGCGGATCGAGTCTTCCAGACTTCATAATCGTCCATCTTCCTCGTGGCAACGGCATTTCGCAAGAATCATCCGAGCAGTGGACCCCCTGTCCAGGATTGTGCACGAGGGTCGGTGACCTCCATCTGCACTGCAGATGCGTGCAGGTGCAAAAACCGGAGGACGGGCTATCGGTATCGTTGCATCGAGTGCTCGACACCTCTATCCAGACATCTCACGGATGGTTCTCTCGGGGTGTTCCCTCGTCATGGAAGTTTTTCAGCAGATCGTCGATGATCGCAGGATCCGTCACGGGAAGATCGACGATTTTCGCGAGTATGCGGTCTTTTGTCTGGATCTCGTGAAACGTGGAGAGGATCTCATCGATACGAGATGAGAGGGGCTCCGGGTCTTCTCGATCCCGGTTCCAAGGTCATAGGCTCTCGAGGTAGGTGTTGCCAGGTTCGGCGAGCCTGTCATGGACGATGGCCACTGCGCCGGCTGCCACGGGAGCCTTGACGAGCAAGCCAACGCAGCAGGCCACGAGACCCACAGCATAGTGACGCAGGTGAGGAGCAGGGAGAAGACGAATGGCTCGATCTTGTGCCCGTCCGTGAGCCGCCACGATTCTCGAATGGCGACGATGTACCTACCCGAGACGTGGAAATATCCAATGATTGCTGGTATCGAGGATATATTGAGTCGGCTCGAGGGAGAGGGACATGACCAGAAGCATCCAGGCCATCATCAACCCCAGGTCCGTGGCTGTGGTAGGCGCCACGAACCGACCAGGCAGCGTTGGGCAGGCCGTGTTCAACAACATCCTCCGCGCCGGATTTGCCGGAATCGTATATCCCGTCAACCCGCGTGCACATTCCGTCTGCGGCGTGAGGACATACGACAACCTTCTCGATATTCCCGACGAGGTGGATCTGGCGGTCCTCGTCGTGCCCGCAGTGGTGGTGAGCACCGTGGTGGAAGAGGCCGCCAAGAAGGATATCAAGGGCCTCATCGTGATCACGGCGGGCTTCAAGGAGGTGGGAGGCGAAGGCATCGCCATGGAGGCGCGGCTCAAGGAGCAGGTCCTCGGGCACGGCATCCGGCTCGTGGGTCCCAACTGCCTGGGGGTCATCAACACAAACTCCGCTGTCAGGCTCAATGCCAGCTTTGCAACCAAGATGCCCAGGGTGGGAGGCATCGCCTTCATCTCGCAGTCGGGCGCCCTGTGCACCGCGGTCCTGGACTATGCCGAGGGCCGGAACATCGGTTTTTCAAAGTTCATAAGCTTCGGCAACAAGGCCGACGTGAACGAGTGCGACCTGCTGGAGTCCCTCAAGGACGACGAGGATACCAGCGTCATCCTCATGTACCTCGAGGACATCTCCGACGGGTTGAGGTTCATGAATGTCGCGCGCGAGATCACGTACAACTCACGCAAGCCCATCCTGGCCGTGAAGTCGGGGCGCAGCGTCGAAGGTGCCAGAGCCGCGGCCTCCCACACAGGCTCTCTGGCTGGCTCGGATCTGGCCTATGATACCATCTTCATCCAGAGCGGGATCCAGCGCGTCGAGTCCATCGACGAGCTCTTCAACCACGCCATCGCCTTCGCCCGCCAGCCCGTGCCTCGGGGCAAGCGCATCGCGATCGTCACGAACGCTGGTGGGCCAGGGATAATGACCACGGACGCGGCGGTCCGCCACGGTCTCGAACTGGCCCGTTTCTCCGATCAGACCAGCACGAAGCTGCGCGAGGCCCTTCCTCCCACCGCGTCCATAGTCAACCCCGTGGACGTGATAGGTGACGCGACCCACGAGCGCTACGAGGTCGTCCTGAGAGCCATCCTCGAGGACCGAAACGTGGACGGCACCATCGTGATCCTCACCCCGCAGGCCATGACGGACGTTCTGCAGACGGCCGAGATTGTTCCGCGCGTGAGCAGGGGCATCGATAAGCCGGTCCTGTGCTCGTTCATGGGTATCGTAGACGTTTCCGCCGGTGTGAAGTACCTCGAGGAGAACGGTTTTCCCAATTACACATTCCCCGAGTCCGCGGTTCGTTCGATGGAGTCCATGGCCCGCTTCGGGGCCCTCATCGGGGTACCGCGCAGGGAGGTCCGGCGTGTGGCTGCAGACAGGGACGCGGCCGCGCAGATCATCAGGCGCAGGCTCGGTCAAAAAGACACGCACTTCATGCCCGAACACGAGGCCAACGAGGTTTTACAGGTCTACGGCTTCCCAGTCCTCAAGGGCAGGCTGGTGCGCGAGGGGATGGACATAAAGGAGGTCTTCGAGGATGTGGGGGCTCCGGTCGCCATGAAGATCGCGTCGCCCGACATCCCCCACAAGTTCGACGCGGGAGGCGTCAAGCTCAAGATCCGGACGCCCGAGCAGGCCCTCCTCGCCTATGAGGAGATCATAGCCAACGCCAGGCAGTTCTTGCCCGGGGCACGCATACAGGGCGTGCTCATGGAGCGGATGGCGCGTGGCGGGGTGGAGGTCATACTGGGCGCCACCCGTGACCCCAATTTCGGTCCCATGTGCATGTTTGGCCTGGGTGGGACTTTCGTCGAAGCCATCAAGGACGTGACCTTCCGTCTGGCGCCAATGTGGGAAGTCCACGCGGAGCAGATGATCGAGTCGATCCGCGCATTCAAGGTCCTTCAGGGAATCCGAGGCAACCCGCCTTCCGACATCGAGGCCATAAAGGACTGCATCCTTCGCCTGTCGCAGCTCGTGTCGGATCACCCGGAGATCGCGGAGCTGGACATCAATCCACTCATCGTCTATCCGAAAGGTGAAGGCTGTGTCGTGGCCGACAGTCGCATCCTCCTTCGAAGGGCGAGCCCGTGAGTGGCGATGTGATCGGGATCAGGTGATGCCTGACGTCGTGCGGTTGCGGTCCAGCATCTCGTTGATCATGTCTCCTATCTCGCGCAGCTCCGCCGGGGCCTCTGGCATGGAGAAACGCCTGCTTGCGTTTCCGGCTCGAACCTGGCTGAGCACCGAGTGGAGCTCCGAGACCGGTGCGAGCACACGCTTCTGCAACCGGCGGACTGCGTTGAGACCGAAGAGAAAACCGACTCCGCCCAGGAGCACGACTGCCCAGGCGCCCGTGCTGCCGAGCCTCCTGACATATTTGTTGGCTCTTTCGATGGATGACCAGTTGACCCGCGCCTCGTGGTCGAGCGCCTGCAAGACCACGGACAACGCCACGGGATCCCCGTCGATTGCAGTGTGCCAGTGGCGCTCGATAGTCTCCAGAAGCTCCCTCTCCTCTTTTTCTGTAATGTTGCCCTTGGCCTTGCCAAGGGCTTCCTGGAACAGTGATCGCCTCGTCTCCATGGTGTCGTGAGTCGCCGCGAGGGCTTCGAGCATGTTTTCGACTGCGGTCACGGAATACACGTTCTCGCCCATGATCTTCTCGAAGGCGGGGCTCATCCTGGTCAAGAGGCCGATGGATCCGAATGCGATGACCAGAATGATCGAGATCAGGGCTCCGACCACCAGGCGTATCTCGTCCTTGACTCCCATCACTTGTTCTCCAGTAGCAGGCGCACGGCCTCCGGGCGGGAAACGACAACCATGATGTCGTCCAGCTTGAGGGGTTCGCGCGGATCGGGAAGCAAAAGCTTGCCCTTGTTTCCTGCAGCCCGCCGGATGGCCACGACCGTCACGTCGTGTTTCCTGGGCAACTGCAGATCGATGAGCGATTTGCCTTCCATGCTCGACGGAGGACGCATCTCCGTGATCACGAGATCCTCTCCCAGCGGTACCTCGTCGAGGAGGCCCTCGTGAAGCAACCTGCTGGCCAGCCTCTCTCCGAAGGCCCGTTCGGGGTTCACCACTTCATGGGCGCCCACGAGATAGAGGATCCTTTCCGTGAGCATGTCCGATGCGCGTGCCACGATGCGTTGTGCCCCCATCTGCTTGAGAAGGGCCGTGACGATGATGGCGCTCTCTCTCGACTCCTGGCCGATCGTGCATACGCACAGGTCCCGTTGTCCCGGTGCCGCACGGGAGAGTGCCTCCTCGTCGGTGGCATCGAGGGTCACTGCCTCGGTGACGTGTCGGGAGATCTGCTGGACCCAATCGGGATTGCGGTCCACCGCCAGGACCTCCACCCCTCTGTCCGAAAGCGACTGTGCCAGCGACATACCGAACTGGCCGAGCCCGATGACGAGCGCCTGCTTCTTCATCGCCACTCCTGTCACCCCGTAGGGATGTCCTGCTCGGGGAGTTTCCAGCGAACGGCTCTCTCCTCGCCTTGCAGGAACAGAAAGAGGGTCAACGGGCCTATCCGGCCCGCGTACATGACCAGGATCACGATCACCTTCCCGACGCTGTCGAGTCGTGCGGTTCCGCCGATGCTGAGGCCCACCGTGCCGAGGGCGGAGAGCGTCTCGAAGGTGGCCTGCTCGAAGGTCATTGCCTGCGTGAGCTGCAGCGCCAGGAGCGCGATCAGGAAAAGTCCCAGCCCCAGCCCCACGATGGCCACCGCTCTGTACAGGGTTTGATGCGGGATGGTCCAGCCGGACATTGTGGCACGCTTGCGGCCCCGGAGGGCAGCGATCACGGCGAGGACGATCACGGTCACCGTCGTGGTCTTGACACCTCCGGCCGTGGAGCCGGGGCTCCCGCCGATGAACATGAGGATCTGCACGGCGGTTATCGAGGCGGGGTGCATCGCCGACATGTCCACCGAGTTGAAACCCGCCGTACGCGTGGTCACCGACGCGAACCAGGCGTTGGTGACCCTGTCGACGACCGACATGCCATCGAGGGTCCTGGACCACTCCAGAAACAACATGAGCACTGCGGGGAAGACCAGCAGCACGACGGTGGATAAAAGCACGATGCGCGAATGGAGCGTCGGCTTCACTCCCCGCACGATCGCCGGCAGGCCTGCGATGACGGCAGGCCCGAGGCCTCCTGCGATGATAAGGCCTGCGACAACGTGCAGGATGCCCGGGTTCGTGCTGTAGGGAATGAGGTTGTCCGTCTGCAGTGCGAACCCAGCGTTGCAGAAGGCGGACACGGCAGTGAACAGGCCTCGCCACAATGCACGGCCGGCAAAATCCCCCGATGCGAAGAACTGCAGGGCCAGAAGCAGTGTGCCCAGCGCCTCTATCGCGAAGGTCACGGCCAGCATCCTGACCAGTGCGTTGGCGATGGCACCTCGTTCGCTGTTCCCGAGCAGCTCGGTCATGGCGCCCTCGTAGCGCATGCTCAGCCTCTGTCGCAGCATCACCATGGCCGCGGTGGAGAAGGTCATGATGCCCAGGCCTCCGATCTGGATGAGCAGCAGGATGAGGATATGGCCCATCACCGAAAAATCCCTGGGGGTGTCGAGCACCACGAGCCCCGTCACGCATGTGGCGCTGAAGGACGTGAAGATCGCGTCGATGACGGCGATCCCGGGATCGTGTCCCGAGGCGGCTGGCATCGAAAGCAGCAGGCCTCCGGCCAGGCACGTGGCCAAAAAGGTGACGGCCATCAACCTGGCAGGCTGGCGAAAAAGCGCCGCCCACCAGCCTCCTTCGTCTCGCAGCATGGCGGACGGGGGGCGGCGGATGGCCACGAGCACCGCTCCGGGGATGACCGGCAGCCAGAGCGCCGCGAGGCGAGGCTCGCCGAGGCTCAGCATGGCGAGAGCCAGGCCCGCACCGGCGATGGGCAGGGCCACCCACCACGGTACACGCCAGATTGACGACTCGCGCAAGGGCAACCTGGTGGCCAAAGCCACCATGATCCCCACGGAGACGAACGGGCCAAGGAGCCCCGCGGGGTCCGACGCGAACTCCAGTGGAATGGCGAGCACCCAGGTGAGGATCGACCCCAAGGCTGCGCTCCTCGATTCGATGACGAGGCGCATGGTGGAGTCTAACCCGATGGCTGTCGCGGGGGGTTCGCGATCGAAGGAGATCCATGTGAGCGCTGCCATGACGAAGATGAGAAGTGCGAGCACTGTGGCAGGAGATGCGACTCTTGCCGTGCCGCCGATTCCCGCGAAAATCAGCACTGCCGCGGTGATGAGAATCTTCGCCTTGCGTGGTGTCCTGGCGAGCGATAGCCCTCCTGCCACCGCCAGAAGCGCTACCGCAGCCTGCACGAGCGGCAGCCAGAGGTCTATCCTGAACCCCGCGATCACGTGGACGTCGCTCAGCAGGTGACCGAGCAAGAGGTAGAGCGCGGGCGCCGATGCGGCAATGAAACCGCGTTTGATCGGTGTCTGTTCGATGTCCCTCAGGATCCTGTAGGGATCACCACTGTCCATCACGCCCCCTCCCGACCTTTCCGGGGCAATCGGATCCTGTCACCATTATTCTTGCCCCTTGCAGTGTCCCTGGTCCTCGCCGTCAGTTCAAGACCACCCAGCGAGTGACTATCCTGTGGCCGGTCTGGGGGGGGGCGAACTCGATCTCTACCCATTTGCATCCCTCGGGGATCTGGTACTCGAAGATGAGGTTTCCCTTGAGGATATAGGTGAGAACCAGCTTGGACTTGATATCGAAGTCCTCCGGGCTTGTGGCTTCCTTCTCCATGAGAGGAGTCTCGAAGTTCAACTCCTGCGGGGAGACCGTCTTGCCCGTGGAATCGCGCAGGGTCACTGACCACAAGTCCATGGCCATGTTCTCGGCTGCGCCTTCCGTCGGGACGATCATGGGAGTCCTGTACACCATGTGCACGTCGAAGCGCTTGAGCTTCGTGAGGGCATCCATCTCCAGATCGGTCGCCTCCATGGTCTGTCCAGTGGCCTTGAGGTAGGCCATGTCCACCATGACCACGGATGCTGTCAGGGAGGATCCGTCCTTGTACCCCTTCTCGATCTTCACCTTGAAATACTCGAGAAGCTGATCCTCGCTCATGACCTGGAGATCCTGTGGGACCGTCGTTCCTCTGGAAACGAGCACCTTGTGCCCACCGCAACCGGCCAGTGCCAGAACTACAAGAGCCAGGAGCAACCCCACCTTGTCGATCTTCATGGCGACCATCCTTCGTGCGCGTGGCGGTGTGTTCTCCCTGGAGACCGGCACGTGTGGGGCATAATCCTGCCACAATGCCCGCCGTGGTTCAAGCATTCACGAGGGGCGTGCGATACCGCTCCGGAATATCAGCCGTGCATTTTATGGGGAAACCAGTGCTCATTTGCCATCGACGTGGGCCCAGGGGATGATGGGCTGCCATGTCGGTGGTGCGGGCTGTGGTGGTGGCGCGGGCTGTGGTGGTGGCGCGGGCTTGGGTGGTGGCGCGGGCTTGGGTGGTGGTGCGGGCTTGGGTGGTGGTGCGGGCTCGTCGAACACGAAGTCTCCACCCTCCGATGTGGACACTGCTGGAGGCGGAGCCGGAGCCGGAGCCGGTGGATTGGCCGGTGCAGGAGCGGGCACCGGTGGCTTGGCCGGCTCAGGTGGTGGCGCCGGCGCGGGTGGCGGAGCCTCGGCGATCATCGGGGCCGGTGGCGGCTCCGGGGCAGGCGGAGGTGGCGGCGGCACGAGGGATGGGAGGATGGGGGGGAGATCGACGGGCACCTCGGTGAGCGCGATCCCGAACTGCTCACGTATGGATGCGAGCACACCGAACGCCGCGATGACCCTCTCCTGGTCCGTGACGAACTGGCCAAAGGACATCCAGGCTTCGGAGAGGCAGTCGGCGAGAAGCTCGTCGTGGGCGTTCTTCGCCTCGAAATATTCACCCATGATGGCATCGTAGCCGGGGTCCTTTGGGGAGACTGCCATGACCTGGAGCCTCAGACCCATCAGGTCGAATCCCTGCTCCTGCATGGCCGACGGGATGCTGTCGGTGCACTTCTTGAGCTGCTTGAAGTCCTTGTTCGTGTCCACTTTCTTCATGATGGCGAGCAGCCCACCGTTGCGCGCGGGCGGATCCGTGTCGGGGGCGACCAGGCGATAGCCTTCCGCGACCCTGAACGTGTCCGGGAGCTGTGGGCTGGCCGGCTTGGTGGGCTCGAGATCATCGACGAGGACGAGCCCGTACAGGCCGTCCGTGGTGACGATCCTCGCGGCGAACAGGTCCACGAGCTCGTACACGATGACCGGTTCGTGATCCATGAGCTCGATACCGGGTGCAGTGCCCTGGTAAAGCGAGGCCAGATCAGTTCCGGGTGCGCGCAGCAAAGTTCCCGGCTTGAGGTACGAGCCATAGTCCGGAACCGACACGTACAGAAACGCCTCCATCAGATCCACGAAGGACGGTTTCGCTCCGAGCAGCCCCTGCAGGTTGAGGACATTGCCCTGAAACTCGGGCCTGTGCATGGCCAGCACGGCTTCGGGCACTGGACACAAGAGGGCCTCTGTGCCCTCGGTGACCGCGACCCTGAGGTTCCAGTCAACGGTCTTTTCCGGATCGACCCCCGGCAAGAGCTGCAAGGAGATGTTGTACTTGCCAGCTGGCAGCCGCATTTCATAGACACCGTCGTGAGGCACCACGCCCACGGTGCTGTAGAGTTCCACGTAGTTGGAGAACAGCTTGATGTCCAGGTCGTCCGGGCTGCCACGGTCGTCCTTGGCCGTTATGGTCATGGCGACCATTCCCGTGAGCTCGAAATCGAAGGCGAAGTAGGTGGCGTCTCCCCATCCACCCCGGTACGCCGAGCTCGGGTCGAGGGTGTTGCCCTCCGACTGCGTGACCAGCTTCGTGGGGCCGTTCCAGGGCTCGAGAGCGGAACCGCTCATGATTCCACCCGGGCCGCAGGCCATGATCGTCGCCGAGAGAAGGGCTGGTGCAATGCTACGTGGGTGTCTCATCTTTCCTCCGGATCTCATACGATCTCACGATACGCACCCTGGCACTTGATTTTCAAGCCCTGCACGAAATTTGGAGATGGATCCCGCGGCTGGTCTCTATCCTCAACCAGTGCTTGCAATTGCCGGGTTTTAAACCCGATAATGTCGTCACTGCAGGAGGAGTCGAGTGGCCGACATCCTGGTGAAGCTCAAGCTGCTGGGTGGAGCGGCGCTCGAGATGAACAAGATCGCGTCCATCGGGGACGACAGCCTGGGCGTGCTGGACAGGATCCTCACTCTGGCCTCGCAGGCGCTGGATCTCAAGCGTGTTGCGGTGCTCACTCCGGATCCGGGCAAGAGGGACCTCGTTGTCAGGGCGGCACTGGGATACGGAGCGGTGGTCGGGCGGGTCATCCCGGCGGGCCAGGGGATCTGCGGCTCGGTGTACCTCACGGGCCGGCCCGAGACCGTGGGTGACGTCACCAGGGATCCCCGTTATGTGCCGGGCCTCGAGGGAGGGCGGACCGAGATGGCAGCACCGCTGAAGCTCGACGACGCGGTGATAGGGGTGCTGGACGCGGAGAGTCCTGACACGGATGCCTTCGACGCAACGGACCTCGAGGTCTTCTCGCTGTTCGCTGCCCAGGCGGCCACGGCCATCAGCAACTCGCGACAGAAAGCCCTGATGGAGAGGCGGAACCGACGGCTTGCCCTGCTGAACCGGGCAGCCCAGGTCGTCATGACCGTCACGGATGAGGACGAGCTGCTCGAGCGGGTCCTCACTCTCGCAAGAGAGGCACTGGAGATAGACAAGGTGGCCCTCGTCCTTCCGGCCCCCGGTTGGGGTGGTCACCTCGTCGTCCGGTCGGCCATCGGGTACTCGGACGCGGTGGGGAAGATCATCCCCCACGGGGAGGGCATCAGCGGCTCGGTCTTTCTGTCGGGTCAATCCGAGATCGTAGCCGACGTGACCCGGGATCCGAGATACGTTCCAGGAATCATGGGTGGGCGCTGCGAGATGGCCGTGCCCCTGCGCTCCGAGGGGAACGTCATCGGCGTGCTGGATGCCGAGAGCCCCGCGGTATCCGGGTTCGGCGCGGAGGACATGCAGCTGTTCACGGCCTTCGCCAACCAGGCATCCACGGCCCTTCGCAACGCACGGTTCATGGGGGATCTGGCAGACCGCGCTCGCAGGATGAGCCTGCTCAACCGGGCGGCGCGTGCCGTGACTGCCAGCCTCGATCTGGACGACGTGCTGAGCAGGATCCTGTCACTGGTGACCGATGCGCTGGAGCTGGGGCGATGTGCCATCCTGCTTCCAGGAGAAGGTGCCGAGGGCCTGAGGGTCAAGGCCGCAATGGGTTACGGGGACGTCTTGGGCAAGCTCATCCCCCGAGGGCAGGGGATCTGCAACACCGTCTTCTCATCCGGGAAGGCCGAGGTCGTGGGCGACGTGTCGCGGGATCCGCGCTACGTCACGGGCATCAAGGGAGGTCGCAGCGAGATGGCGGCGCCCCTCAGGCTCGACGGGGAGACCATCGGTGTGCTGGACGCGGAGAGCGAGCGTTTGAACGCCTTCGACGATCACGACCTGGAGGTCTTCACGGCATTCGCCCACCAGGCCGCGTCCGCTCTACGCAATGCCAGCTTCGTGGCCTCTCTCAAGAAGCGTGCCAGCCGCCTTACCCTGCTTGTCAGGGCAAGCAGGGCGGTAAGTACCATACTGGATCTTGATATATTACTAAGTACTATATTAGACATCGCGTCGGAAGCACTCGACTTCGACAGGTGCGCGATCGTCATGCCCGACAAGGAAGGCGACGATCTCGTGGTGAGGGCCGCCCGGGGTTACGACGACGCCATCGGCCGCAAGATCCGCCGAGGACATGGGATCAGCGGCGGTGTGTTCGAGAGCGGCAAGAGCGAGATCGTCAAGGACGTATCCCGGGATACGCGGTACATCGCTGGCAGCAAAGGTGGCAAAAGCGAGATGGCCGCGGCCATGATGGTGGAAGGAGAGGTCATCGGCGTACTGGATGCCGAGAGCCCCGTCGAGAACGGCTTCGATGAAGAGGCTCTCGAGGTCTTCGAGGCCTTTGCCGCGCAGGCTGCCACGGCGGTCCGGAACGCGCGGTTGTTCAGAGCCATGGACAATGCGAACACGGCGCTCAAGGCCAACCTCATGGAGATGGAGCGCCTGAACAAGGAGCTGGAGTCCTACACGTTGCAGATCAAGGCCGCCAAGGAGGCCCTCGAGAAGCAGGTCCGCCAGCTCACGGCTCTGCACCAGGCAGGACAGGCAGTGATCTCGAGCCTGGATCTCGACACCACTCTCGAGAGCATCGTGAGGATGACCCAGGACATCGTGGAGTCGTCCCACACGACCATCAAGCTGCTCGATCAGGAAACCAACGAGATGCGCGTGCGGGTCATGCTCGGCGAGGAGTTCGATGGCGAGGATTTGGCCCGGATCGATCTGCCTCTGAAGGTGGGCGACAAGACGATAGGCATGTTCGAGTTGGCCAGCGCCAGCGGGTACGGCGCAGAGGAGCGCAGGCTGCTCGAGACGCTGGCCTCGCAGGCAGCCATCGCCATAGAGAATGCCAGGCTCTTCGAGGAGACCCAGACCACCTACTACGAGACGCTCAGGAGTCTGGCCGGCGCGCTGGAAGCCAGGGACGCCTACACGCGCGGGCACTCCCAGCGTGTCGCCGATCTGTCGGCCCTGATCGCGGAGAGGCTGGGGGTCGATGAAGCGGCCCGCAAGGAGATCTTCTCTGCCGCTCTTTTGCACGATATCGGCAAGATCGGAGTCCGCGACGAGGTCCTGCTCAAGCCGGGCAAGCTCACCGATGCCGAGATGCAGACTATTCGCAACCACCCCATCTTCGGTGACGCTATCCTCGCGCCTTTACGCTTCATGGGGCGGGTCACCGGCATGGTCAAGCACCATCACGAACGCTGGGACGGCAAGGGATACCCGGACGGGCTGACGGGCGAGGATATCCCCCTGGCATCGCGCATCGTGGCAGTGGCCGACACCTATGATGCCCTCACGTCGGACAGACCCTACCGGGCACGAAGATCCCGGGACGAGACCCTCGACATTTTACGTGCCGAGAAGGGAAAACAGTTCGATCCGCAGGTCGTCGACGCGGTGCTCGAGGTCTTGGGCCAGTAATGACGGCAGGGGGGTTCGGGAGAGGGGATCGAGGGGGTGGCCGTACGGCATGTGGCAACTGCGGCGCTGCCATCGACGTTCCGCCTGCAGGTGGCCACGTCACCTGCGCTTTCTGCAAGGCTCCCCTGTACGTCGAGGTGACTGGGACATTGAGGCACTTCGCCTTCAGACCACGGGTGGAGGCCAAAGAGGCAGCCGGCAACCTGAACGCATGGCTATTCTCCTGCGGTGTCGAGGATCGCGCCTCGGTGACTGAAACGCGGCTCGTCTATTACCCTTTCTGGCGCGTCACGCGGGGAGACAGGGTCGCCATGGTTCCTGCCTCCGCCACTTCCGAGGGAGCGCTGGAAGAGATACCCGGAGATGCCGGAGAGATGGTGCCCTACGATCCGGACCTGGAACGCGATGCAACCCTGGTTGCGGCCACCTCCTATCCACCGGGAACGCCGGAGGATGTGTGGCTCGTGCACGTACCAGTGCTGCACATCACCTACGATCTCGCGGGCCGGATTGCCACCGTGCTCGTGCTGGCGACCTCGGGCAGGGTCGTCGCTTCGGAACCACCGGCTGGTTCGGTGGGGGCGTCCCGGGCCAGCGACTCTCTCGTTCTTTGGGGTGGGCTCGGCATCCTGCTCCTCACGGGGGTGCTGGTGCCGTGGAGCGCATGGGCCCTGATCATGTGGCTCGTCACGGGCACGGCCGTCTTCATCATGCTGGCTTTTACACCGAGGCGAAAGAGGACATGAGAAGCCACGTGCACGCATTCACCTGTGCATCCTGTGGCGGGATGCTCGCCTCGGACGATCGGGAGGTCACCATCACCTGTCCCTGGTGCGTCACCGGCAACCGCCTTGCTGGCGATGATCTTCCCCGGACATACTGGATCGGGCCCGTCCTGGACGGGGGGCAGGCCGTCCGGGAGGTACGCAAGGCGACATCGCGTTCGCCGGTGGCGGGGGGGTTCGAAAGTGACCTCATGGTATCGAGCCGCGATCTCGTGTTCGTACCTTTCAACGCCCTGCGCGCCATCCGCACGGGCAGGATGGTGCTCAAACAGCGCACGAGGTCAGGATACGGCGGGCCTCGATCGAGCAGGCTCGATGACTTTTCGCTCATGGCCGGCTTCGATTCCGGGTTCGTGTCTGGCCTCGTGACCACCGAAGGCGAAACAACGCGATACACGACGGACACTCGCATCGTCCTTGCCGAAACCGTACTGGCGGAGCCAGCCTGCGAGGCTTCGGACCTGGGAGTGGGGGGCATCGCGTTCGAGCGAAACGTGTTCGGCCGCAATGGCCAACCCCTCATGCCATACAGCCGGGAGAAGATGTCCGCTTCCGGCGCTGTCCTGGAGCCGGAGAGACACCCGAGAAAGCTCCGGGCCAGACTCGATGACATGGGCAAGAGCACCCCGACAGTGCAGGATCGGCGCAGGATTGAGACCGTGGGCGTGCAGCTGTTCCAGGTCTACTACCCTGTCTGGATCCTGAGGTGCACGTTTCATGGACGAGGGCACAGGTTCGTTGTCGATGCCGTCGACGGCTCCGTGATAGCGGGGCGTGTTCCCGCCGGCCGGTTTCATCGTGCCTTGGTGGGCACGGCAGGTGTCTTCCTCGCGGCGACACCGCTGGCTCTGTCACTGAGGGCGGCCATCGGTCTCGCGGGCCACGGTCCGGGCCTTTCTTTCTTCACCGGGGATCCGGCGCTTGTCGGCATGCTCGGGTCGGCCGTGTTCCTGGCGGCCGGGTGGGGATTCATGATCATGGGCTGGGTCGTCGGCTCCTTCCGGCGAAGCAACGAGCTGGTGTTTCGGGCAGGTGCACTGGTCGCAGACGTTGTGGAGTTGCCGGGCAGAGGCACGGTGGAGAGGATGGGGATCGCGATCCTGTCCCGGTGGGAGCGGATGATCGGCGGGGCATCGAGGAGCAGGACACATGGCCGATAATCCGGAAATCCGTACCGTGGCCCTGATCTGTCCGGATTGTTCAGCCCGGCTCCGATCGGCGCCAGGTGACGTGGCCATGTTCTGCGATGAGTGCTCTCGTGCCTGCGAGGTACGCGGTACGGGCCTTGTCCATGTGGATCTCGTCACCCTTGCGCCGCTGGCCGGATTTCCGGCCAGGGTCGAAGACGCGCTCGTGAGGTTGCCTGTGTGGTGCTTCGGTGTTCACGTGGATTTCGTCGGCAACGACAATGAGGCGCTCGAGGCTCTGGGAAGGGTCGCTCGTCTTGAACGTGTCTTCGTGCCAGCCTACAGGCAGCGAAACGTGATGGCTTTCGGAGACATGGGCATGTTGCTCACGATGAGGCCACCGGACCTCGTCTCCACGGAGCCTCGACGCTTCTCCGGGGCCACGCTGGAGTCCGGAGAGGCAGCCCGGCTCGTGGTGCCGATGGTGCTGTGCCGCGCCGACCAGATCCACGACGTGACCGACATCGATGTCCGGGTCAGGATCCGCGACGTGACGCTCGTCACCGTCCCGGCCCGCGACCTCGGATCGAAGATCGAGGACCTGATCCTGGGCCGGGAGTGGCCTCTCGCCTCGTTCATGGAACCAGAGGCCATAAGGTTCGACCCCTGAGGGGGGTCATTTGCGGTAGACGATGAATCCGCGGGATGGGTCATAGGGGGAAACGGCCACTGTCACACGGTCACCGAGGACGACACGGATACGGAAACGGCGCATACGACCTGACATGCGGGCCATCACGTCGAGCCCGTTGTCCGTCTTCACGACGAAGTTACCACCCGCGTGAACCTTCGTGACCACGCCGTCCATCTGGATGAGATCGTCCCGCGCCACCTTGTTTCACTCTTTTTCCAGTCCGGTGTACCCTTTGTCAACCGGGTGCGGATTACTTAGCCTATCGACGGATCGATGTCCAGAGCAGGTTTCGATGGCCCCGACGTCACGGTTCCATGGAAGGGCGGGTCACGAGGATTGGCAAGGATAGCCAGAAGGTGACGCCTTCCCCGGGTCTGTTCTCCAGCACGATGTCTCCATCGTGCGCTTCCACGATGCTCTTCACGATGGGTAGTCCGAGGCCTGTTCCAGTGGGCCTCGTGGAGAAAAACGGCTCGAAGATCATGGCGATGTCCTCTTGTGGGATACCCCCACCCTCGTCCTGCACGCCGATGAGGACCGAGTCCGGCCGGGACGAACCGACCTTTGCCATGACGCGGATGCGCCCGGCGCCCCTCGTGGACTGCAATGCGTTGACGATGAGGTTGACCAGTGCGCGCCTGAGGCTGTCCACGCTTCCTGGAAACAGCGGGACTCCCCCCATCACGTCCACGTCGATCTCGACTCCGTCGGCCCTGGCATGGGCGCTCTCGACATCGCCCACCGCCAGGTCGATCAGCTCCTTGACGTCCACGGGTTCTCTCGATAGCCGGCCCGTCTGGGAGAAGAGCAAGAGGTCATCCACCAGCCTGGCCAGCCGGTTCGTCTCCTCCTTCATCATCTCCACCAACTCGTCGTACTCCTCTCGGTTCCGTCCGCCCGTGCGATGACGCTTCAGGGTGGCCGCCACGTTGGCCAGGACCGCCAGCGGGTTGCGGATCTCGTGCGCGAGGCTCGCGGAGAGCCTTCCCAGGTCGGCCATCGGCCTGAGCATCCTGGTCTCGTCCGTGATGCGATCCAGCCTCGTGAAGCTATCGTCCAGGTCCGTGGCGAGGGCCTCGAGCCTCTCATTGGCCTGCTCGAGCTCTCGGGTTCGGTGCTGCAGCTGTGCCCTGGAGCGCTCGAACTCCCTCAACAGGCTCGCAAGGACGCCCACGTTGATGAGGAGGATCCCGTGCTCGACCATGTAGAAGGACCGGATCACCCTCGCCTGGAGCAGGACATCATTGACCGTGAAGACCACCAAAGCGGCGAAGGAAGCGATGAAGTACATTCCGATGAACCTGTCGTCCATGGCTCCTTTGACCAGAAGGACGCAGGTGGCGAGAGCCAGCGCCAGCGAGTGGACGGTCAGCAAGTATCCGAGAGGAGCGAGGGAGTACTCCTTCAGGAGCTCCTCCTGGCCGCTCGGGAAGATGCTGTGTGCCACCACGTGCGATTCGTCGAGGACCCATCCGGCCATGCTCGCGCCCATGAAAAAGATGGAGATGCCGCCGAGCACCCCCATTGCGATGGCATGTCTCCGGGAGCGAAGGCCGGCGCGACGTGCTGCCATGGATAGCATGGTGGCTGCGGCCGTGGGAAAAAGAGCCATCACGATCCTGCCGGCCATCTCGTTCCCCAGGGAGCCGCCGCCCATGTAGAAGGAAGATCTGGCCAGGGAGAAGATCATGAGCTGGGCGCAGAGGAAGCTGTAGGTGAGGTACATCCTGTCGCGCCCCGACCTCAAGAAGGCAGGAAGGATGGACAGCCCGATGACGAGGTAGACAATGGCCCAGGCAATGTGTATGCCCGCGAGGAGTTGCATCATCCCGGCCTGGACTCGCCCCCCTGGTCGGTCCTGCCGGGCATAGTGGATTCATGTGCGTTTCCAGTCAAGTACGACCTTCTACCTGTCGATCCCATGCGTGGCTTGATTACTGGGTGCTCCGTGATCGTCCATGGAGGCGAGATGAAAGTGAAAGTCAGCTCGAGGTCGGTGCCTTCCCTTTTTACGGTGCTCGTGGTGGCCCTTCTGCTGGTCGTGACCGGCACCGGCCGGGCCAGTGCCGGTTCATCCGTCCTGATCGCCGGAACATGGAACATGCACCGGTTCGGTCATCCCTCGGTCCCCAGATCGAGCGCGGATCTCGCGAATATCGCGTCTCTGATCGCGTCCAGGGGGCTCTCGGTGCTGGCCGTCCAGGAAGTGGTCGTCACGAGGCTCGGTCCCGCCGGTGAGGCCCGCTCCTATGCCATGGACGAGCTCGTCGCCATCCTTGCCGACGAGCATGGCCAGATCTGGGGCTACTGGCTGCATCGTGGCAAGGGCGATCTCCAGTCCGGGTTCATGTGGCGGACGGATCTGGTCGGGCTCGATGTCGCGCCGCTCACGGGGCTTGGAGCGAAGAAGGTGGACTGCGTGCTCACGGACAAGAAGGGCAAGACCAAGAAGGTCAAGGCCGAGCCCCTCGATCACCTCCCCGTGATGGCGCACGTCAGCACGGGCGACGGTCTCACGGACTTCACCCTCATCAACCTCCATCTCAGGGAGGCGGAGCAGGTGTGGGGCAAGGGCTCGTTCTGGGAGGCGAGGAACGAGGCTGCTCGGGTCCTGGCGGCCTTTCTGGAGAGCATGTACGCTCCCGAGAAGCCAGGCCCGGCCAAGCCAGTGCAGAAGAAGGGAAATGCCACGAAGAAAGTCACCACACCGGCACCCATCTTCACTGGACCGTTCATAGGACCGGCTTTCAAGCTCGGTGGGGTGGCCACGCAATGGTCGT
>JBFYZU010000410.1:0-6534 GCA_041309365.1 Myxococcota bacterium
GTCTTCTTGCGAACCCTTTGCCGCGATCTTCTCGACCACGTCATCGCTTTCGATGGAAACCACCTCAGACGCCTGATCTCCTACTACCTCCTCTACTACAATTGGCGATCACGATACTTCACCTCGCTATCTGGTTGGAATCACGAATGGCAGTTGTCCAGAAGATGGTATTGTGGCTCCTCCGCGGGAGTTGGGGAGGTGTGCGAACCGGGAGAGCACATCGGGAGCGTCGAGGGTGGTGCGCTGGAACACCCACGGCCCGTCTTGCAGCGGATGCTCTGCGTTGACGTGTCCGCGCTCGATGGCCTGGCGCAGGGCCCGCATGCTCACACCGAGGTGCTCTGCGGCCTGCGTCAGGTTTATCCAACCACCGGCCTGCTGGCGCTCCGCCGTGTGTCGCGGGATCTTGCGCTTGCTGCGTAGCGACGTGACGCGTTCCTTCGTCCAGCGGTTCCCGCGTCCAGTCCGCAGGCCGTTGCGATTCAGGTAGCCGGCGATCTGCTCATCGTCGCACACCCTTGCGAGCACGCGCACTGCTTCGACGGCGTCCGATGCGGTGTGAGCGCTGCTCTGTCCCGTCCGGCGTCGTGCGACACGGACGGCGCTGTGAAGCCCTCCCTTCCAGTGAATGACGAGGTCGACCTCGTGTGCTTCCATGTCGACATCGACCACGATCTCCTCGACGAGCGTGCGGATGATGCGCTTCTTGAGGCGGATATCGGTCCCGGAATCGTTCCAGACTCGATCGAGATCTCGAGCCAGCGCTCCCAGCGAATCTGGAGCTGGTGGGATCTGATCCTGGTTGCGTCGCCGTTCCTGATGAAGCCTCTGCTCGAGCTCGTTCACGCGCTCCAGGGCCTGGTTCCACCGGCGCTCAAGCTCATCGGCGACAAGGCGATTGTCGGGATCGACTGCGTCGTACTGCTTGCGGGCGCGCTCGGCGGCGTATCGTGCCGCCTTGAGGTCCATCAGCAGGCTGTCGATCACATCGTCCTGCTCAGTGGTCGCCTCGGCCGCTGCCAAGATGGCGGCCTCGATGGCGCTTGGCTGCACGACGCTCAACACCTCGCGCGACAGCATCTCGTCGACGGGAACGGCGCCGAAGTTGATGCACTTGGGCTCGCCGTTGTCCATCCTCCCTCGACTGCAACAATAGCGAGGGACCGCGTGGTTCTTGCCAGAGTAGCTCACAATGAGCTTGCGTCCGCAACGCCGGCAACGCAGCAGACCGCTGAGCAAGGCCGGCCCTTTCTTCGCCGCGCCAGTCGTCTTGGAGCCAAAGGTCGATGCGTTGTCCGCCAGCATGCGCTGAATCCGTTCGAAGTCGTCCCAGGAAATGTATCCCTCATGGTGGTCGTGGATCAACACGCGCCACTCGTCGATGGGTTTCTGGACGCGGCGTTTCTGGAGGACGCCGTCGCGCACCTCCGACTCGGCGCTGGTGCGCCCGAACCCGTATGCTCCACCATAGGTTGGATCGCTCAGGATCCGCATTACGGTCCCGTAGCAGGGGCGTCGCCACCATGTCTCCCAACCGTCAGTACCATAGCGAACCGTCGGGAGATCAAGCGCGTGCTCGAGGAACCACATGAGAACCTGCCGCGCGCTGCCCACCTCGAAGAACTTCTCGAAGACCCTCCGAATGGCCCGTTGGACCCGTAGATCTGGATCTACCTCCAGCCGCTGGTCCCGTGTCTTGATGTAGCCGACGGGCGCCAAGATAACGAGCTCTCCCCGCTCCGCCTTCGCGTAGCGCGCTTCGAGCGAGCGCTGGCGAAGGAGATCCAGCTCGTACTCGCTGAAGCTCCCCTTCAAGCCGAGCAAGAAACGGTCGTTGGCCAGCCGCGGGTCGTAGATCGCCTCATGGTCGATGAGCAGCGTGTCCACGAGGCGGCACATCTCGATGAGCTGGTGCCAGTCCCGGTTGTTGCGGGCGAAGCGCGACACCTCGCGCGCCGCGATGGCCCCGACCTCGCCCATGCAGACGGCGGCCACCATCTTCTGGAAGCCCTCACGCCCCATCGTAGATGTCGCGGAGAGTCCCAGATCATCGTCGATGACCTCGATATCACGCCAACCAAGGGACTCCAACCGCTGCTGCATCGCGTACTGGAGACGTCGGCTCTCCTCGTTGCGCAGAACCTGGTACTGCGACGACTGCCGCACGTAGACGAAGGCCCGGCGCTGCAGGTGCTTTTCTTTCAGACGGTCAGTCATCCTGCACCTCTTCGGCGGCTCCGCTGGCGGCGGCGTGACGCTCCCGGTACGCACTCAGCATTCGTGCGACCAGCTTGGTCACCTCCATGCGCGTCTCGACGGGAAGCGTCTCCCAGGCTGGCCTCACTCGCTTGGGATGAAACAGGTGGCCCTGCTGTATCCCGATTCGGCCTTGACGACGGCGTTTCATCGGCTCCTCCTTCTGCGCTGTCGAGCCGATGATCGCCTACGTCGCTTGAATCGTCACTGCCGATGGCCGTGTCGAGCAGGCGCCGGAGTTCGACGAGGGCGTCTACGCTCACGCTCGGCGCCTCAACGAGCCTCATGCCGACACACCACGCGTCGTCGAACATCCATGCGGGGATCTCTAGGCCAGGGCCACGCTCGCCTCCATCGAGCTGGCAAGCAAGCACGCCGCCATGGGCCTTCGACGCGCGCCGCACCACCAGCTCGCGATCGAAGAGCGGGTGCCAGCGGTAGCGCACACGGCGGACCTCGGTATTGTGGGCATTGCGTCCGGGAGTTGTATCACCACGACCGCACTCACCTCGGCCTCGGCAAGCAGACACCGGATCGAAGGCAGGTCTCAAGGAGTCCATCCCCGGAGTCAGTAGTCGCCGCCTTGCCCATGGTCGGCGGCCTGCATCATCGAAACGAGTGGAAGAAGGCCGCGTAGACCCGTTCCCTCATCGTACGCAACCCCACTTGCATCCCATCCAGAGTGCGCCTTCAGGCCCGGAACGACCATCCTGATCCGCCTCCTGTACGCATCTCCGTCCTCTCCGATTCCGTGAAACTCCCCACCCCCATCATTCCCACCGTGCGGTTTCCCATCTACCCAGCGCTCCGTACGGCATTTTGGCGAGGGACAACGTCGCATCATCACGGCGGACACTGCGCTTTGCCTGGCGAAGTACTTCGGCACGTCTGCCAAGTTCTGGCTGGGCCTACAGGCTGATTACGATCTCGAGGAAGAGACCAGGAGATCGGGAAGGAGACTCGAGGCCATCGATCCTCACGACTTCGCCATGCCATGAGACGTCAAGAACCTGAATCCTGCTCAGGTGGCACATCATCGTACCGGAATGTGGCCAACTGGTTACCATCCCGAAATAACCCGGAAATGGTCAGCGTCGATTACTGTTTCCCATCCCGTTGCCTCGAGCTCGCCACCAGGCGCCTCGTCGGCGCACGGGTCGAGGCGTCCGTTCACGGGTCGGCGAGGATCCGGGGAAAGGGCGTGGACCAGTCCACGACCGGCCAGCCGCGCGAGCGGGCCTCGAGCCGCAGCCGGGTGTCCGGGGCGACGATGCGGGGGTTGGCCACGCGCTCGAGCATGGGGAGATCCGTGTAGCTGTCCGTGTAGAAGAAGCTCCGGTCCACGTCGATGCCGGCCCCGCGGGCGTGGGCCTCGGCGTGGTGGATCTTGCCCGCGCCGTAGCACAGCGGGACGATCGGCTCGCCCGTGAACCTGCCCTCGACCACCTCGTAGCTCGAGGAGATCCAGGCGTCGAGCCCGAACAGGGCCGCGGCCGGGGCGGCCTCGTAGGGGGAGGCCGAGGTGAGCAGGATCAGGGCATGGCCTCTGGCCCGGTGGGCCTCGATGGTCGGCCGGGCGCCAGGGGCGGCGTGCTGTGTGACCTCCTTTTCGAACCACTCCTCGGTCCAGCCCTTCACCTCGTCCACGGCGATGCCGCGCACCGTGGCGAGCGCCTCGCGGGTGGCGTACTCGATGTCGGCGAGGCCCGCGCGGTAGGCCACGAGAAAGGCCGCGCCGCGCACGGCCTGCCACGGCGTGATGCGGCCCGTGCGCCACTCGCGGCGCAGCCACAGCCTGGCGCTGTTGACCGAGAGCAGGGTCCCGTCCAGGTCGAAGTAGGCGGCGATGCGGCCGCTGGCCGGCCTATCCATGACCGCCTCCCCCGGGCTTGCCCCGCCTGCTGGACAGCGCCCAGCGCTGCAGCTCCATGGCCCTGGCCGCCATCCAGGAGGCAGGCGCCAGCCAGGCGGGCTCCATCTCCTGTTCCACCTCCTCGAGCAGGCGGCGGATGGGCAAATGCTGCGGGCAGGACTTCTCGCACCTGCCGCACCTCGTGCACAGCGAGGGGCCGGCGGGCCTTCCCGTGGAGAGGCCGGCCACGCGGAAGAAGTACGCGCCGTGGGCGCCCAGCCAGTCGCCGAACACGGTGGAGCTGTTCATGGTCTCGAAGCACATGGGGATGTCCACGCCCTCGGGGCAGGGCATGCAGTAGCCGCACCCCGTGCAGTCGACGCGCATGAGCTCGCGCCAGGCGTCCCTTGCCCGGAGCATCATGGCGCGCTCCTCATCCGTCATGCAGGAGGCATCGGACGCGATGCGCAGGTTCTCGTCGATGTGCGCCTCGTCGTTCATGCCCGAGAGCACCACCTGCACCTCGGGATGATCCATGACCCATCGCAGGGCCCACTCGGCCGGGGTGCGCCGGGCGCTCGCTTTGCCGAACACGTCGGCCACGCGCTCCGGGAACGGGCGCGCCAGGTTGCCGCCCCTCAAAGGTTCCATGACGATGACGCCCATCCCGCGCCCGGCCGCGGCCCGCATGCCGGCCACTCCTGCCTGGTGCTCGATGTCCAGGTAGTTGAGCTGGATCTGGCAGAACTGCCAGCGGTAGGCGTCCACGATCCTGCCGAACGTGTCAGGATCCCCGTGGAAGGAGAACCCGGCGTTCACGATCTTCCCTCGCGCCCTGGCCCGGTCGAGAAACTCGAGCACGCCCAGCCGCTGCATCCTGTCCCAGCTCCGGGCGGCCAGGGAGTGGACCATGTAGTAGTCGATGCGGTCGGTCCTGAGCCTCGCGAGCTGGTCGTCGAGCACGCGGTCCATGTCGGCCCGGACCTTCACGATCCAGGGAGGCAGCTTGGTGGCCAGCCTGACGCGGTCCCGGAGCTTCTCCTCGGCGACGAGCCTGCCGATGAAGGGCTCCGACGCGCCGCCGTGGTACTGGTAGGCCGTGTCGAGGTAGTTGACGCCGGCCTCCACGGCCGTGAGGATCTGCCTGCGGGCGCGCGGCTCGTCGATGAGGCCGAGCCTCGTGGGCAGCCTCATGCACCCGTATCCCAGCAGGGAGAGGCTGTCTTTCGTGGATGGCATCCTGCGGTACTGCACGTCCTGTCCTGATAGCGACACGCCGGGCCGAATGCAAGGGGGCGACGCACGGGGCCTTGAGGCCCCTTCACGGCCGCGAGGCCCTGTGCCATCATCGCAGCATGACACCCTGGGCCGCGAACATCCTCGTCGTGGCCTGCGCTGCGGCGCTGGCATCCGGCTGCCCCGGGGCGGCCGCGCCGCGCTCGGCGACCTTCGGTGCCAAGGCGACGCAGGCCGCCGCGGCGCAGGATGCGCCCGCGCCGGTCCTGGACGGGATGCTCGAGGGAGAGCTCGAGCTCACGCTGAGGTTCGACGTGGACTTCGAGCACGGGTGCTCGCAGTCCATGGAGGGAAGGGGCGCCGAGGGCAGGCTCGTGCTCGCCGTGGACGGGAGCGACACGGCGACCCTGACGCTCGAGCTCAACGAGTCCAGCGTCATGGGCCCGTCGCTGGGAAAGTACCAGGCAGGCGGGGGGGATTTCATCCACCAGAGCTGGGACGAGCTGACGGTCTGGAAGGGGCGCGCGAAGCGGTCGGGAAAGAAGCTCACGTTGATGTTCTCCGAGGTGTCGGCAGCGCGCGCGGCCAACCCGCAGTACGGCAAGGCCGAGCTGCCAAAGCCCACCACCTCGCCCTGCTCCCTGGGGCTCAGGTGCTCGACCGGAACGGTGCCGGCATACCCGAGCGCTGGCAAGGGCTCCATGGTGACGCTCGTGGAGGAGGGGCTCGTGGCCACCGAGGTGCCCGTGCTCCTGTGCGAGGGTCTGGGGGAGTCTCTGGACTGGTGGGGGCCCGACCTTCTCGCGGCGGACGGTGCCATGCCCTTCGGGCCGGGCGACGGGATCGTGGTCGGCGCCTGGACCTTCTACTACAACCGCGACGTCGTCATCCGGCTGGGTCCCTGACTGCCGGGCTTACCGATCGGGGTGCTTGCGGCCATGGCGTTGTCGAAGTAGCCTTTTCACCGGGCCTGGAGATGGCCGATGGAGGGAGCCGTGATGCGCCTGATGGAATCGGTCGTGGTCGTGATGGCAGCGGCGCTCGCCGGATGCGGGGCTCCGGGCACCGGGCCGAGCATGACGGATGCGGGCGACACGGTCGCGGATCCCGGAGTGGACACGGGCCTCGAGGTCGTGGCCGACGCCCCCGTGGACACGGGGCCGGACTCGTTCACGTGCGACGAGTACGTG
>JBFYZU010000411.1:0-41346 GCA_041309365.1 Myxococcota bacterium
GCGACCACCGGCCCGCTCGTGTCCCACGAGACCACGGCCACCACGCCCTGGTCGTGTGTGGCCACCACGATCTCGTCCTTGCCGTCGCCGTCCACGTCGCCCATCTCCATGTCGCGCAGCCTGTCGGTCTTGCCGCCGAAGCTCACTTCCCAGAGTGTCTCGGCGTTCCACCTGCCGTCGGCCCACCACCAGAACTTGAGCATGGCCTTCATGGCGCCGATGGTGAGGATGCCCTTGCGACCGTCCGGAGCCGTGCAGGCCATCGCCTTGTGGAACACGTTGGAGTCGGGATCCTCGATCACCACGCTTTCGAACCCGTCGCCGGCGCGGCGCACGATGTCCAGCCTCGCCGGGCCGGGAACCGACTTCCCGTCCTTCTTGACGAACTGCGACTGCACGACCAGAAGCGACGGCAGGGGGCCTCCCTCGAGGGCATCGCGTACGGGCTTCGCGTCGCCCTGCTCCGGCGCCGCCTCGCTGGCATCGGGCACGGTGTCCGTCCCGGCCAGGCCGGGGTCCTGGGAACGGCCATCGCCCTTGCCCGAGCACTTGCCTCCCAGGGCAGTGATCGCGAAAAGCGCCGCCACGAGGAGCATGACCAGAGAGCCGCCATTCACCTTCACCGACATGACCCACCTCTCCTTCGTGCAAGAGGTATACCCTCCCCTGTGCACAAGGTTCAAGAAACGGCCTCGGGTGGCGCCGGGGGGGTTCAGTCCGGATGCCTCGCGTGATACATTCGGCTTCATGGCGAAGACCTACAAGTTCACGAACCGTTTCAATGCGACGAAAGACCGCGTCCAGGAGCTCATGACCGACCCTCGGGTGCGCGAGCAGGAGGCCGTGGAGATCGCAAGGGCCATCGAGGCGAAGTGCGTTGTCGAGCACCCTCGCGACGGGCTGACCAGGCTCGTGGTGCACCAGAAGGAGTACGGCCGTGGCATGGACGGCAAGCGTGACCCGTCCGTCGTGGAGGACGTCACGCTCACCATCGACTGGAACACCACGGCCTACCGCTGCGACTGGACCTGGAGCATGGCCAGTCAGAAGGATCGCGTCCACGTCAAGGGGACCACGGCGCTCGTGGCCGACGGGAACGCGTGCAAGGTCGTCGAGGAGGGCCACGTGGAGGTCAAGGTCCCGATGATCGGCAAGATGATCGAGGGCAAGGTGGCAGCGGGGATCGAGAAGGTCAGGCCCAGGTGGGTCGAGTGGTTCGAGAAGAAGCTCTGAGCCCGCCCCCGGGACCCATGACGAGCGCAACGTGACAGGCAAACCCGACCAGATGCTCTCACGTCCTGCGCCCCGACCGCTGGGCCCCATCTGGAAAGGTGAGGCCCTCGTCACGGCCGGCCTGGGCCTTTTCGCTTCCGTGGCCGGGCTGGTGTCGTTTCTGGTGCTTCTCGCCGTGGCAGTGATCCCGCTCGACCACACCAGCGTGCTCGGTGACACCCGCGCCACGCTCTCCATCATCGCGTGCGCGGGCTCGGCCGCCCTGTTCGTGGGAAGCTGGGTGGCCGCCGTGTCCGGGTTGCGCAGGGTGCACCTCTACCGGACGGGGCAGAGGGGGACGGGGACCGTGGAGCGGGTCTCGGTCAAGGGCAACGGCGAGACCAGGACCGCCACCATCCACTGGAGGCTCCGGGCGCATGACGGCCAGGCCCACGGCCTGAGGACGGTCCTCGAAGTGCCCAGGGGCATGGACCCCGTGACAGGGCCTGCGCCGGGGGCGCAGTTCGCCGCCCTGTACCCCGAGAAGCGCCCTGCCATGGCCCAGCCCGTGGGCGTCCTCGGGCTGAGGCCCGAGTGGGTGCTGGCACCAGCCTTGCAGCCTCCCAGGGGGTTTGCGCTGCTTCGGGCCGCGGCCGTCCTGCTGGCCTGCGTGGTCGCGGCCCTGGCCTTCACGGGGTTCACCGTCAACCGCACCCTGGATCCGGGTTACCTTCGCTCGTGGACCTGGGCCGTGGCAGGATCGACCGCCGTGCTGTGCGTACCCGTGTGGTACGTGCTGCGGCGATTCGGGCCATGGCTGCCGGGCCAGACCTGGCTGTGGCTCGCAGCCTCGTTCTTCGTCCTGTGCATGGGAGGCCTGGGCATGGCCAGTGGCGCGAACGTATGGCTGGACCAAAAGGAACCCAGGCTCGTGAGAGCACGCATCATGCACATGGACGAGGAGTACTTCCCGGAGTGGCATCGTGCCGCCTTCGTCGCCTCGTGGCGGGAGGGTCACGTCAAGGAGAGGATCCCGCTCTACTGGCGAACGGCCCTGGCCGTGGAGCCGGGCGACGATCTCATCATCGAGGTGCGAGAGGGCGCGTTCGGATGGGCCACGGTGGGCCGCGCGACGAGGGCGCCTTGAAGGTCCGTCTCGCGGCATTCGCGACGATCCTCGCCGGGTGCTACAGCTCGTACTCCCTGACGGGAGCACCGGATGCCGGGTCGGCAGAGTGCGGCAACGGCGTCGTCGAGCCTCCCGAGCAGTGCGACTTAGGCGTTGGCCCGTGCACGGGCGACAGCGCCTGCCCGGGCTTCAGGATGTGTCGCGACGACTGCACATGGGGAGGCTGCCTCGACGGAGGCTTCGGCGTGCTCGCGGGACCTGTCCTGCTGACCGGCGCGGATGCCCCTCTGGGCGAGGTGACCCGCGCCAATACCACGTGGACGGGAAGCCGGTACGGCATCGTCTACTCGGGCAACAGCCCGACCACGGCCGATCCGTGGGCCGCGATGTTCGCAGCGGTATCGCCCTTGGCGGAGCTTTCCGTCCCGCCGCATCGGGTGCTACCCGGGATGTTCTCTCTCGGCGAGGTGCACGCGGCCTACCGCGCCGGAGACGACCGCTACGGGCTCGTCATGGTGGCAAGGGGCGGAGCCGCTCACGGCATGGTCAACCTGGCGGACCCGGACGGGTGGGTGCTCATCGATCCGGGCATCGGCCTGGGCGCGAACGAGCCCATGGACGTGTTCGTGGTCGACGACGCCGCCGGGTACGCGGCCTCGTGGGCCGTCCGATCCGGGGCCGGCGAGATATGGGTCGCGACCTACGACCCGGGCCTGAACGAAGGCATGCGGGCGAGGCTCACGCCGGTGGGCTCCACCGTGATCACGTCCTTGCCTCTCTTGCTGGCGGACGGCTCGAGCCTCTTGGCCCTCTGGCACGGCGACGACGCGGGAGGCACGAACCGCTCCTTCATCGAGCTCCAGGGCCTGGAGCACGGATCGCCGCCCACCGGTCCCGCAGTCAGGCTGTTCGAGGACATGCAGGCCGTGCCCCCGTTCTCCGCCGACCTGGCGGCGGACCGGATCTGGATCGCGTTCTCGGTCCAGCCGTACTTCGACGCCCCGGTGCTCGATGTCTACCTGGCGCAGGTCCACGCGTCGGGATCCTCCATCTCGAGCCCTGTGAAGATCGGCCTCGCGTGGCGAGGTGCCCGGCACGACGTCGACCTCGCCTGGTCCGGCACGGAGGTCGGGCTGGCCGTGGCCTCGCCGATCGGCGAGGATCCCATGGATCCGCAGAGGGTGATCACGTTCTACAGGCACGGGCCGGACAACACGATGCTCGCAGATCCGGTGACGGTGTATCCCGGCACAGACGCGTACCTCCCGGACGTGGTGTGGGATGGCACGGGCTATGGCCTGACCTGGGCAGTCACCTCGGAATCGGACCCGGGAGTGCACGACGTCATGTTCGCACGGATCGGATGCCTGCCGGCCCGTTGAATCCACGATTTCCGTGAATATCCTGTTTTCTCGGACCCCGTTCGAGTGGCCCGCCCATGCGAGGAGGCCCGATCAACCTGGGTTGACGCTCGATCTACTGATATACTCGATGGTGATCATGGGCGATATCGGCCGTATGGAGCTTGCCGTCGTGCTGGCCTTGTCCCTCCTTTTCCGGACGTCCTTCTCCGGGGCCAAGGACGACGGCGGATCGCTCGCCGGGCCTGGCGGGGCGCAGCAGGTCCTCGTGCTGTGCCCCGACGACCTCGCGCCCGCCATCCCGGGATGCGCCAAGCTCGCGCAGGCTCTGGCCGTGGAGGTGGAGGAGTTCTCGATGACGCCCATCACGGGGCCGACCCCGTGGGCCATGCCGGTGCAGGACATGGCCGGCCCCGGAATCCCGTTCGTGCTGTGGGTGACCGAGGAGCCTGGCGGGATCGTGCTGCACGTCTTCGACGCGTCCAACGACATCGAGCTCTACAAGGTGCTCGACACCTCGGCGATGGCAGAGCCTCCAGGGGCCGCGGACCTCGCCATCCTGTTCAAGAACCTCATGGGAACGAGCCTGTACGCGGACCTGGCCGCCATCGAGGACGACGACGCCATGTTCGATCTGGCCGTGCCCGCGGGCAAGGAGAAGATCATCGTCGGTCATGCCTCATCCAAGGCAGGCGAGGCCACGCCCCATCACGAGCCCATGTGGATGCCCCAGTTCACCATGGGCTGGGCGCTCGTCAGCCATCCCGACGTGAACAACACGAGGCGCGGGGGCTCCGATGTCTACAACGGGCTCATGCTGTCCATCCGGTTCCCCATCGGGGAGAAGATCTGGGCAGGAGCTTCCCTCACCCTCACCCAGTCCATCACGGGTTCGTTCCTGAAGGAGCTCGATCCCACTCCCATCCGGCCGGTGTACGAGGCCATGTTCGTCGAGGACCACGTCGCCATCGCCCTGGACGGAGCGTTCTTCCCGCTCGTCACGAAGCGCGTGTCGGTGTGGACGGGCCTGAGCCCGGGAATCATCCGCAGCTCCATGAGGCTCATCGTGGTGGAGGATGGCGACGACGGGCTGGACAAGATCGAGAACACCTACCCGGTCTGGAGGATGAGCCTGAGCGCGGGCGCAGGCATCCAGCTCACGATGGTCCCGCGGGTCGCCCTGGAGATGGGGCTCAACCTCGGGTACTGCTTCAACATCAGCGGCGCCGACCAGTACGTCTTCGACTACCGGTCGGAGCACGGAGCCTCCGAGAGCTACAGGTACTTCATGCACGGCAGTTTTCGAATAGGCTTCTGGCTGGCCATGGTGTTCGGCTGATGAGCCAGACGCGCAAGGGGGCAGGCGGTGGTGCCCCGGGGGTCCTGTCGCTCGACGCGGATACGTACGAGCGGCTGTACGAGCGCGTGAGGCTCAGGCTGCTGAGGATCATAGGGCCTTGCGAGGATCTGGAGGACGTCCTGCAGTCCTCCATGGAGCGGCTGCTCAAGGCCTGGCGTGGATACAGGGGCGAGGGGTCGCCGGAGGCGTTCGCCGACGGCGTGGCCCTGAACGTGGCCAGGCTCTACCTCAGGCGGCGCACGCTCACCAAGCGCATCTTCGACATCTTCACGGAGCCGGTGGAGAGCCCGTCCCGCGCTCCCGGCCCGTGGGACGACGCGGACACGCGCGAGCGCATGCAGAGGTTGCTCGACATCCTCGACAAGGTGGCCACCAGGAAACGCATCGCGTTCTGCATGTTCTACTTCGAGGGCAAGCCCGTGAACGCCATCTCCAGCGAGCTCGGAGTCAATCGGGAGACGGTCAAGGCGCGCATCTTCCATGCCCGCAACGAGGTCTTCCGCAGAGCGAAGAACGATCCTTGCCTCAGAGAGTGGATGGATGGAGCCTAGATGAAGACAAGACCCAGGACACGGCCCTGCCCGGGATGGGTGGAGGCCATCGATGCCCTGACGAGCGGGATCGAGGTGGAACAAGGAGTGCGCGAGCACCTGCTCGAGTGCCCCGCGTGCAACGCCTACCACCGCAGTCAGCGCCGCATCGAGGATCTCTTCCACGAGACGGCCGGCGCGCTCGAGGACCCGTGGCTCGCCGCAAGGCCCAGGAGGCGACGCATCTCGCCATGGCGCATCACGGCAGCGGCGAGCTCTGTTGCGGCCGTGCTGGCCGTGGTCGCGGCCGTGGCCGTGGTCGCGGCTCACGTGCAGGGAGATCGCTCTCGTTCGCACACGGTCGCGGCCGCACCGGACGAGGATGGCGCCGGACGGGCGGAGGGCGTCACCGCGCACGATCCGGCCACGCCGGCAGGCCAGGACAGGATCGACCCTTCGGCCCCGGAGACCGGACAGGTGGACGCGCTCGAGGAAACGCGCATGACCACCACGAGCGGCGAGCACATGGTGCGAAGCTTCAAGGGCGGGTTGCGGCTGTCCTTGACCGGCGAGGGAGATGCCATCGTCCAGCGCACGGACGATCGCGAGTACCGGATCCTCCTCACGAGCGGCCTGCTCGTGGGCGACGTGCCGGATACCGAGCCGCGCATGCACGTGACCGTGGCTGGCGAGAACATGCAGGTCAGGGTCAAGGGGACCCTGTTCTCGGTGCTCGCCAGCGGTGGGCGGATCTCGAGCGTGGAGGTGGAGCGAGGCGTTGTCGAGACGGTGAGCCTGCTCACGGGCGAGTCGCGCACTCTCGAGGCAGGCCAGAGGATGGACATCCAGCCTCTGGCGGTTGCACAGAGGCCCGAGGGCTCGCTCTCTCTGGTGCTGTCGTTCCTCGTCGAGATCCCCGCGGACGAGGAGAGTATCGACGGGAACGGGACTTTCGGCGGTGGAGGCAAGGGGCCCGCGAAGGTTGGCAAGCCCGCCTCGGCGAAACCCTGCGAACCGACGGCCTACGACCAGGCCATGGCCCTTCGGAAGGCCGGCAAGTACGAGGAGGCCGTGGAGGCGTTCCTCGAGGCCTCGAGCACCGCGAGCGGGTTGACCAGGGAGAGGTGCCTGTACCAGGCCGCCTCCCTGAGCCTCGCCAAGCTCGCGGACCCGGAGAAGACCATCCTGCTGGCCCAGTCCTACATGAACCAGTTCCCGGAAGGCTTCTACATCGAGGAGATCATGATCCTCTCGGCCCGAGCCCAGCTCATGGCCAGCGAGCCCGAGAAGGCCCGGGCCATGCTGGTGGACTATCTGGATCAGTACCCCGACGGCAGCCACCAGGCCCTGGCTCACCTGCTGCTCGGCAAGATCTTCGCGACCACCTACGACAACTGCAAGCTGGCCGAGTCGCACCTTCTGTACGTGGAGCAGGCCGAGCCTACCAGCGCATGGGCGAAGCAGGCGCGCAAGATCCTCGACTACTGCGCGACGAAATAGTCGAAGACACGTTCAGAGCACGACGTTTCCAAGGGGGGGAAGCGGTCGCAGCACGTGAGTCAGGCCTGCAGGCCTGGGCCCTGGCAGGACGGCTCCGCCTGCTCCGGCCGGCACGGTCCAGGTGGCGTCGAGCCATGCGTCCGCCCTGATGCGGACCGGGTCGAGGCACACCGGGTATCCGAGCTGGACGCGATCCGGCGTGGACTTGATGAGGTAGAGGATCCCGAAGCACGTGCCCGAGCCAGGGCCCACGACCACGGAGTGCAGCTCCCACCATCCGTCCGCCGGGTCCGCCGTGCAGTCCGTGGAGCAGTCCACCACCTCGAACGGGAACAGGTCCATGGCCTCTCCCTCCCACTGGATGGTGCCCGGCCCGATGGAGTACGAGACGTCTGCGCCGCTCAGGGTGAACCCTTCCACGAGCTGAGAGGCGGACGGGCGCGACTCCGGCGTTCGAAGGGGCGGCACCGTGACCGCGGTCGACGCTGCCGCGAAGGTGCAGGCGCCGCTGCCCGTCTCGAAGTCCATCGCCAGGGTCCAGTCCTCGTGCCACACCCAGGCGAGGCCCGCCGTGGTGCAGTACAGGTACATCACGTTCAGGTCGTCCACATCCGGCGCGATGACGTGCAGCAGGGTGTATCCGTATGCGGCCCAGTCGGTGATCTGGTAGGCCAGAGCCGGCGTTCCGTCGCCCAGCACCACGGCCGTGCCGGCCGCCCGCGCCAGCAGGACCTCGCCGATGCGGATGCTGCCGGTCCCGTCCACGTCCGCCGTGAAGGGCAGCGTCACATGGTACGACCCGCCATCGTCGTCCTCCGGATCCCTGACGACATCCCCATGGTCGTCCCCGGCGTCGCTCCCGTCATCGCCGTCCAGGGCATCGAGGCCGTCGCCGCCGTCCCCGGCCGTGTCCGTCTGGCCGGCGTCCCTCGCGCCCTGGCCCCCACCGCAGCCTGCAACACACATGGCCATGAGAAGCATCGTCGAGTGCAGCATCGTCCCATTCCTCGTGGTCCGAAGAACGCGTGGAGACGTCGGGAGGATCGGGGCTGCTCCGGTTCTCGTACCCATGTAAAGGCTCCCACCTTCTCTCGTCACGGCGACTTCTTGTTCTTGAGGATGTCGAGGGCGGCCCAGGCGGCCAGCCTCACCTTCTTGATCTTGTCCTTGGTCCTCTTTGTGAGAGCGGGGATGGCGGCCACGTCGCCCCTCTCGCCCATGGCCACGCAGGCGGCGAGCCTCGTGTCCGGGTCCTTGCTCTTGGAAAGCTCGATGAGGCAGTCGAGGGCCTCTTCTGCGGGGTTCTGCGCCAGCAGGGGCAGGTCGGCGACGGTCAAGGAGTCGCAGGCCGCCTCGATGGTCTCGGCGCTCATGCCCGCCACGCTCACCTCGTTGGCGGCCTCGATCATGTCGATGGAGATCTGCGCCTCTGCAGCGATGCCCGGGTGGGGAGAGTCGAGCATGGCCTCGAGATAGGTCACCGCGTCCGGGGAACCGACGTTCACGAGGCTGCGCATGGCGTTGAGCACGACCGTGGGCTCCTCGTCGCCCAGCAACCCCAGAAGAGCCGCCACGGCAGGTTCGCCCACCCCGACCGATCCCAGCGCCAGGGCCGTGAGCTCGCGCACCTCCGGATCGGGATGGCCTGCCGCCTCTATCATGTACGCAAGCGCCTCGTGCGCCTCGAGCAACCCGAGGGCGTACAGCGCCTCCGCCTTGAGCGCAGAAACGGTGGTCTTCGATGAGGCATACTCCATGAGCCTGTCCACGGCACCCTGCACTCCCAGCATCCCGCAGGTGGCCATGGCCCACCGCCGCACGGTCAGGTCGGGGTCGTCCAGAAGCGCGATGAGCTCGGGATGTTCGCCGGCCGGCATGGAGTTGCCGTAGAGCTGCAGCGCACGCAGCCTGATACCGGGATCGGCGTCGGCCAGGAGCGGCTCGAGCGCATGCTCGATGTCCCCTGGATCGAGCTTTGCCAGGACGCGCCACGCGCCGGTCCACACGTCCTCTTTGTTGCTCATGAGCTTCCACACGAGCACTGGAACCGCCCTCGAACCGGCCTGGACGAGGATGGCCTCGGCCACCTGCCCCATCCCGGGATCGCCCAGGTACGTGGCCACCTGCTCGAGGATGGACTTTTTGCCCTCGCTCAGGGCCGAGACCGCCCTCTCTCTGTAATCCCCTCCCCAGCACCGCGCCACGTCGAGCACCACCGTGGCTGCCTGCTCGAGAGGCATGCCGTCGAGGTACGCGCTCATCCAGGCGTCGAGCTCGTTCTCGTCGTAGTTCCCGTACGCGCCCAGGAGCACGAGCTGCTCGCGCGTGGTGCCTGCCACGGCCGGCAGCTCGGTGACGTCCTCGCCCATCTCCGCCATGACCTCCAGCTCGCGGGACTCGCCCATGGTCATGGAAGGAAGCAGAAACGTCTGCACGGCGACCTGCATCTCGTACTCGCCCGCCCGCTCGCCCAGCGCGGACAAGAGCCCCTCGTACACGGCCACCAGCTGGCCCCAGCTCCAGCTGCCCTCGATCCAGGCCACCTCCACGAACGCCTCGGTGCGCGGCTTGCCCAGCACGCCCAAGGCCTGATCGTGCACCCTGCCGGCGAGCAGCAAAGGAGACTCCGTGTCCGCGTCCGATACCCTGGCCTCCTCCTCGGCGCCCACGGTGACGTTCTCCACCAGGATCTCGCCATTGCCCATGAGTGCGCCGAGCCTCGTGCCGGCCATGGCGCAGTTGGGCCTCACGTCGGTGGACACGAAGGTGGTCACGCCCTGCTTGCCGCGCCCGACCAGGACGACGTGATCCAGCGAGGCGCGCAGCACCTCCATGACCGGCATGATCGCGTCCACGCCCAGCGCAGGATCCACTGCGAGTGCCACGCCCCTGTCCCATACCGGAGAGCCCCCGATGGGCCCGAGGTCCGCCACGGACAGGCTCGCCTCCTCTATCGCGTCCGGCAGGCTCGACGCTTGCCCGACGTCCTTGCCTGGCCACGCCCACCGGGAGTCGTCACCCATCATGATCACCTTGCCGGCATCGTCCACTCCGAAGACGATGCCGGTCGCAACACGTATGGACCGGTCCTTGTCGATGATCACGTAGCGGAACGGGTCCTCTGCCTCGCCGGGCAGCCCTGCCAGGTCGGGCAGATCCACCGTACGCGGGAGACCCGCCGGAAACAGCATGGCCCCGAGCACCCACTGCCCTGCCTCGGTCACGTGCCTCAGCTCCAGGAAGACGGGGTCGGGATCGCTGGACGTGGCCCACACGAAGCCGGCGACCCACTCGAGCACTCGCTCCACGCGCATGGGCTCGTCCTCGTCCTCCAAGACGCCTCCCGCGAACCTGTCGAGCCTCTTCACGAGCTCCTGGCTCCTCCCGGCTCCCCCCAGGGACGCGATCTCGGTCAGCGCCTGCCCGGCGATGATGAGGACGGCCGCGCGCACCACGGGCGAGCCGGGCCTCTGGCCGGCGGCCAGCTCCCTCACCCGGCCGGCCTGGTCCTCGGGCAGGCTCTCGTGGGTGAGCAGCCTGAACACGAGCTGCACGTCGCTGCCCGCGCTCGCCAGGGAGCTTTTCGGGTAGCGAATCGCGAGGAGCTTGAGCGGTTCCACCAGAGGCCCCGGGTCGGCCAGGAACGTCTCGGAGGTGGCCTTCTTCACTCCGAGAATGTCCCCGAGCTCGGCCATGACATCCTCCCTGTGCTGGGGCGTGAGGGTCATCGCCCACATGAAGGCGTCCACCTGCGCGCGGCCCAGGGCGTAGAGGAGCTGCTGGTCCTGCGCCTTGTCCTCGATGCGGGTCGAGAGCATCTTCTCGTGCAGCGCCGAGACCGAGGACAGGCCCCTGTTGTCGAAGTCGTACGGGTAGAGCCCGTCCATGGTCGGGTTCGCCACGGGCGGCCAGACGAGGTTTTTCACGGTGGGCCCGCAGGCAGTGAAGCACACGGCTGCGGCCAGCGCCGCCATCGTCGACTTGCAAGGGTTCATGGTCACTTTCCTAGCATCGCTTGCCCCTCGTGTGCAAACCAGGCACGCAACATTCGATCCAGGCCGATCCAGCGCCCTGGCCCGACATCGAAACGACGTCCGGGTGACGATTGGTCACGAGAACGGCCGGTACCCTTGCCAATCTGACATGCAGATCCCGCGATGTCGCGGTAAACGGGGGAGAGAAGCGATCAGCAGCAGCTGCTCTCGGTGCCGGTCGTCACCGAGAACCCGCCGTGGTAGGGATGATCGGTGTAGTGGATGCGTATGGCATCGACGCGGCTGGCCCACTTGTCCAGGTAGACCTCCAGGCCTTCCACCTCGTGTTTCGCGTCTTCCTCGTGAGGCTCGTCCAGAGCCAGCCCCATGCGGGGCCCGCCTCAACCGAATCCTTCGAAGATGACCCGCAGCTTCGAACCCTGGTTGTCGGGCCGGGCCAGGACTTCCTTGAGCCGGTCGAGAGCCTGGGGACTGATGGTGACGCTCATCGTTCCTCCCTGTCCCCCCGTCCACGGGGGAACATAAGACACCGTACGCGGGATTTCAACTGGCAGCACATTTCCGTGTGAAACGATCCGTCGCATCGGCAATCCAGGTCCCCACCGTTGACGCAACTGGCCATATTCAATAGACATCGTGGTCGTGTTCCGGCTCGCATCCCCGGACGCACGCATCGATGGTATGAGAGCGAAGAGCACAGCCGGCAGCTCGGGGCTGAGGGTACGGCAGGCCGGCCTGGCGGATCTGCCCCTGGTAGTCCGGTACAACTCCCTCATGGCCCTCGAGACCGAGCGCCTCACCCTCGATCCCGACAGCCTCGCCGCAGGCGTCAGGTCCGTGCTCGACGATCCGGCCAGGGGCTTCTATCTCGTGGCCGACGCGCTGCGTCCTGCGGCAGACGAGGGCGAGGTCGTCTCCATGGACGACGACGGGCAGCCGGTCACCATATCGGAGCCTCCCAGGTCCATATACCTTCCGGTGGGCCAGCTCATGGTCACCTACGAGTGGAGCGACTGGCGCTGCGGCGATTTCTGGTGGATACAGAGTGTGTACGTGGATCCGGAGTTCCGCCGCCAGGGAGTGTTCCGCGCCCTGTTTCGCCACGTGGTCGAGCAGGCATCGGCGCGCGTGGACGTGGCGGGCCTCCGGCTCTACACGGGAAAAGACAACCGGGTGGCCCACGCCACGTACGAGTCTTTGGGAATGAACGGCGACAGGTACGTGGTATACGAGCTGGTGAAGGAGCGGACGAGGGATCGATGGCCGTGAGCGCGCACATGCCCAGCGTGGGGATAGAGGCCATCGCCGTCCACGTCCCCCACCACTTCTTGCCCCTCGAGTCGCTCGCCTTGGCGCACGACGTGGATCCCGACAAGTTCCGCGAGGGGCTCGGCTGCCAGCGCATGGCCGTGCCACACCCTACCCAGGACACGGTCACCATGGCCATGGCCGCGCTCATGGATCTGATCGAGCGTTTCGACGTGGACCCTCGTCAGGTGGGCCTTCTCATCGTCGGCACCGAGACGGGCGTGGACTCCTCCAAGCCCATCAGCGCCTACGTTCACGGTGCCGCCGGCCTGCCCACCACGTGCCGCGTCTTCGATATCCAGCACGCCTGCTACGGTGCCACCGCGGGCGTGCAGATGGCCTGCTCGTGGGTCGGCTCCCCGCTCAGCGAGGGTCGCAAGGCCATCGTCATCGCAGCCGATGTCGCACGCTACCCGCCAGGCAGCCCGGGAGAGCCCACCCAGGGCGCAGGCGCCGTGGCCATGCTCGTGAGCGACGACCCGCGCGCGCTGCGCATCGAGCACCGTTTCGAGTCGCTGCACGCGCAGAGCGTCAACGATTTCTGGCGGCCGACCTACAGCTCGACGGCCGTCGTGGAGGGCCACTACTCCGTTGCCTGCTACCTGGCCGGCCTGCGATCCACGTGGTCGAGCATGACGGCCCGCACGGGCAGCTCGCGCGGGGACTTCGACTACATGATCTACCACCTGCCCTTCCCCCGCATGTCGTGGAAGGCGCACATGGCCCTGGCCGAGGTCGAGTCGGGCCTTGTCAGCAAGTCCGACTCGCTTCGACTGGAGCGGGAGCGCGAGATCTTCGAGTCCAAGGTCCAGCCCGCCCTGTGGGCCGCGCAGCAGGTGGGCAACATGTACACGGGCAGCATGTGGCTGAGCCTGGCCGCCCTGCTCGAGGGCGAGCCCTCCTCGGTCCCTGGACGCAGGATCTGCCTCTACTCGTACGGCTCGGGCTCCTGCTCGGAGCTCCTCACAGGCCGCATCGGCGACGATCCGTCCGCCTGGCACGGCCGCATCGGCCTGGCGCAGGCCCTCACGTCCCGCGTCGAGATCTCCCACGAGATGTACCTCGAGTTCCGCCAGAAGGGCCTGGAGCTTTCTTGCAACGGATCCTTCAAGCCGGGAGAGACGCCCATGGCCAAGCACGTGCCTCCCCGTGCGCGCCTCCTGTTCCTCGGCGTCAAGGATCACATGCGCATGTACAGGCCGGGGCCCGTCTGGCAGCCCGCCGACGCCGAGCCGCGGCTGCTTCTGCGCACGGACAACCCCCGCGAGGGCTGGTTCGACATGTGGATGCTCGGACCGGAATCGCTCTGGAAGGTGGAGTAGGTGGAGATCCCCCGCAGCATCGCCTCGTTCGTCGACCCCGAGACGCTCGTTCAGCTCGACAGGGCCCACCACCGGCTGCGCACTCCCATCGAGCGCATCGTCGCGCTGCCCATCGAGCGGGAGATCATGGCCCATCCGCGGCCCCGGTCCGTGGGCATCATCATGGACGGCAACAGGCGCTGGGCCCGCCACATGGGAGCCACGCCGTGGGTGGGCCACCGTCACGGCAAGGAGAAGATCCGCGAGCTCATGCGCTGGTGCAAGAAGCTCGAGATCCGCGGGCTCGTGCTCTACGCCTTCTCCGCGGAGAACTTCGGCCGCCGCTCCGAGGAGGTGGACGAGATCATGAAGCTCATGAAGCTGGGCTTCTCCGAGCTCGCCACGGATCCGCTCATCTCCCGCGAGAAGATCCGCGTGCGCGTCATCGGCAAGGTCTCTCTCCTGCCGGCCGACGTGCAGCAGGCCATCCGCACCGTGGAGGACATCTCCCACGACAACGACGGCTACCACCTCACCTTCGCCATCGCCTACGGCGGCCGCGACGAGATCGTCGAGGCGACCCGCTCCATCGCGCGCAGGGTGGCCCGCGGAGAGCTCGATCCCGAGGCCATCGACGAGTCGGTCGTGCAGGCCCACATGTTCGCCGGGGACATCGACGACCCCGACCTCATCATCCGCACGTCGGGCGAGAAGCGCCTCTCGAACTTCTTGCCCTGGCAGTCCGTCTACTCCGAGCTGCACTTCACCGAGGTCCTGTGGCCGGCATTCTCGTACCTGGACTTCCTCAGGGCCCTGCGCTCCTACCAGCGCCGCGAGCGCCGCATCGGCAGATGATCCCCTGTCGTCTCCTCATCCTTCTCCTGCTCTTCTCATGCGATCCCCCCAGGGCGCTGCCTTCCACGGATCTGGGCGAGGCAAGGACCCTCACCGCCCAGCACATGGAGGCCCACGTCGACACCCGCGTCACCGTCACCGGCACTCCCACTCCCACCCGCATCGTGACCCACGGCGACTGCCGCCTCTACTACCTCATCGACAACCGCCAGCTGTTCGTCGACGACTGCACCGGCTCGCCCACCCTGCCCGCGAGCTTCACGGGCTGGCTCGAGCCCTTCGACTCTTTGCCCGACGCCCCTGCCCTGTCCAGCTACTACCGCGACCACTTCGACATGGAGATCTCCCGCTCCACCCACGTCATCCACATGGACCGCCCCACCCCGAAACCTTGACAGCACGCGCCCTTTGATGCACAAATCCCCCACCCCGAGCAGGGGTAAAGCCAGCTTAGCTCAGTGGTAGAGCAGCGGTTTCGTAAACCGCAGGTCTCCGGTTCAAATCCGGAAGCTGGCTCTGGAATATCGCCAGGTTACCCACTATTTCAGGACAGGCATGAAGTTCACGTGGCATCGACCGCAGCAAGGTCGATGTGGAAAGCCGTTCTCGCCCCGGTCAAGGTTGGCTCAGAACGAGGTCGAGCTTGGGGGGCCCGCTCGGCCGGATTGACTCGCACGTTATGTGAAGTACGTCCGAAGGTATTCGAGGAGCTTCTTGCGCTCAGGGGACGGCAATGACGAGGTGGGCCTCGTAGGTGACGGGCACGTCGGTCGAGCTGTAGATGGAGTCCGTCGACCAGGTGTGCTGCACCGCGGCCACGGCGATGCCCCGGTCCTCGCCGAGAAGGGCCAGGAGGGGTGCTCCGTAGCTGACGAGGGGGGTCGGGCTCTCCGTCTGCCCCTCCTGGTCGGTGAGGGTGGTCAGAAGCCAGCCGTCGGCGCCGCGGGAGGCATGCCGGAGCTGTCCGCGGATCTCGTTCATCCTGCCGCTCGAGTCGTGCCAGATGGACTGGTCCAGAAAGACCACGTGGACGCGACCGGCGAGGTCGATGTCCGCCACGGGCAGCGCTCCGGTGAAGGCGTCGCCGTCCGTGCCCTGGTAGCCGTCGGTCGCAGTGGCCACGACCTCGGAGCAGAACGAGCCGTCCTCCTGGCGCGCATACACGCGAAGCTCGGTGGACGAGAAGGACCCCGTCACGACCCGTCGCACGAAGTGGGCGGCCACGAAGGGCCTGCCAGAGGGGGCGAGCACGATGTACGGCGTCGTGGCGTACTCGTCCAGTGGAGGGCCCCACACGCCTGCCTGCAGGACGTCCGTCGTCCAGTCCCCGCCCGGTGCGAGCGTGCCGTAGTAGAGGGTCACGTCGCAGGGGTCGCATGGGTAGGTCGTCCTGGTGAAGGCGGCGTGGATGGTACCTCCGGAGTCCACGCGGTAGTGCTCGACGCTCGTGCCCGGGGCACCTGACAGGGCCTCGAACGTCCATGGCGCCGCGGATGAAGGCGCGCGGGTGCCGTGAACGAGGTACAAGCTCGTGCTGGCCAGCAGGTGGAAGTCTCCATCTAAGGACACGTCGCCGGCCTCGACGCGGATGTGGCCGCTCGATCCTGTGAGGGCCTCGAGGTCCAGCCCTGCCGGGGCGGACGTCCACGTGCCGCCGTCGCGGGTGTACTGGGTCCAGTCGTCCGGGCCTTCCAGGAGGATGACCGGAGTGCAGTCGGTCTCGTAGAACAGCGAGAGGTCCAGGCCGGGGTCGAACGAGGGGGACACCGTCTCGGGGGCCGAGGGGCCTGCTCCGGCGGTGGTGACCAGCTCCACGTAAGCGAGCTCGGCGCCTCCGGCCGGGAGCGTGCGCCGGAAGGCCAGGCCGACAACGCCGCAGGGGCCTCGGCGCAGGGAGCCGAGCCTCGGTGAGGGGAGCTGGGCGTCCATCTCGAGGTCCGACTGGTTCATGGCCGTCGAGTCGAGCTGGTCGAACGTTGCCGGGCCCACGGGCACTGGCAGGTAGGCATCGGCAGTGGGGTAGATGTCGCAGCCGTGCTGCTGGTCGTCCTTGTTCTCCTTGTCGCAGCCGGCCAGGACGAGGACGGCGACGAGCACGTGGTGGGATCTCACGTTGGCCTCCTTGTATCCGGGGGCGAGTATACGACAGGAGCAAGTCGAGATCAGCCCAGGGCCACGTCCAGGGTCATCATGACGGCGAAGCCGAGCATGGCGCCGATGGTCGCGATGTCGTTGTTCTTCTCCTGCTGGGCCTCCGGGATGAGCTCCTCGATGACGACGTAGATCATGGCGCCTGCCGCGAAGGACAGTGCGTAAGGCAGAATCGGCCGCATGATGACCACCGTGGCAGCGCCTATCACCCCTGCCACGGGCTCGACCAGGCCGGAGAGCTGGCCGAAGAAGAAGCTCCTGGTCCTCGAGAGGCCCTCGCGCCTCAGGGGAACGGACACGGCAGTGCCCTCGGGGAAGTTCTGGATGCCGATGCCCATGGCCAGCGCCAGCGCCCCTCCCATGGTGGCGGACGGGATGTCGGCGGCCGCCGCGCCGAAGGCCACACCCACGGCCAGGCCCTCGGGGATGTTGTGCAGGGTGATGGCCAGCACCAGAAGGATGCTGCGCTGCCACGACGTCCGTATGCCCTCGGCCTCCTCGATGGGCAGCCCCAGGTGCAGGTGGGGTATCAGCCTGTCGGTGAGCCAGAGAAAGGCGCCCCCTCCCAGGAATCCCACGAGGGCCGGGACCCAGGGGGTGGTCCCGGATGCCTCGGACATCTCGATGGCAGGGGCCAAAAGCGACCAGTAGGATGCCGCGATCATGATGCCGGCGGCAAAGCCCAGCATCCCGTCGAGCACCTTGCGGTTGATGGTCCTGAAGAAGAACACCAGGGCCGCACCCAGGGCCGTGAGCCCCCATGTGAACGTGGTGGCCAGGAGCGCCTGCAGGACGGGGTGCTGCGAAGAGAACCAGGCCATGTCGCACCTCCATTCGATCGGATGGGACCCGGGCGAGGCCCTGTCGGATCAGATGCCCAGCGAGTACCGCTCGTCGACCTTGATGATGACGGGCTGCAGGCCCCATCCGGAGTCGTCGAAGAGGAGCAAGACGGTCTCCTGCTTGTCCAGGACCTTCATCTCGAGGGTCGCGGCAGTTCCCTTGCATCCGGACTCCGAGGCGCAGATGACCTGGACCTTGTAGCGGCCCGTCTTGATCTCGGGCAGTGTGAACAGCTCGCCCTCGACGCCCGACGCCGAGGATGCGAGCACACCTTTGTCCCAGGGCCCTCCCACGTGGCTCCCCGGGGTGGTGGAGATCCAGAGGTCCAGGTCTGCGTCGCCCTTCCACGTGAGCAGGGCCGAGACCTTGGATGCCATGTCGCGTACGGGCACTCCGTGGCCATCGGGCAGCTTCTTATTGGCGAGGATGGACTCGAGCACCGAGAGCGTGTCGGGGGCGAGCTTCACGCCCTTCGCGGGCTTGTACCCGCTCGCCGACTGGACCATGAGCGAAGCCGCCGTCCGGGTGGCTGCATCCATGTCGCCGGCCAAAGCCAGGGCCACGGCCAGCTGCGCGGTACGCGCGGGCTTCGTGGGCTCGACCAGATGGGCGGCCAGCCGGTACGGCAGGGCCGAGGACCATTGCCCGTGGCACTCGAAAAACGAGGCCAGCGTGTCCATCATGCGGGTATCGGCAGGGTCCAGGTCGAGGACGCCAGAGTAGAATCGCAAGGCGCCGGCGAGATCCCCCTTCATCCGGGCCAGGTCTCCCTGGTAGACGAGCACCGTGGGGTTTGCCGGATCCATCTTGGACCAGGCCTCCACCTGCTCGGCGGCCTCCCCGAATCTGCCCAGCTTGATCAGGATGTCCACGAGGTCCTTGCGGTGACGGCGGGACAGGGGCTCATCGGCCGTCTTCTGCTTCAGGTCGGAGATCTTGCCCTCCATGTCGGTCCGGGGAGGCAGGGTGATGATGGAGGCCGTATGGAGCGGTACCGTTTTCCACGAAGACGTGTAGCTGGGGGAGTAGTCGACGGGGGTCTTGGCGCCTGGCATGAGGGCCATGGCAATCATGAGATGGGCCGATCCACCCTCCGGCTTCTCGAAGGACAATGTCTTGAGCTTCGCGGCGATGCAGGCGGAGACGATGGCGTCGCCCAGGGTGTCGCTGGAGACGGAGCTCTCGCTGACCCTGCCGGTCGCGTCCACGGTGAACTTGAGGATGATCTTGCCCCTGATGTCGGGGTTCTTCTTGAGGCCCAATTCGTAGCAGAACTTGATCGCGGGCAGACGCTTGCGGATCTGCCTCTGCACGGCATCCATGTCTGCAAGCCCGGTGCCGCCCATGTCCACGACATTCGAGAGCGTGATGTGGCCCTCGACCTTGTAGGTCGTGCCGAGGGGTTCGAGATCGGGGATGCCGACCATGGCCATGCCTTCAGCGGATCCCCCGCCCATGATGGCGGAAGGCTTGAAGTTGCCGATCTTGCCGTCACCTCCGGAGAAGGGCTCGTCGATGTCGTCGGATGCGTCCTCGTACTGTACGCCTTCGGTGCCTTCCCACTCGTACCGGTCGTCCTGGTGCTCGACGTGGAACTCCTCGTACATGGCCTGGTTCTCCAGGACGATGAACGATGTGTGGCGGCAGGGGATGGCGAACCTCTTCGAGAGCTCCACGGCCCGATCCACGTCGCCGGCCTCGTCCGAGGCGTCCAGTGCATCGAGGCGGTGCGAGGCCCAGATGAGGGGAACGAAGCCGTTCTTGCCGCCGGCCTCGCCCACCTCGAAAGAGTACTGCCTCGTGTAGTCCTTGCCCGCGACCTTGCCCGACAGGGTCATGACGGCGGTTCCAGTGCCGTGGAAGCGGCCCGTGACCGTCACCTCCTCGCCGCTGGAAAGGCTCCCGAGTGTCGAGGGCGCGAGGTCCGTGACGTCGAGCCCCGAGACGGACACGGTGGCCTGCTCGATGACAGGGGCCCGGATCGTTGCGACGAGGCTCGTGGCCGTGGCCAGGAGGTTCTCGCCAGGGGAGATCTGGACGTACTTGCCACCCGTGCGGTGGGCGATCTGCTCGAGCACGAGCGAGTCCATGCTGCTCCCCACCCCGATGGTGGCGAAGGTCACGTCCCTTCCCTCGATCAGCGCCGCGGCCTGGTCTGCGAGGCGCGAGGCCGAGAGCTCTCCCAGCGTGGGCGCGCCGTCTCCGACGAGCAGGATCCTGGTCCTGCGCTGCCCCTCCACCAGAAGCGACGCGGCTCGCAGTGCCTCCGAGATGTCCGTGGCGCCGCCCGGCGTCGCCTCGTCGAGCATGGTGCGGAGCCTCTCCAAGGACTGCCACGAGGGCCGCTCCCACCCGTCGCCCAGGCTCGTGGCCTGCACGTCGTAGGTCATGATGCGGACCCTGTCGTGGAACGAGAGGCTCGCCACAAGGGTGTCCACGAGATCGCGCTCCACCTGCATGTCCAGGGGCGTCCTGCTGCGAGAGGTGTCCACGAGGATGATCCAGTCGTCGGCCTTTCCCTGCACGGGGGCCACGTCCGTGATCTCCGGGGTGAAGGTGAGCATGAAGTAGTCACCTCCCGGGTCGGCCTTGCCTGCCTTCTGCATGGCATCGGCGAGCGTCTGGTCGCCGGTCGTGTCCTCCGGGCCGAAGGTGGCGAGCGTTGCCTGGGGCCGGCCCGGTTGCTCGATGTCGATGACGAGATCCGCGGGCGGGGTGAAGTCCCTGGTCTCGACGTCCACGACGGCCTTGCCGTCCTTCACCTCGGTGCGCGCCGCGTAGAGGGGCAGGCCCAAAACGGGCGTGCCGGCTGAGCTCGCAACAGTGGCCGCGAAGTGGAAGCTGGGGATGGTGGGGGCACCCGGTCCCGCGAGCGGCAGCACGTAGCGGTAACGGCCGGACTGTCCCTGGAGGGTCTGGATGTAGGAGAGCACGATGCGCTTTGTCTCCTTGGCCTTGATGGGGAAGATCCTCGTCTTGAACGTGGAGCCGCTCTCCCACTCCACCAGGGCCGGATCGCGCATGAGCCACAGGTAATCGTCGATGACCTTGCGCAGGATGGCGCGCCCTCGCTCCCTCTCTACGATCTCGCCGGGCATGAGCTTGCCGCCGATCTCCATGTCGAACCGCGTGAGCCTGGCCCCCGGCGGGACCGGGAAGCGGTACGTGCCCTCGACCACCTGGCTCGTTGGATTCACGAAGACCTGCTCGATCCGCGTGACGGCCACGCTGTCCTGGATGCCCACCTGCACGTCCTGGCTGACCATCTCGAAAGGCAGGATGGCCTTGCCCCCCGGCGCCTTCGCCGACAGGGAGCCGAGCCTGCCCGTGGGCAAAGATGCCTGTGCCCCGAGATCGGTCTCGCCCGGGACCGAGGCTGGCGCGCGCAGCGCGTCGCTCCATCCGAACAGGGAGCCTGCGTCAAAGAGCGAGTGCACGACCACGGCGCCCCTGTCGTCGATGACGGCCTCCTGGCCTCCCTGGACAATGGTCTCCCTGCTGGCCGTGGAGATGACGCCCGAGCCGCTCACGAAAGCGAGGCGCATGTCTTTTCCGGCGAGGCTCACGCTGGCGAACGCGGCTTCCATCTTGAGGCTGGCCGGCCCGGCGGTCACCCGCAAGCCCGTGGACACGCCCGAGAGCGCGCCGTCCACCAGGATCTCGCCCTGCTCGAGCACCAGCGCCGTGCTGGAAAGGACCTTCACGCTGGAGCCGGCCCGGAGGGCGATGCGGTCTCCCGACTCGAGCCTGACGAGGGCCCGGATCCCCTCGCCCGTCGTGACCCTGTCGGACGGGAGGAGCTTCTCTCCCTGGCTAGCATCGATGGGCGCCTTGGCCCCGTCGCGCTCCACCACGACGGACGCCCGGCCGCCCGCATCGTCGATGGCCTCGACCACCATGGCGCAAGTGGGCAGCTCCGGCGCTGCCGCGATCGGCGCCTCGCGGCCCTTGCAGCCGGCGGCGAGAGCCAACGCTATAACGAGAAAGGACAAGGTATCGATGCGTGAGTGCGCCATGTGGCTCCTCCATATCTCCGGTGTTCGAGACTATTCCGTAGGGCGGCGGGTTTCAACGGTGCAGGGAGCCCGGGTTGTGATATCCTCTCTCGACTCATGGGGATGCTCAAGAAGCTGCCAGGGCCCGTCGTCATGATCCTGGGCGCGCTGCTCGTATGGTCCAACACGGCCGTCGCCTTCGTGCCCCTGTCTTTTCTGGCCTTGCTCAAGCTCGCGATCCCGATCCGCAGGTGGCGCACCCTCATGAGCAGGGCCCTGGCCTGGATCGCCGAGACGTGGGTCAGGTTCAACAGCCTGTGCATCAGGACCTTCACGAGCACGACATGGGAGGTGGAAGGGCTCGAGGGGCTCAGCCGCGAGACCTCCTACATGGTGATCTGCAACCACCAGAGCTGGGTGGACATCCCGGTTTTGCAGATGCTGCTTCTGGGCAAGGTGCCCTTTTTGCGGTTCTTTCTCAAGCAGCAGCTCATCTGGGTGCCGCTTCTGGGCATCGCGTGGTGGGCGCTGGACTACCCGTTCATGAAACGCTACGGCAAGCAGAAGCTCGCCCGTCACCCGGAGCTCAGGGGCAAGGATCTCGAGACCACGAAAAAGGCGTGCGAGAAGTTCAAGGACGTGCCCGTCGCGGTGATTAACTTCCTCGAGGGCACCAGGATCACGCCGGACAAGCACGTGGCCGCAGGCATGGCCTTCAGGCACCTGTTGCCTCCCAGGGCCGGAGGTCTGGCCTTCGTGCTGGGAGCCATGGGCTCGCACCTGGGCGGGCTCCTGGACGTGACCATCGTCTACCCGGCCGGCATACCCACGGTGTACGACCTGTTCAAAAACCGGATCCCCCGCGTGAGGTTGCTGGCCAGAAGATACGATATTCCTGCTGATTTCATCGTTGGGGACTACGCCGGCGATCCTGGCTTCCGAGAAAGGTTCCAGGCCTGGGTCACCCGGCTCTGGATGGAGAAGGACGAACTCATGGAGAGGCAGCTTCTGGCCTGAGCCTTCTTTCCCGGCTCCACACAGGGACCGAGATCAGATGGGGAGCATGTCCTGGGGGAAGGCCTCGGTCTCCATGCTCTCGCGAGGCGTGACCGGGAACTCGGTCATCCCGCGCTCGCGCATGACGATGTGCAATTCGTGCCTGAGCACGGGCGCGCTCTCGGCCAGCCTTCGCAGGTCGCGGCCGGAGAATCGCAAGGTCTCGAGCTTGCGGGAGGTCGCCACCACGGAGGCGTTGCGCCTGTCCTTGTAGCCCATGGCCACGTTCTCGCCGAAGAAGTCGCCCCGGTGGAGCTTGCCGATGACCTGCCTTTCGCCCCTGCCGTCTCGCCTGACGACGTCGGCCGTTCCTCTCGTGATGATGAAGAAGTCGTCCGCCTTGCCTCCCTGCCTGATGACGATGTCGCCCTGAGAGTACGTCGTCGCATCCGCCAGCAGGCTGATCTGGTGCATGGCCGCAGGGTGCAGGTTGCGGAATATCTTCACCTCCGAGATGATCGACCGCGACAGCCAGATGCGCTCGAATCGCTCTTTGAGCCCGTTGGCCTCCACGAAGTCGAGGAACACGTCTCCGGGCAACCGGAACAGGACGGACGAGGACAGCGTCCGCACCGTGGCGTTCCGCTTGGCGTGACGGATGATGGACATCTCCCCGAAGAAATCGCCGCCCTCCAGGACGGCGAGCTGGCGGGAAGGGACCTGGCTCGAGTCGAGCACCTGCTGGCTGCCCGCGAGCACGAAGTAGAAGTGATCTCCGCTCTGGCCCTGGCTCACCACCACCGTGTCGGGCGGCACCTCGATGAAGTCGCCCTGGGAGAGCAGGATGTTGATCCACGTGAGGTCGGAGACCTCGAGCAGCCTCATGGTCTTGAGGAGCTTGAGGAGCAGGGCCTGCGGGAAGGTCTTGCCATGGATGTAGGTCTTGCCCCATCCCGGCGTGGCCACCTCGCACCTCTTGCACCCCACCTTCTCCGGCGTGGTGTGGTAGAAGAGAAAGTCCGTGTCCGGGTGCTCGTTCATGGCACCGTCGAAGTCTCCGGGCACGCCGTGTATGGGCGGGCCGCCGCCGTCGATCATGACGAGCCTCTCCCCGCCCCTGACGAGGTTGCGAAGCCTGCTCTCGTGCGCCTCGGTGATGGCGCCCTGCTTGCGCATCTTCTCGAGAAGCCCGAAGCCCGCCGTGTCGCTGGAGTGCACCACGGTGTGGTCCCTGTCGTCCGGGCCGCGCACCGTGACGCGGAACCCGATGGTCGGGATGGAGTGCACCGTGTAGAAGAACTCCCAGCGGGCCCCGAACATGTTGATGGTCTTGCCCGGGATCACCTCCGTGAACGTCAGGTAGTTGCGGATCTCGTCGATCGGCTCTCCGAGGACACCTGCCACCTTGATGAGCATGGACTCGTAGATCTCTCGGGTCGTGATGATGTTCGTGGTCTGCTCGCCGAGGATCATGTCCATGAGCGTGCAGTGATCGTCGTGCACGTGCGACAGGATGACGCCCCTGAGATCGGCCTTGGGTATCCCCAGCCTGCGAAGGTACATGGACGTGCCCACGGGGCCGTCCACGAGAAACCCGTTGCAGTTGACCCAGAGCACCATGCCCGTGGTGGGACCGTCGGCGTCGAAGCCCGAGTAGGTGCCCAGAAGCTTGACCCTCAGGACCTGGGGCAGCTCCAGCTCGTTGGCCGGATCCGCGAGCAGGGAGAGCTGCTCCCCCTCGAAGTTCAGGTCGATGACGCGGCTCCTGCCGCCCTCTTCCACGCGAAATCGGTTCTTCCCCAGCGCCTCCACCGTCGTCAGGCCGTCGACGAACAGCGGGACCGGACCTCCACCCACGGTCAGGTCCTCGAACCTGAAGAGCTCGTCCAGGCCAAGCCTCCTGCCTTCGCGGCGGATCGCCATGCTGTCCATGATCTTCCACAGCATGTCGATACGGGAGCGGGACAGCTTCCAGCGCCTCATCTGCTCGCGGGTGGGACCGAACAGGGTGATCTCCAGTATGCTGCGCACCCGCTCGCACATCTCGGGGCTGCCGATGACGCGGAACCGGTCCTGCTTCTCGCTCCTGGCGAAGAACAGGAACCAGTAGGAAGGGAACTCCAGCGCCACCTGGGACACTCCATTGAAGTATGAAACGTCCGGGAGGACCCCCACGGTGGGGAACTCCTTGCCCGCCCTCATGATGAACTTCAGGATCTCGGGTGGAGCGCCGAAGATCGCCCTGTGTTCGCCGGACTGGACGTGCGTGCAGCCCGGCACGATGGGTGTGATGTCCAAGGTGACCTCCGCCGTTCTCTACTCCGCTCTTTCGAGAGCAGAAGGTCGCCGAAAAAAACCGCCCTACTCGTCGATACTTTCGAGCGTGATACGAATTATCGCACATGGTACCGCTTCTTGGCAACTCGTGCGAGCATGCGAGCGTGGTTCCAGGCGATGGTCAAGGCGTGACTCGGGTGTGGTGTTCGACTAGAATCGGAGGATGTCGAAGAGTATGAACACCGCAGGTTCTGTCCTTTTGATTGTGACGGCCGTGGCGTTTTTCCTGGGTTGTGCCCCGGACAGGGACGCTCATGACGCGAGTACGGACGTCACGGGATGGGAGGCCGGACCGGGTCCCGATGCCGTGGATCCGGCCTTCTATCACCCCTGGGCCGTGGTGCCCGTGTCGGAGATCCCGGCCCCTCGAGGGTGGCAGCTCAAGAGGGGCATCATCCACCTGCACTCGACGTACTCGCACGACGCATGCGACTCTGAGCCATTCATCGACGACGTACGCAACGAGCAGTGCTTCGAGGAGCTACGCGAGGCCCTGTGTGCCACGGCCCAGGACTTCGCCTTCCTCACGGATCACGACGATCTGTTCGCCTACTACGAGTACCCGGAAGTCCTCCTGTACAAGGACGGCGACACGCTCATAGAGAGAGGTGGTCTGCCCGTCGCCAACCGGATGACCTGCGAGGACGGGCGCGACGTAATCATCGCTGCCGGGACCGAGTCGGGCACGATGCCCATCGGTCTCGAGCACCACGTGGGCGATACGATCGATGATCGGGTCGCCGCCTACAACGACGTCACGGCCCTGGGAGTGCAGGCCTACAGGGACGCCGGTGCCATCGCCCTGGTCATGCACACGGAGGAGTGGGACGTTTCGACCCTGCTGGGGCTCCAGCTGGACGGCATCGAGATCTACAACCTGCACGCCAACATGTACCAGGCCCTGGACGTCCTGGTCATCATGATCCTGGACATGCAGGACCGCCCATGGCAGGTGCCGGTGGCGGAGCTGGGCTTCGTGCCTCTGTGGCGGGAGAGCACCGCGGACATGGACGCGTGGGCCAGCTCGCTCGAGGTGCGCCGGCAGATCGGTGTACTGGCCAGCGACATCCATCGCAACACCTTCTCCGGGGAGGCATCGGATGGCGAGAGGCTCGATTCCTACCGCCGCCTGATGCACTGGTTCTCGAACCATGTGCTCCTGCCGGCGGGTCCGGTGGATGATGCAGTCCTCAAGGAGGCAATCCTTCGAGGCAGGATGTACGGCGCATTCGAGGCCTTCGGCTATCCCGTGGGCTTCGACTTCCATGCGATCTCCGGGAGCACTGTCCACGAGATGGGAGACACCGTGCCGGCAGGCGAGCTGGCCGATCTGGTGCTCGCGATCCCCTCCGTCCACAATCTCGACCCGGAAGGGCCCCAGCCAGTGATCACCGGAAGGATCCTCGAGCTCGTGGACGGCGCATGGGAGGAGGTGGCCTCGGGAGACGCGGACATCACCTTCCCGGCCAGCGCGGGCGTGTACAGGGCAGAGGTGAGGATCGTCCCGAACCACACCAGGCCGTGGCTCGGTATGAAGGCGGACGAGTACCTTGCGCTTTCCAAGGTATGGATCTACTCGAACCCCATCTACGTCGGTGTGGTCTACTGAAGGATCACTTCACCAGCTCGTAACGCTTCTTCACGAAGGCGTAGACCTCGAGCCAGTCCCTGCCCCCCTCGTAGCTGAACACCAGGTGCAGCCTTGAGGGACCATCCCCCGTCTTGTGGGCGGTGAGCTTCGTTGTAAATCCCTCGAACCCGGACCCGCCCTTTTCACAGCCCTCGTCACAGCCGCACGTTCTCCAGCGGGCAGTGACCGCACCGAAGATCTCCTTGAACTTGCCCTTGCGCATGATCCGTATCGACGTGGTCCTGGTGGTCTCGGACTGCACGCACGTTTCGCCCTTCTTCTCCTTCGATGGCACCTTGAAGTCCTCGCTCTCCTCCCACTCGAACCTCACGGCCGTCCGATCCAGGCCCAGATCCATGGCCTGGACGGTCACGTTCCGCTTGCCGCGCGAGAAGGTGCCGGTGGGAAGAAGCTCGTCCACGGCCCCGCTCTTTTCCACCTGCCTGTCGACGAAGAGCGTCTCGTGGTAGTCGAGATGCCCGTCAGCGCCCAGGATCAGGATCTCGGTGTAGGTGGCGCTCAGGACGGCGCCCACGGCCGGATCGATCCCGGGAGGGATCCCGCTGTACACGGAGTCTATTGCGTAGAATCTCTCGGGACCATCGCCGGAGAATGCCCCCTCGTACGGAGCCTGGGACGCGAGAGCCCTCTCGAACATGGTCTGGCTGGCCTCGTCCCTGTAGGAGTCGAGGACGATGGTTGCCTCCGACGCACGGAAACGTTCGCCATCCCAGACCAGGTCCACCGCCACGAAGAAGGCCTTGCTCCACAGCGCTCCTTCGCTCTCGACCTGCTCGAGACGGTAGGCGCCCTGGCAGTGCATAAAGCGCCCGTCCACCACCTCGGCAACCTCGAACGAGGGATCTCCCGATACGGACATCGCCTCGGGAACGATCCGCCTCGGGTCCCTGGAGTCGCCAACGCCGACGAAGACGATCCGCGCACCCAGGGCCAAGGGTGCGGACGACGGATCGCCCATGAAGGAGTCGAGCCACGCCGAGCAGACGATCTCCGCGTCCGCCCCCTGTGGGATCTCCACCTGCCGCGCGCTCGCGCACCCCGTCACCGCCAGCACCAGGCCGGCGCACGCCGCCAGGCCCGCCTCCCGGAACGTGGAGCGTCTCGATCCCCCTTGCGGCCTCGACCCCGACATCGCTGCACCCGAGGACCAGGATAGCACGCCGGCGTGGACGATCCACAGTGCTGATGTTACTCTGGCTCGCGGATCAGGAGGAACGCGTCTTGAAGGTTCCTGGGCTCGTGCCGCTCTTCTTCGCCGTCCTGCTCGCCCCGGACGCCTCGTGCGCATCCGGAGCGGACGCGCAGGCCGCCCCCTGGAGCCTGGACTCGTGCTTCGGCTCCTACGGTCGCGCACAGGTCAGCTTCGACGTACTGGGCAACAAGGGCAAGAGCACGAACGTCGTGGCCCACGGCCCCAGGATCTTCGAGCCTTCCTACGCGGAGCTGGAGTTCGCCCAGGTCTTCAGCAAGGACACGGGCTTCGACGCGAAGGTCCTCGTCACCCTGGCGCTGTTCGATCCCGTGGCCCACTACAGCGGCCTGTTCGGCGACCAGGGATGGGCCGTCCGCAACCTGTACGTGGAAACGGGTGGGTTCATCCCCGCCCTGCCCGGCCTCAGGGCCTGGGCCGGGTCCCGCATGTACCGCGGCGATGACATCTACCTGCTCGACTGGTGGCCCCTGGACAGCCTGAACACCATCGGCGGGGGACTGATCCTGGGCCACGGAGGCCTGGACCTGAGGCTGCACGTCGGCGTCAACAGGCTGGACGACGACTACCAGTTCCAGGAGATCCAGGTGCCCCGGACCGGGTTTGGCTCCACCGGGATGGTGCTCCTGGACCGCCAGAGGATCATCGCCTCGCTCAGGGCAGGCTACACGATGGAGGGCATCGGTCAGAGCCCCGTGGGCCTGAAGCTGATCCTGTACGGCGAGTACCACGGCCTGCCCGCGGGCCAGCGCATCCCTCCCGACCTGCTCGACACGGACACGCCCATCTACCCACCCGAGGGGATCATGGAGGAACTGCCGGCGGACAGGGGGTTCGTCCTCGGCGCACAGGTGGGGCTGTTCGGGTTCGGCGAGGCGAGCCACCTGAACCTGTTCTTTCGCTTCTCGCGAGGCGTCGCGGCCTACGGCGAGGCGGGCGTTCCATTCGGCACGACAGGCGCGGGCACGGCCGAAGGCGCCCAGGAGGTCCTCGGCGCTCTATCTCTGGGATGGCAGAGCCGCTGGGTGGGCCTCCTCGTGGGAGGCTACCTGCGCAGGTTCAACGACGCGGACGTGAACCGCTATGACACGGACGACTTCACCGAGGGCGCGATCGTGGGACGTCTCCTCGTGTTCGCGACGGATCACTTCCAGCAGGGCCTGGAGCTGAGCTACCAGCAGCACTTCCCGTTCGGCCTCGACGAGCGCACGGACACCCACCTCGTGCCGGGCGTGTTCCAGCTCACCGTGATGGAGATCCTCGGCCTCGGCAGGGGGCTGTGGGATCGTCCCCAGATACGGCTCTACTACACGCTCAGCGTGCCCAACCACGCTGCCCGTATGCTCTACCCTCAAGGCGATCGCAGGAACCCGGGCGCGGTGGAGCACCTCTTCTACCTGGGAGCCGAGTGGTGGTTCAACTCGAGCACATACTGATCCCGGGCCTCGTCGTGGCCCTGGCCTCGTGCCGGGGTCACGATGGCACGGGCGAACCCGGGCCTTACGAACCGGACCGGCCCGTGATCTACCAGCTCGTGGTGCGCCACTTCGGCAACACCCGGGGCACGAACGTGCGCGACGGCGACATGGCCGAGAACGGCGTGGGCAAGTTCGAGCACATCGACGCCACGGCCCTGTCCTCCCTGCGCCAGCTGGGCGTGACCCACATCTGGCTCACGGGCGTCCTCCAGCAGGCCACCCACACGGACCACTCGGCCCACGGCCAGCCGGCGGACGACCCTGACGTTCTCAAGGGCAAGGCTGGCAGCTTCTACGCGGTGCGCGACTACTTCGACGTCTGCCCCGACTACGCGCTCGACCCGGGAAGACGCATGGAGGAGTTCGAGGCGCTCGTGGCCCGGATCCACGCCGCGGGCATGAAGGTGGTCATCGATCTCGTGCCCAACCACGTGGCGCGCACCTACCACTCCGACGTGCGGCCCGATCTGGACTTCGGCGCGGGTGACGACACGAGCGTGTTCTTCTCGCCGCACAACAGCTTCTTCTACCTGGTGGATCCGCCGGGGCAGGCCCTGTCTCTGCCCGCGCCCGTGCACTGGTCCAGGCCCGAAGGCGCGGACGGGACGCTGGAGACGGAGGACGGCGACGGCGACCCGCCGGGAGACGTTCCCAGGGCGACGGGCAACAACCAGACAGCCGTGGTGCTCACCGAGAACGACTGGTACGAAACCGTGAAGCTCAACTGGGGCTATGACTTCGTCTCGGGCGAGGCGTCCTTCGACCCGGTGCCCGGCACGTGGATCAGGATGGACGCGGTCATCGCTCACTGGCAGGACAAGGGCGTGGACGGGTTTCGCTGCGACTTCGCCCACTGGGTGCCGATCCAGGCATGGGAGTACCTCGTCGGCGCCTCCCGCGCTCGCGATCCGGACGCCTTCTTCTTCGCGGAGGCCTACGAGAGCGCGGACGCGCCTCCCGTCTTCTCGCTTCCGAACCTCGTCGCCGCCGGGTTCGACGCTGTGTACGACGACCGTGTCACGGACACGCTCAAGGCCGTCACCTGCTGCGGCGGTCGGGCCAGCGACCTGGACGCCGTACTGCCAGGCGACCTCATGTTCGACCGTACCCTGCGCTACGGCGAGAACCACGACGAGCGCAGGCTCGCCTCCCCCGTCGTGCCCGGCGACGACCCGGACGCCAGCGGCATGGGCTCTGCCACGGCAGCAAAACCTCTCGTGGGAACGCTGTTTCTCTCGAGCAGCGGCCCCATCCTCGTCTACAACGGCCAGGAGGTGGGCGAGACCGGCGCCGGCGACGAGGGCTTCGGCGGGGAGGACGGCCGCACGTCCATCTTCGACTACTGGACCGTGCCGCGGCTGGCCCTGTGGGTGAGCGGCTACGCCTACGACGGATCCATGCTCGATCCGGAAGGCCGGGCACTGAGGGAGTGGTACGCCAGGCTCATCGCCCTGGCCCGCCGGCCGGGGTTCGCATCCGGCAACTTCTACTCGCTGCAGAGCGCCAACACCGACCGCCCCGGGTACACGTCGGGGCAGTACATCTACAGCTTCTTGCGCTACGACACGACGAGAGGTGCGATCTGGCTCGTCGTGTCGAACCACTCGGACACGTCGCACCACTTCGACCTTTTCGTCTCGCGCGAGCCTCTCGAGTTCATCGGCGTTGATCCGGACAGGGGGACGCTCACGTTGACGGACGCCATGGACGAGGGCGCGGCCACGGTGATCGTCAGGGCCGAGGATGCCCAAGAGAGAGGCATCGAGATGACACTGTCTCCCTACGAGCTCAGGGTCTACGCCCTTTCGCTGGAGGACCCATGACAGACCGCCCGAGATACCCTGCCCTGCTCGCAGCCGTGGCCTCCACGTTTCTGGCCCAGGCCTGCATCGACCCCGCGCCCGTCGAGACCGCCAAGGTCGAGACCCATGTCACGGACTGGCGAGACGAGATCATCTACCAGATCGTCGTGGACAGGTTCGCGAACGGAGACCCGAACAACGACTTCGGCGTGAACCCCTACGCCCCGGCCGCCTACCACGGCGGCGACTGGCAGGGAGTCATCGACAGGCTCGACTACATCGAGAAGCTCGGCGTCACGGCCATCTGGATCTCGCCCGTGGTCAAGAACGTGGAGACCGACGCCGGCGTGTACGGTTACCACGGCTACTGGACGCAGCACTTCACCAGGCCCAACCCGCACTTCGGGGACCTGGCGAGCCTTCGCCGCATGGTGGATGCCTGCCACGAGCGCGGCATCAAGGTCATCCTTGACATCGTCACCAACCACGTTGGCCAGGTCTTCTACTACGACATCAACGGCAACGGGCAGCCCGACGAGTCCGTGTTCGGCTCGGGCACGAGCTCGGACGTGACGCACGTCTCGGAGTACGACCCCGACTACGACCCCGACGGAGTGCAGGCGCAGACCTCCCTGGGAGGTGCGGGCCTGGCGCCCGTCGTCTTCTTCAACGATCCGTCCACGAACCGCATCGGAACCCAGCCCGAGGAGTTTCGAAATCCGGACTGGTACAACCGCAAGGGACGCGTCTACGACTGGGGCCAGCCCGACCAGGTGATCACGGGTGACTTCCCGGGAGGCCTCAAGGACCTGAAGACCACGCACCCCGACGTTCGAGACGCGCTCGTGCGCGCCTACGGCTACTGGATCGGAGCCGCCGACTTCGACGGCTTCCGCATCGACACCGTCAAGCACGTGGAGCACGGGTTCTGGCAGACCTTCTGCCCCAGGATCAGGGAGCACGCCGCGAGCCTGGGCAAGCGCAACTTCTTCATGTTCGGAGAGGCGTTCGACGGCGACGACGCCCTCATCGGCTCGTTCACGTTCGACCAGGAGCTGGACTCCGTCTTCCAATTCAGCCACAAGTTCCAGGTGATCGACGGCGTCTTCAAGCACGGCGGCCCCACGTCCGTCATCGAATCTCTGCATGCGGCCCGCGCCACGAACTACGGCGCGGTCCCTCACCCGGCAGGCCCCACGGCAGAGACGGGCGAAGGGCTCTCCCCGCAAGAGCTCCTCGTCAACTTCATCGACAACCACGACATCCCGCGTTTCTTGTACGACAGGCCTTCCATCGAGGCCTTGCACAGCGTTCTCGTCTACCTCATGACCATCGACGGGATCCCGTGCATCTACTACGGCACGGAGCAGGATTTCGACGGAGGCAACGATCCTCACAACCGCGAGGACCTCTGGAGCTCGGGGTACGACACCACCGGCGCGACGTTCGGCCTCATCGCCAGGCTCGCGGCGCTGCGCCGGCAGCACGCGCCCCTGCGCAGGGGAGACATGCAGATCCGCTGGTCGACCGACCGCACGGGCGACGAGCCGGACGCGGGTATCATCGCGTTCGAGCGAACCTACCAGGGCCAGACAGTGCTCGTGGTCGTGAACGCGAGCGACACCCACGCGTCCGAGACTTCCTACGCCTGGGCAGGAGGCGAGCACATGCAGACCTCCTTCGCGGCGGGCACAGTCCTCGTCAACGTGCTGGACGACGCCGACACCACAGACGACGTCGTGACCGTGGGCGCGGCCGGCCGGCTCGTCGTGCACGTTCTGGCCCGCGGCGCCAAGATCTACGTGGCAGAGTAGCCCACGCGCCTTCAGGTGCCCGGCAGCTCGGTCTCCAGGATGTCCAGCCCCTTGAAGAGCACCTTCTGTCCGTCCCACTCGGGGAAATGGTGCCCCCCTGCCTTGCTCGTGACCGCGGTCTGGGTCCTGAGCAGGAACCCATCGGGCGTGAGCCCCTCGAAGACCTCTTCCAGCCCCGATGCCAGGTGCGTGACGAGAAGGTCGATGCGATCCCCCGCTGCCAGCGTCACCCACCTGGGCTCGCAGTCGACCAGATGGTAGGGAGGTTCCGTGTCGATCACGACCGGGCTCAGGGAGCAGTAGAGGTCCAGCGGCCCCTCGCCGTTCACGCTGATCCTGACGAGGTACTGCGCACCCGCCGGCACCGTCCCCTGGGGCGCGTGCCTGAACGCGGACGGCCCGCAGCCCGCGAGCAGCCCGGCGAGGACCATCGAGGCCAAGGTCAGTCGCAAAAACCGATCCTGTTCATGTAGATCTCGTAGTTGGTGTTGCGATCGTCCTCCCACAGGACGCCGAACTCGCTCCCGGTCCAGGCGAGTGCCGGATCCGCGGAGTAGTCGCTCTCGTTCGTGACCATGACGGACGGACCATTCTTGAGGTGGGCAGCGGTCACTCGCTGCAGATACGGATGTCTTTGCGAAACGATGTCATCATCCCAGACCACCCCGAACTCGGACCCCGTCCACACAACGGCGACGTTTCGCGACCCGGCAGGGCTGTTCTCCATGTCCATGTTCGTGGTGAGAGCTGCCCCGGTGGCCGATACGATGGTGAACTTGGCCGTGTCCACGCCCGACGTGTCGTAGTACCATCCCAGGCCATACACGCTGCCGGACCATGCGATCGACGGCCCCCTGGCTGCGTCCGCCGTGACTGTCAGCGTCGTATCCGTCCCCACCTTGGCTCCCGCCGCAGAGACCCTGAACATGCGGATCTCGTAGCCCGTGGCCGAGTCGAATGCCGCGAAGGCGACCGCGTACTCGCTTCCCGTGAAGACCATTGCCGGCCGCTCGTAGCTCGACCAGTCCGTGCTCATCATGGTGTCGTACTGCGTCTTGGTCCCGTCGGCGGCGAGGCGCGCGAAGTACATCTCGTTGGCGCTGGAGATCGCCCTCGTGTCGATCCAAACGAGCCCGAGCTCGGACCCCGACCAGACGAGCCTCGGTTCCCACGCGCTCTCGAGCATGGGAGCGACCACGCTGGTGTTGGACCCGATCCTGGTCCCTGCCGCCGAGAAGCGCGCCATGCTGATGCTCGTGTACATCCCGGGCGTCTCCATCCATACGATCGTGAAATTGCTGCCGTTCCAGGCGATGGAAGGCGACGCGGACACGCTGGTGGAGCTGGAGACGTCCTCGACGGGGTCCAGCCTCGTTCCCGTCTCCGAGATCCTGGTGAAGTAGATGTCGAGGTTCCCGCCCGTGTCGTCCTCCCACACCGCCCCGTACTGTGAGCCGGCCCAGACGACCTCCACGTTCATCGAGTCTCCGCTGTCCGTGATGATGCGGGAGTCCGACGCCAGCATCACGACGGGCTCGTCCGTCCGGCCGTCGCAGTCCTCGTCCACGAAGTCGAAGCAGATCTCCGGAGCGTCGGGGTATGTCGAGGGATCCGTGTCGTCGCAGTCGGTGCCGGTCCAGCACAGCACGTCGTCGAAATAGTCGTCGTCATCGTCGTCGGCCGGCCCGTCGATCGCATCGCCGTCGCAGTCGTTGTCGATGCTGTCGCAACCCGTCTCGACCGCTCCAGGGTGCACTCCGGCATCCAGGTCGTTGCAGTCCGGGCCTCCGCAGAGGCCGTCCAGCACCGTGTCGCTGTCGTTGTCCGCGCCCGTGGCGTCCAGCACCGACCCGTTACAGTCGTTGTCCACGGTGTCGCAGACCTCCGCCGCGCCCGGGAATGCGTCCTCGTCCAGGTCGTCGCAGTCCGTCCCGCCGCACGCGATGTCCATGACCGTGTCCGAGTCGTCGTCAGCATTCGCGGCATCGAGCAGCGAGTCATCGCAGTCCTCGTCCACGAGGTTGCATAGCTCCGTCGCGCCGGGGTGGATTCCCGGATTCTCGTCGTTGCAGTCTGTTCCGCCCGCGCAGGCCGTGTCCATGTAGTCGTCGTCATCGTCGTCCGCCACGCCGTCCAGGCCGTCGCCGTCGCAGTCGTTGTCCACGCTGTCGCATGCGTCTTCAGGGGCGCCCGGGTAGACGTACTGGTTCAGGTCGTTGCAGTCGGTCCCGCCGCAGGTCGTGTCCAGAACCGTGTCCGAGTCGTCGTCCGCGTTCGAGGCATCCAGCAGCGAGCCGTCGCAGTCCTCGTCCACGAGGTTGCATAGCTCCGTCGCGCCGGGGTGGATGCTCGGATTCTCGTCGTTGCAGTCGTTGCCCCCTAGACAGGCCTCGTCAGTGTAGTCGTCGTCGTCGTCGTCCGCCATCCCGTCGATGGCGTCTCCGTCGCAGTCGTTGTCCACGAGATCGCAGGAGTCGTCGGGCGCGCCCGGGTACACGAGCGCATCGCCGTCGTCGCAGTCCGTGCCCCCGCACGTGGAGTCCAGCACGTCGTCGCCGTCCGAGTCCGCACCGCCGTCCGCCCACGACCCGTTGCAGTTCTGGTCGATGGCGTCGCAAAGCTCCGTGGCGCCAGGGTGGACCGAGGCCGCCATGTCGTTGCAGTCGTTGCCTCCAGAACAGGCCACGTCGAGGTAATCGTCATCGTCGTTGTCGGCCGGGCCCTCGAGGGCATCGCCGTCGCAGTCGTTGTCGATGCCGTCGCAGCCCGTCTCCGGCGCGCCGAGGTACACATCGTTCCTGCTGTCGTCGCAGTCGTCGCCTCCGCAGGAGATGGGCGCGTGGCCGTCGCCGTCGGCGTCGGCGTCCACATCCGTTGCGCTGCCGTCGCAATCGTGGTCGATCGTGGTGTCGCAGCCCTCGGATGCTCCTGGGTGGATGTCCGCGGCCGTGTCGTTGCAGTCGTCGAGGCCGCTGTAGGTGCCCGGGTCCGTGATGACCCCGTCGCAGACCGAGTCGATGAAGCCGTCCGCGTCGTCGTCGATGTGCTCTGCCGTGGAGCCGTCGCAGTCCTTGTCGACGAAGTCGCAGCCCGTGTCGGCTGCGCCCGGACGGATGTTCGCCGCGAGATCGTCGCAGTCCGTGCCGCCGCAGGACACGTCGAGCACCGTGTCGCCGTCGTCGTCCGCGCCCGCATCCGCCCAGGACCCGTCGCAGTCCTGGTCGATGGTGTCGCAAAGCTCCGTGGCCCCGAAGTGGATGGTCGGGTCGTCGTCGTCGCAGTCGCCTCCACCCGGGCAGGCGTCGTCGATCACGTCGTCGTCGTCGTCGTCCGCGATGCCGTCGATGGCGTCTCCGTCGCAGTCGTTGTCGATCTCGTCGCAGGAGCCCTCGGACGCCCCTGGGTAGGCATACTCGTTGAAGTCGTTGCAGTCCGTGCCGCCGCAGGACGCATCCAGCACGGTGTCGCCGTCGTCGTCCGCGCCGCTCGCGTCCAGGATGGACCCGTCGCAGTCCTGGTCCACGGCGTCGCAGATCTCGTCGGCGGCCGCCGCATCGGAGTCGAGCGATGCCGTGTGGGTGAACGTGCCGTGGATGGTGTGCGCCGTGTCGTTGCAGTCGGTCCCGCCGCACGCCACATCGGGCACGTGGTCGCCGTCGTCGTCGATGCCCGGGGCGTCGAAGATGGTGCCGTCGCAGTCCTGGTCCACCAGATCGCAGGTCTCGATGGCGCCCGGGTGGATGCTGGCGTTGCCGTCGTTGCAGTCCGTGCCGCCGTCGCAGCTGAGCGGTGCGTACCCGTCGTCGTCCGCGTCCGACTCCACGTCCGTTGCGTCGCCGTCGCAGTCGTTGTCGATGGTGGTGTCGCAGCCTTCGGGCGCTCCTGGCCAAACGTCGCTGGCCGTGTCGTCGCAGTCGCCCAGGCCGAAGTACGACCCGGTCTCCGTCATGCCGGCGCAGTCATCCCCGTCGATCCAGCGGTCGCCGTCGTCGTCGATGTGCTCGGCAGTGGAGCCGTCGCAGTCCTTGTCGACGATGTCGCACTCGCCGTCCGCGGCGCTCGGGTAGACGTCGGCGGCCGTGTCGTCGCAGTCGGTTCCACCGCAGGCCTCCCCGCCCGGTCCCAGCACGGCAACGTACCCGTCCTCGTCCTCGTCCAGCGGGTCGTGATCGCAGGCCACCGTGCCCTCGTCGCAGACGTCCGAGGTGCAGGGGTCGTCGTCGTCGCAGTCCACGGCCGTACCGCCCTGGCAGGTCCCCTCGATGGTGCAGGTCTCCGTGCCGTTGCACCACAGTCCGTCGTCGCAGTCCTCGTGGGACGTGCAGGGCGCCGGCTCGTCCTCGTCGGCCGTGTCCCCGGGGTTGTCCGTGCCCGTGTCGTGCCCCGTGTCCGTGACGGTGTCCTCTTGCGTCGCGTCCGTGGACGTGTCCGGCGTGGTCTTTCCACCACCTCCACAGCCTGCCAGTGCCATGACGAGTGCGATCGTGCAAGTGCTTCTGGGCCTCACGTGTCTCCCTCCCGGATAGGTATGGAATCGGAATCGGCGTCGACGCGCATGATCAGTATACCATCCACCATCCCGTTTTCCAGCCTCTCTGTGCCGATGCCCTGGCTGTTGCGGCCACGGACCGGCGGCGATACGCTGAGCCTTATGGCTGGCCACGGGAGATCCTGCGCCATCGAGGTCAAGAGGCTGGTCAAGGCCTACGGCGACAACCGGGTCATTTGCGGTATCGATCTGGAGATCCGGCCCGGTGAGCTCCTCGTGCTGGTCGGTCCCTCGGGGTGCGGCAAGTCGACGCTCCTTCGCTGCATCGCAGGCCTCGAGGGGATCACCTCGGGAGACCTCTTCATCGACGGCAGGCGGGCCAACGACGTGCTCCCCAGGGACCGCGATCTGGCCATGGTGTTCCAGTCCTATGCCCTGTATCCGCACATGACGGTGGCGCAGAACATGGCCTTCAGCCTCACCGTGAGGAAGATGGGCAAGGCCGAGATCGAGAGCCGCGTGAAGGGCGCGGCCGAGAGGCTCGGGCTCACCGAGCTTCTGGGGAGGCTCCCCAAGCAGCTCTCGGGAGGCCAGAGGCAGCGTGTCGCCGTGGGAAGGGCCATCGTGCGCCAGCCAAGGGGTTTTCTCTTCGACGAGCCCCTGTCCAACCTGGACGCCTCGCTCAGGGGCCAGATGAGGGTACAGCTCAAGAAGCTGCACAGTGAGCTGGGCGTGACCATGGTCTACGTGACGCACGACCAGGTGGAGGCCATGACCCTGGCCGACAGGATCGCGATCATCGAGGGCGGTCACGTCAGGCAGGTGGGGACGCCGGAGGAGATCTACGAGCGGCCCTCATCGCGGTTCGTGGCCGGCTTCATCGGCAGCCCTCCCATGAACTTTTTCGACGGGACCATGGACCCTTTTGGAGCCGTCGTGCGCGGCAACGGCTTCGAGGTCGCCATCTCGCCCAGGTTCGCCTCAGGCGAGGCACGCCGCGTCACCGTGGGCATCCGCCCCACGGGGCTCGTTCCCGCGAGCGGCCCTGCGGCCGTCGATGCCATTGTCCAGGTCGTGGAGAGGCTGGGCTGGGAGTCCTACGTGCACGTGCTCGTCGGCGACGTGGAGGCGGTCGCACAGGTGGAAAGCCAGGCAGCCGCCGGCCTGGCGCCGGACTCCAGGGTGGGCTTCGACGTGGCGCCTGCGAGCGTGCACCTGTTCGACGATCGGGGCGAGGCGTTGCGGCGATGAGGACCTGCGGCGCATGTCTTCTCGCCGCCTTCATGCTGGCCAGCGCTCCTTGCCTCGCGGACGAGATCGTTTTGTGGCACAGCTATCGCGGGCAGGAGAAGGAGGCCATCGAGACGCTGGTGGGCCGGTGGAACGCCGGCCACCCGGACGCGCAGGTGATCGTCCTGGCCGTGCCGCACGGAGCCTACCCGGGCAAGCTCACGAGCGCCATACCGCGAGGCCAGGGGCCCGACCTGTTCATCTTCGCGCACGAGCGCATCGCCGACTGGGTGAGGATGGGCCTCGTGGCGGACATCACCCATGACCTGCCCGACGAGCTTCGCGGGGCCTGCGGCGTGACCGTGGACGGCAGGACCTACGGTGTGCCCCTGGCGCACAAGACGCTGGCGCTGTTCTACAACACGGACATGATCGACACCCCACCGTCCACGACGGACGAGATGGTGGACCTGGCCGCAAAGCTCAGGGATCCCGCCTCGGACACCTACGGTCTCGTGTACGAGACGGGCAGCTTCTACCATCACGCGGCGTGGCTCTTCGGCTTCGGCGGCAGGCTGTTTCACGAGGACGGCTCGCCGGCGCTCGACGATCCCGCGAACGAGGCGAGCCTCGAGTTCGTCTTCGACCTGACCGTGCGCGACCTGGTCCCCGCGGAGCCCACGGCAGCGCTCGTGACGCTGCTCTTCAACGAGGACAGGGCCGCCATGGTCGTCAACGGGCCATGGTTCATCGGCGAGATAGAGGACGAGGTGCGCTACTCGGTCGCGCCGCTCCCCGTCGTGAACTCCACGGGCCTGCCGGCAACGCCGCTGCTCACGGTCGAGTCGGCCATCGTGTCCTCGCGGGCGCGAAACCGCAAAGGCGCCGTGGCCCTGGCGCTGTTCTTGTCGCAGGACGGCGCGGCGACGCGGATGCACGAGGGCGGACAGGTGGTCACCGGGACGCAGGCATGGACGGACGGGGCAAGGATCCCCGCGGTGCTCCTCGGCTTCAGAAAGCAGGTGGACCGCGCCAGGCTCACTCCGGCGAGCCCGCTCATGCGCTCCATGTGGGAGCCAGCGTCCCGTGCGCTCAGGTCCGTCCTGCGCGGATCGGCCACGCCCGGCAGGGCCCTGGCCGAGGCGCAGAGACAGGTGCTCATCGCGACGCGTCCGCCGCCCTTGCCGCGGGATCCGTGGCCGTACCTCGCGGGCCTCGGCCTGGTTCTCGCCGGCATGGCGGCGATCTGGTGGTGGAGGCGGCGGCGCGAGCGTCTCATCGCGCGGGTCATCGAGAGCCGTCATGCCTATGCATGGGTGCTGCCCACGGGGCTGGCCCTTTTCGTCCTCGTGTTCATCCCGTTTCTCGTGGGAACGGCCGTGGCGTTCACGAGCCACCGCGACGGGCAGTTCACCTTCGTTGGCCTCGCGAACTTCGCGAACATCCTTCTGGCGCGTGACTACGCCGTCACGGACCCGCTCGGCTTCTGGTTCACCCTGGCCGTGACCGTCTGTTGGACCGCGATCAACGTGGTGTGCCACCTCGGCATCGGCCTGGCCCTCGCCATGGTGCTCAGGGAGCCCTGGCTCAGGCTCAGGGGCGTGTACAGGGTGCTTTTCATCGTGCCATGGGCCGTCCCCAACTACATCACGGCCCTCATCTGGAAGGGCATGTTCCACAGCCAGTTCGGGGCCATCAACGGCCTGCTCGAGCTTCTCGGCATCGAGCCCGTGTCGTGGTTCTCGGGCTTCTGGACCGCTTTCGCCGCCAACGTGACCACCAACACGTGGCTGGGCTTCCCCTTCATGATGGTCGTGTGCCTCGGGGCGCTCCAGGCCATCCCCCACGAGCTCGAGGAGGCAGCCGAGATGGACGGGGCGTCGGGCTGGGCCAGGTTCGGTCGCATCGTGCTGCCCCTGATCCGGCCAGCGCTCGTGCCGGCGGTGGTCCTGGGCAGCGTGTGGACGTTCAACATGTTCAACATCATCTACCTGGTCTCGGGCGGCGAGCCCGACGGCGCAACGGAGATCCTCATCAGCGAGGCGTACCGCTGGGCGTTCTCGCGCCAGGAGCAGTACGGGTACGCAGCGGCCTACGCGGTGCTCATCTTCGTGGCGCTGTACTTCTATGCCCGCTTCACGCGAAGGCTCACCTCGGGCCTCGAGGATGCCGACGCATGAGGGCGACGTCGAGGATCAAGGTCGCGTTCGCCCACGCAGGGCTCGTCCTGTTCTGTTTCCTGACCCTCTACCCCGTTCTCTGGGTCGTCAGGATGGCCTTCACTCCTTCCCAGGCGTTCTCCCTCTCGGCGAGCCCGGTCCCGGACACCGTCTCGCTGGAGAACTTCTCCGATCTCGTCACGGATCGCGACATGCAGGGCCACCTCCTGTTCGTCCACCAGATGGCGAACAGCCTGATCATCTCCGCGGCCACGACGGTCATGGGCATCGCCCTCTCGGCCACGGCAGCCTACGCTTTCAGCCGCTTCGCCTTCCCGGGCCGCAGGTCGGGAATGAGCCTGCTCTTGATGACGCAGATGTTCCCGGGCGTGGTCATGACCATCCCGCTCTACATCATCCTGGACGTGATGGGCCTCCTGGACTCCCTCTCGGGCATGGCCCTCGTCTACTCGAGCACGTCGGTCCCGTTCTGCGTCTGGATGCTCAAGGGCTACTTCGACACCATCCCCCGGGCGCTGGAGGAGGCGGCCGTCATGGACGGCATGGGCCGCGTGCAGATATTCTGGCGCATCGTCCTGCCCCTGGCGCGCCCGGGCCTCGTCGTGGCGGCCCTGTTCTC
>JBFYZU010000412.1:0-7042 GCA_041309365.1 Myxococcota bacterium
GACGGCCACCTGGCCTCCCTCGATGATGGTGCCGAGCGTCTCGGTGCGGCTCCATCCCGCGCTCGCATGGTAGCCGCCCTGCACGTTCACGCCGTTCTTCACCTGGATGGACTCCCGGTACGTCCCCTCGCTGACCACCACGAGGTCGCGGCCGGCGTCAGAGGCCGCGTCGATCCCGGCCTGGATGGTGCTCTTGGGGTGCAGGGGATCCAGGCCGCTGTTCAGGTCGTTGCCATCTGCGCCGTCCACGAACACGGCCACCAGGGGCGTGGGGTCGAAGAGGGGATCCTCTTCCGGCGCGTCGGTGGCCTCGTCCGTGTCCACGGGCAGGTCGAAGGCCGTGTCCAGGAGCGGATCCCCGGCATCCGGCCCGTCTCCATCGTCGGCGTCGGGCACGTCGAGCCCGGTGTCGAAAGAATCCGCGTGGATGGTGTCGCCGCCGGCGTCGGTGAGGCCGGCCGTGCCATGCATCGCCAGGCACCCGGATATGGAGGGGCAAAGGAGCCAGGCCAGCCCGCACAACGTCAGCCGCGATTGGAGCACCACGCAAGAGAACATATCACACGTTGGCCGCGGGGCCAGCGGATTCGTGCAGCGACCATTGCAGGTGGGCGAACAAGTCCCGTGTCGAGGCCCTATCCGCCCATGAACGAGAGCTCCTCGACGAGGCGCGACTGCACGTAGGACGATGGCCCGAGGGTCAAGGCCGATGTCAGCGTATCGCGCGCAGCGGCCATGTCGCCGGTCTCGATGAGCACCATGGCGAGCCAGAGCTTCACGAGCGGGTCCGCGGGCCGGTCGAAAGAGGCCTGGACAAGGCTGAGAAGGGCCCGGTCCACGTTGCCCGTGGCCAGGTAGAACATGCCTCGCAGGGCAGCGAGGCGCGGATCGGTGGGCGCGATGTCGGCCATGCTGGCGGTGATGGAGAGGATCCTGTTGGGGTTCGCCTTGCACAGCCCTTCGATGATGCAGGTGGCCTCGATGGCGAGGGCGTCCACGAGCACGTCCTCGGCAGGGCCGGCGCCGGCGATCCCCGCGATCGAGTTGGCGATGGCCTGGCCGCCGGGATCCGGGTCGCCCATGAACGATGCCTCGACGAGGACGAGGCGTCCTGGCACGGTCGTGGAGCAGGCCAGGGCAGCCTGCGCCGACACGGCCGGCGGCGAGCCGGCCATCAGGAGCTGCACGAGCGCACGCCTCACCTCCCTGATCCCCAGCAGCTCGGGGATGTCCGCGGGTGACGAGGCCAGCACGTCCCAGCCCCGGGATGGGAGGCCGGCCCCGAAAAGGGCGGACGCCAGGGCGCCTTTCGCCTCCAGAGAGAAGCCGTGCTCGTCCGGAGCGAAGCCTTCCAGGGTCTCGGCGGCCGCGTCGAACCTGAGGAGCGCTGCGAGGCATTCGACCCTCAGGACCCGTCCGGCCGGCGGGATCCCCATGCCCGGGCTTCCCGAAACGGCCTCGATGAGCGACAGGGCGTGGGCCGCGTCGCCCGCAAGGAGCCACAGCTCGGCCATCTCCATCACCGTGGACGAGGGAGATCCAGGCTCCGGGTCGCCCATGCCGGCGAGCGCCTTGCGGGCCTTCATGGTGTCGCCCGTGGCCAAAAAGGCCCGGGCCATGCCCAGAGAGGCGTCACGGTCCTTTCCGGAGATCTCCAGAAGTGTCCGGAACAGGAACATGGCGCGCGCGTACTGGCCCTTCTCGAGCAACCTGCCTGCCAGCGCGAGCACCGACCCGCGCCGGTCGCCCGTGAACTCCTCGGTGGGCACGAGGCCGATGTAGCCGGCCATGAGCTCGTAGGCCTCGTCCTCGAGGTTCAGCTCCAGGGCCAGCTCGGAGGCGGTCAGCAACGCATCGTGATCGGTGGGGAAAAGCTCCACGATGCGCTCGGCCACCTCGAGCGCGGAGGCGAAGTCACCCACACCCCTGTAGAGGCTGACGAGCCTCTCGTAGGCCGGCAAGGAGGTGGGCTCGGCCTGCACGGCGTAGAGGTAGAGGGCCACGGCCTCGTCCTCGTTGCCGGCCGCGAGCGCGATGTCGCCCATGAGCACGAGCGCCATGTCGTGGTCCGGATAGGAGGCGAGCACCTGCTTCAACTGCTCGACCGCGTCCGCAGTCTTTCCCAGGGCGAGCAGGGCAGACGCGAGCCTGACGCGGATCAGTGGGTCGTCTGGCTCGCTCGCAAGGGCCATCTCGAGCGCCTCGACCGCTGCCTCGGGGTCGCCCTCGGCGAGCGCGATCTCGGCCTCGATGAGCGACGCGGCCGCGAAGGGGGAGACGACGTGGAACGCCTGACCGGTGGCGGTCACAATGCCGGGCGCGTGAGAGGCAAGGGGCCGGGGGCCTGCGCAGCCCGACGAGGACAGCATCGCGAGGGCCAGAGGCAACGCTGGCCAGGATGCGCCTCTCGGGATATAATGGCCGGCACGTTGCATCACAGGACCTCATCATACACCACGCGGGTGCACAGCATGAAGCCTCTCTCGCGATATACGTACGGGATGCTGCTCGTGGCAGCCTTGGCTTTTGCCGCGACCCTCGTCTTTGCGGGCACGTCCCGGGCAGGCAAGAAAAAGCCATCGAAGCAGACGGAGGATGTCGACGGGGCCGTGGCCCCGGCAGGCGGCGAAAAGGCCGGTGGCGAAAAGGCCGGTGGCGAAAAGGAGATCGAAGCCACCGGGGAGGAGGGCGAAGAGAAGCCCGATCCCGGAGAGGATGGCGGCGGGGCGGGAAACGACGGGGAAGTGAAGAAGAAGGACGAGAAGGCCCAGAAGAGCGACACGAGCGTGCTTCTGCCGGCGAGCGAGAAGGGTGCCACGGTGGTGCTCGACGGCGAAGAGGTGGGCGTGACGCCGCTGGCTCCCATCAAGGGCCTTTCGGTGGGGACGCATGAGCTCGAGGTGAGCAAGGAAGGCTACTACCTGTACAAGGCCGAGCTCGACGTGCCTTCCTCGGGGACGGTGCGACACGACGTGCTGCTCGAGGGAGGAGCGAGCAAGAAGACCGAGCTTCCAGAGTTCATGAAGACCTGGTGGTTCTGGACCGTGGTGGGGGCCGTGGTGGTGACAGGAACCACAGTGGGGATCTACTATGGCGTGAAGGAGGAGCCGCCCGATGCGGTCCCCTTCCCACCTTACTGAGGCCGGCATGCGAGACGCCCTGCGGGAGAGACCATGAGAGCCGCGACGAGAGCCGTTGCCCTGGCCTGCGCAGCGATCCTCCTGGCTGGTGCCGGGTGCAAGCGCAAGGAAGTCGTGGTGCTTCACCTGGAGACGAGATCCGGCAGCATGCTCTACTGGGACCGGGGAGTCGTCACCTTCGATCCGCAGGGCGACACGTGGTTCCGCAGGTACGGGGAGGGTACCTGGGCCGGCGGAGCCGTCACGTACGGGGTGAACGAGGATGGCGAGTTCGAGATCGTCATGGACGGTGCCTGGATGCAGGAGCAGGCCCTGGCGAACATGGAGAGGTTCGGGGGCAGCTTCGTGGTGGAGATCCCTCTGACCAACGTGGAGGCGAGCGGCAGCTTCATCCTCACGGCCCGCTACGAGTACAACGACGAGGACGACGGCACGGGCTGGCGAACGACCCACGAGGGCCGGCTGTTCGGGGAGCTGGAGCTGCCCTTCTCTCCTGCAACGGGCGACAAGATAAGCCTGCTCATGCAGTGCGTGGACGAGCAGAGGGAGGCTTGCACGCCCAGCGGGTGGGATCCGGACGACGTGGAAACCCCTGACCTGCCCGACCTGCCCGACATCGCCGAGGTCGAGGACGTGCCGGACGGCACCACGGATCCGGACGTGACCGACATGGTGGCCGAGCCGGACGCGACGGACACGGTGGCCGAGCCGGACGCGACGGACGACACGGGAGATCCGCCCGTGGACGTGGGCCCGGACCCGGTGGACGACACTTCGGCGCCAGATACGGCCGAGATCCCCGACGACACGGACGGAGACGGCGACGGAGGCTGAGCCGAGAGACCTGTACCGGCAGGTGGTTTTGGGGTATACAGGAACCTTTGGACCGCCCCGATGGGGTGACCGAGCCGAGAGGTGAACATGGCTTCCGAGGAGATCAAGAAGAAGTGCCTGGAGAGCTTCGGCGGGTGGATCGCCTCGCTGGGGGAGGACATCGGGATCCTGCTGCAGGTGGCCAAGATCTCGACCTTGAACCGTGACACGCGCGAGGCTGCTGCGGGTGGGATAAACTACCTGTTCAAGTCTCTCGACCTGATCCCCGATGGCATCGACGATATCGGGTACCTGGATGACGCATTCACGGTGAGGGTGTCGGCGAAGCTCGTGCTGGAGGCCGGTGGCGACCTGCCAGGCGACGTGAAGGCGAGGCTCGACGAGCTCTCCGGGGAGGCAGGTCTCGTCAAGAGCCTGCTGGGCGAGGAGCTGTTCGCGCGCTTCGAGGCCTACGTGCGCGGCCTGCGCCTCGGCGCGGCCAGGGGTCGCATGGTCTCCGAGATCATCGACGACGAGGCCAACTTCAAGGACTTCGAGGCCGAGGTGAAGCAGTTCGTGAAGGACTACTCTGCGCCCGAGTTCCACAGGGACGAGAAGAACCTGATCAAGCTCACCGCCTTTTTCGACGCGAAGCTGCCCCGCGAATCCCGCCTGCCCTGAAGGCTCGGTCTGGCCGAAAGAGGCTTCTGCCCGACGACCGATAGGCTCCGAAGCTCTACGGGCTCTGCGTTGTGCCCACCATCCACCGCTCGCCGTGCTCGCTCGACCCTCCTCGCGAGGGGCAGGCCGGGGCATGGCTGGTCACGGCGCTTATGGCCGGTGCTCGGGGTTGGCAGGATCAGTCGCCGAAAGAGGTGCGGATGAGGCGCAGGGCCCGGCGGCGGCTGTCGGTGTCGAGGCCCTTGATCAGGCGGACGAGCTTCTTCATGGTGGGATCGCTGGAAGGCAGGTCGACCTGCACGTCGCGCATCCTGGCGGGCTTCTTGCCGGGAAGGCTGCCGATGCCCTCCTTTTCCATGATGTCGGTCAGGTCCGTACCCAGGGCGTCGCAGATCTTCATGATTGTCTTGATCGAAGGGTTCGTGCCGGACTCGATCATGGACACGTACTTGAGAGACACGCCGGCCTCGCGCGCGAGCTGGGCCTGCGTCATGTCCTTGTCGCTGCGCACCACTGCCACCCTGCTACCGAGCCTCTTGGCAAAGGAGTCGTACTTCATCTGGGACCTCCGTTGAAGAGGCGTAAGTTAAGCCCTGATGACCGACAATGCAAGATATGAGGCACACGATTCCAGGAAGTCCATGTTGGGTCGGCCGGTGTCTCGACAGCGAGCGTCGAGAGGCCGGCTCAGCGGGGCTTGACGCGGGGGCCAAGTGGCAGGTCGTCCACGACGAAGCCCATCTCGGCGATACGGTCACGAAGCTCGTCGGCCAGGACGAAGTCCCGGTCTGCGCGGGCCTGTCCGCGGCGCTCGACGAGATCCCGAACCTCGGCGGGGATCTCGGCGGGGGGGCTGTCGGGAGGCAGGATGCCGAGCACCGCGTCGGCTGCCACGAGCGCGTTGCGCACATCGCGCGCGTCCTCGGCATGAAGGACGCCGCGGGCCATGAGCAGGTTGACCTGGCGCACGAGCCTGAGCACGGAGGCCAGCGCAGCCGACACGTTGATGTCGTCGAACATGGCCCTGCGGAAGCTCTCGCGCATCTCCAGGATCCAGCCGGGCAGATCCTGCACGCGAGGGCCGCTCGACGTCACGGCATCGAGGTGACTGGTGAACTCGACCAGGCGCGACAGCGAGGGTCGTACCGCCTCGAGCCTCTGATCGGTGAGGTGCACCGGCTGGCGGTAGTGGGTCGAGATGAGAAAGAAGCGCACCTCGTGGGCGGTGAAGCCTCGTGCCAAAAGATCGGGGAGCGTCACGCACGTGTCGTCCGTGTAGTTCATCTTGCGGCCGTGCACGAGCACGAGCTCCGAGTGCAGCCAGAAGCGCGCCTGGCTCTCGCCCGTGAGGGCCCGGCTCTGGGCGATCTCGTTCTCGTTGTGCGGGAACACGAGGTCGCTCGAGGCCATGTGGATGTCGAAGCGCTCGCCCAGGTGCGCGCGGGCCATGGCGGAGCACTGCACGTGCCAGCTGGGGCGCACGTTGCCCCACTCCGTCTTGTAGCTCAGGCCCTTGCGCATCTCGCCGAGCGTCGAGCGGCGCATGAGCGTGAAGTCGCGCGGGTCGTCCTTGTCGTAGCGATCCAGGTCCACCGTGGCGCCCAGCCGGATCTTTCCCAGGTCCTTGCCGGAGAGCTCGCCATATGTGGGCACCTTCGCGATGTTGAAGTACACGGAGTGCAGCTTCTCGTAGGCGTGGCCGCTCTTCACGAGCTTGCGGGTGAGGGCCACCATGTCCTCGGTGGACTCCGATGCGCGCACGTACCCGTCCGCCGGCTCCACGCCGAGAGAGGCGAGGTCCTCCATGAACTGCGCCTCGTACCGTGCGCACAGCTCGGCCATGGGCTCCTGGGTCTGCTCGGCCTGCGCTATGGTGTTGTCGTCGAAGTCCGTGATGCTCACCACGTGCCTCACCCGGTAGCCGGCGAAGCGCAGGGTCCGCTTCACGAGATCGTCGACGATCATGCGGCGCAGAAGGCCCATGTGGGGCCGCCTGTGCACCGTGGGGCCGCAGGAGAACATGGTCACCTCGCCCGAAGAGGAGAGAGGCTCGAATGGCTCGGTGCGGCGCGTGAGCGTGTTGAGGAAATGCAGCCTGACTGGCGAGGCCTCCGGCTCCGCGACCGTGAACAGGGTCGTGGACAGGTAGCGCTCGCCTCCGTCCGGGAACAGGGTGACGATGACGCCCGAGTCGAGTGTGCGGGAAATCTCGGCTGCCACGTGCATGGCCGCGCCCGAGCTCATGCCCACGAGCAGGCCTTCCTCCCGGGCGAGCCTGCGCGCCATCTCGTAGGCCGCGTCGTCGTCGATGTTCACCTTCTCGTCCATGGCCAAGGGGTCGTAGATGCCCGGGACGTAGGCTTCCTTGAGGTTCTTGAGACCCTGGATCTTGTGACCCAGGTAGGGCT
>JBFYZU010000413.1:0-3190 GCA_041309365.1 Myxococcota bacterium
TGCACGAGGGCGACCTCGACTACGAAGCCGACGGTGTCCCGGATCGCCTGACCGCGGACACCGACGGCGACACGATCCAGGACCGCGACGAGGCGGGCGACGAAGAGCTCGGCACCTACCCCGTGGACTCGGACACCGACGGCCTGCCCGACTACCGCGACAAGGACAGCGACAACGACGGGGTGTCCGACACGGATGAGTCCAACTACGGCACGGACAGACGCCTCGCCGACACCGACGGCGATGGCGCCAGCGACATGGTCGAGCTCACCGTGGGCACCGACCCGCTCGACTCCGGCGACAGCCCATCATCGAGGGGCCTCGTGATCATCCTCGTCCCGCACGGCGCCACCGGCCCTTCGCCGACCGAGACCATCGTCTTCACCCCGACCATCGAGCGCGCGGACCTCCTCTTTCTCGTGGACGCCACCTCGACCATGGACGGCGAGATCGCCGCCCTTCGCAGCACCTTCTCCTCGACCATCGCCCCGGGCGTCCTTGCGGAGATACCCGACATCCGGTTCGCGGTGGCCTCCTTCGCGGACTACCCTCACCTGCCGTTCGGGATGCCGGGCGTGGACGTTCTCTTCACGCTCGACAGCGAGGTGGATTCCAGCGTCGCGTCGGTACAGACGGCCATCAACGGCCTCGGCATCCAGGACGGCGCGGACACGTCCGACGCCCAGGTCCCTGCCCTGTGGGTGACCGCGACCGGGAACGGCCAGGGCGCATACCTGCCAGATAAGACCGGCTGCGACGTGGGCCGGATCGGCTACCCGTGCTTTCGCCCCGACGCCATGCCCATCGTGGCCCTCGTCACCGACTCCGAGATGCACGACGGCCCCGGCAGCTACGACCCCTACCACGACCTGCTCTTGGTCCCACCCACCTACGTCCAGGCCGTCTCGGCCCTCAACGCCATCCACGCCCGCGTCCTGGGGCTCTACTCCTCGTCGTCGACGACGGGCCGCGACCAGCTTGGCCAGCTCTGCATGGACACGGGCTCGGTGGACTCCACCACGAACCCTCTTCTGTTCGAGCTCCCCGGGGACGGATCAGGCCTGGGCTCCGCGATCGTCTCCGGCGTCCAACTGATCGCCACGTCCACACCCATGCGCATCGACGGCCTGGTGCGAGACGACACCGCCGACACGGTGGACATCGTCACCGCCTTCGTGGACACCCTGGGCACGAACACGAGCGGGACGAGCATCTACGACCCCGTCCTCGCCGAGTGGAAGACCTGCACCGCCGCCTCGACCGGCTCGCCCGGGACGCCCCCCTCGGTGGACTTCTTCGATGGCACGCAACCCGGCGCACCCGTGTGCTTCGACCTGACTTCTGGCCCCAACACCACGGTCCTGCCCACCGACCAGCCGCAGGCCTTCCACGGCTACGTGGAAGCCATCTTGAACGAGTTTCTGACCATGGTCACGCGCGAGGTCTACTTCATCGTGCCGCCCGTGATCCCGGGCGGCTGACCTACCCCGCGCGCGTCTTCTTCGCAGCCGAGGCGGCCAGCAGGGGCGCCATGATCATGTACAGCAGCCACGTGAGCGGCAGGGTGATGAACCCGATGATGAGCATCGTCAAGAGCGCGTTGATGAACTGCAGCACCCAGTAGCTGAGCATGAGCGCGATGCCGATGCCGATGTTGCCCGCCACGATGTTGCCTATCCCGAACACCTGGAAAAGCCCCCCGCCCAGGAGCTCCAGGAGCACGCACAGCCCGACGTCCTTGGGCGCCTTGGCCGGAGGCTGCTGGTAGTAGCCCTGCGGCGCCTGCTGGTAGCCCTGCGGCGGGTACGGCTGCACGGGCTGCGCGTACCCCTGCCCCGGGAACTGCCCGGGCTGCTGCTGCATGCCCTGCTGGTACTGCTGCGGAGGCGGTGGTGCCTGCCACTGCTGCTGGGGCTGCTGCGCAGGCGCGAACCCCGAAGGCTGGACCTGCACGATGGGGGCCGGGCCCGGCGGCGGCGCGAACGCATGCCCGCAGTGCTCGCAGAACCCCGCCTGGCTCGTCACGGTGGCTCCACAGTTCGGACACTCCATGCTCTGTCTCCCGCGTTGCCTGAACTGCCCCGGACCATACCACGCCCCGCCCCTTGCGCGATACTGGCCAGGATACCACCCTTGACCGCGGTCATCCCGGCGAGAAGGCCAAGGACGGCGAGCCGGGATCGTCGTTCCGCGCGGGATGGCGCTCGAGCGTCGGCCGCCTGCCAGCGCCCCGGGTTTCAGGGCTCCCAGCGCTCGCACCCCCAGCGCAATGCGGTGACCTCCACGGACTCCACGAGCGCATGAAAGAGCGTCGTGAAGGTGGGGTCGGCCTCGCCCGTCTGTGCCCTGGCTTCGGCACCGAAGCGGGCCGGAAGGTGGGTGCGGTAGATCTCCCAGTAGCGCAGGAAAGAGGAGCGGCGGGAGCCCAGAAGACGTCTGGTCGGGAGCTTGGCCCTCTTCTCGCTGTTGATCCTTGATTGCGTGGGCATGAGGTTCCAGAGGTCGTTGTTGTGCCAGAGCGCATGGGGCAGGACGTGGTCGACCTCGTAGAGGGGATCCTCGAGGCCAGACCCCGTCCAGACGCACTCCAGCCGTGGCTCGGAGCCCAGGATGGCGCGCACGACCCGGGTCTCGTGCCCGATGTCGGGCTCCTTCATCAGCACGGACAGCACGACCGCAGGAGGGACGTCGCCGCTGGCAAGCTCGCTGACGAGGTTGGCCCAGCGCAGCATCAGCGCGTCGATGATCCAGCTGCCCATGAGGGAGAGCTCCTGCCAGCGGGGGGCCGCAACGAGGATGTACCGGCCATCCATGCCGAAGAGCCTCGCTGGAAGCGAGCCGCCCGCGTGGGTGACCGGACCCTCTCGAATCGCGGTCCGTAGCTTTCTCATCAGCTCCGCGTGAGCCAGGGCCCGGTTCCCCGACAGCGGCCCTTCGCGCCTCTGCACGGAGAACGAGGCGAGGCCTCCCTGCCTCGCGTAGATCTCGATGAGCCTGGAGAGCTCGCCCTCGAACCGCAACGTGTGGGCGCCGGACTTCCACTCGCCGCTCATCTGCGGAAGGAAGTCGGCGGACTCGAAGAGAGGCCAGTAGTAGAGGATCCATCTCTCGGCGACCTCATCCACGGGCACGGCGACGAAGCCATCGGCGCGCCACACGACGCTCTTTGGCCGGGTGAGGGCGATGTCGG
>JBFYZU010000414.1:0-7305 GCA_041309365.1 Myxococcota bacterium
GATCCTCGCTCGTCGTCCATATTTCGGCGAAGGGCTTCTCGAGCACGTTGCCCATGGGGATCTGCAACAGCGGGCATGGCAGCACGTCGCCCGTTGGCGTGATGACCGAGCTCGTGCGCCCCGCGTTGCACACCCGGTCGTCGGGGGTTCGACGGGCCGCGGCTTCGGCCACGGCCTCGCGGTCGAAGATTCGCGAGTCGCCGAAGACACGGAGCATTTGCTCGTCGGTCATGCGCAGGTCGCGCGGGTTGCAGCGGCCGTCCTCGCACACGTTCAGGTGCGGGTCCATGGTCCAGCCGAACCCCTCGCGGTCGCACATGCCGATGATGTCATCGATGGCGTCCACGTTGACGTTCATGAGAGGCACGTTCATGAGCACGCCCACCTTGCGGCGCACGAGCATGCGGCCTGCGCTCATCACCCTGCGGTGACTTCCAGACATGCCCGTGATGGAGTCGTGCACGCGGGCGTCCGTGGAGTACAGGCTCAGGTGCACCTCCAACACAGGCAGCGCACCCATCACGTCAGCCATGGGGCGGGAGATGTTCCACCCGTTCGTCTTGACCTTGAGCGCGAAGCGAAGCTCCCTTGCCCTTCGCGCGAGATCCACGAAGTCCTTGCGCAGGAGAGGCTCACCGCCCGAGAAGGTGAGAAAGAGCACTCCGGAGGCCGCCAGCTCCTCCATGACCCGCATCCACTGGGACGTGGTGAGCTCGCGGCGGCGAGGGTGGGTCTGGTAGCAGTGCCGGCATCGAAAGTTGCAGCGCTGTGTGAGCTGCAGCATGGTTGCCACGGGTGTTGCCTGGCGTGACGCCAGGTTGTCGATGATGGCCAGGGCACCGACCTTCCGGCCGTAAGGGACCGAGGGTGCGACCGCTTTTTTTCGACGACGGTCTGTCATGGTCGTGCCCCTAGGCCAGCTCCACCATTCCCCGCTCGAGCATGTCCGTGACGAGTTCCAGAACGTCTGCCCGTGCCTCGTCTTCCTGCACGTCGTACTCGTCCACTATGATGGCGGCGATCTCCTCCACGGAGCGGCCGTCGCACAGGGCCCACACGCGGGTTGCCACCTCGTTGAGGATCTGCAGCTTGCGGGTCTCGGGCACCACGACGACCTCCTGGCCGTCGATGGTGCGCGATGCGATGTCGGGGTGCTGCTTCACGCGAGTCCGAGGACCGACGGCATGTGTCTTCTTCGTCATGTACTCCCTCCCGGCGGTGCTCCAATCACGAGCAGGCCTCCTGCCACCAGCTCGAGGAGCTCGCGGCCCATTCCCTGCGGCACAGAGGTGAGCTTGCGCGAGCATATGGCCCAGTCGAGCACCTGCTTCACGCTGCCCAGGACGACGAGGGCGGCGAGCTGCACGTCGCAGGGCCGCACGATGCCCATCTCCTGGCCATGACGCAGGCTCAGCATGATGAGTGAGAGGATCCGGCCGTAGAATTCATCGATCTTGCGATCGAACTGGGCGTCGATGCCCACGGCCTCGCGTATCAGGATGCGCGTCACGTCCGAGTTGTCCACGAGGATCCTGAGCACGCGGTCCACGTTTCCCAGCATCTGCCCCATGACTGGTGGCTGGCCAGGCCCCATGTCCACCCGGCGGATGGCCAGCCCCAGTGACGCGAACAGCCCGTCGAGGAGCTTGTCGAAGACGGCGCGCTTCGAGTCGAAGTGCCGGTAGAACGTGCCGCGGGCGACGCCGGCCTCGCGGATGATGTCCGTGACCGTGGTGGCGTGATAGCCGTCGGTGGCGAAGAGCCTGCGCGCGCAGTCCTGGATCTGGCTCTTTCTGAGGTCCGAGCGCATCCCGACCGACCTTGCCAGATGGACTGGCAACGTGCAAGTGCGACTGCCCCCGCTGGGCGTTCCCATCGGGCACGAAGACGAAGACGCAGACGAAGACGCAGACGCAGAGGATGGGGAGAAGATGACTTCCCAGGATGTGCTACCCGGCGTTGCCTTCGGGGGGCGAGGAAGGCGTCACTCCTTGCTTGTTCTTGCGGATTCTGGTCCTTGCGTACTCGATGAACGGCGGCACCACGGAGATCAGCACGATCGCCATGATGACGATGGAGAAGTTGTGCTTCACGATAGGGACGTTGCCGAAGAAGTACCCCCCCAGCAGGAACAGCGTGATCCATGCCGTGCCGCCCACGATGTTGTAGGTGATGAACCGGCCGTAGGACATCGCACCGACCCCGGCGACGAAGGGCGCGAAGGTCCTCAGAAACGGCATGAAGCGTGCCAGGATGATGGTTACGCCTCCGTGCTTCTCGTAGAAGATCCTGGTGCGTTCGAGGTGCTTCTTGTTGAGAAACCGCGCGGTGTCCTTCCTGAAGACCTTCGGCCCAACCATCTTGCCGATCCAGTAATTGACCGTATCGCCGAGCACGGCGGCAATTATCAGCAGGACAAGAACCACCGATATGTTGAACGATGGAGGCGTGGTGGCGCACATGGCGCCGGTGGCGAACAGGAGCGAGTCGCCAGGGAGCACGGGCATCACGACGAGGCCCGTCTCGCAGAAGATGACCAGAAACAGGATGATGTAGGACCAGTTGCGGCCGAAGTCCTCGATCATGAGAGGCAGGTGCTTGTCCAGGTGCAAAAATATCTCGACGAACTCGAACAGCAGATCCATGCGACCTCCGTCGCTCGCATGGCCCCACAACCCTCGAGAAGGACCGCGAGCAAGCCATCTCTGTACTTCCTCCGGTTCCTGGCCGCAAGAGGGTCGTCTGGACCGATGGCCTCGCGCAGGCGTGCCAGCAAGATGCCGGATCGTATCCAATGCATCGATATCATGATGATTCTTGGTATCACACGACAACGGGTGGGGAGGTCCTCGGATGGCGGTTCATTCCGGGACCTCGACGGGGCAGTCGGGATCACCAGGGCAAGCAGGGTTGCAGGCGAGGTCCTCGACGCACGCGCAGTCGGGATCGAGCCAGCCGCACCAGGGCATGCACACTCCGTCCTCGATGCACGCGCAGTCGGGATCGAACTCGCACAGGTCGTTGCAGCGGCCGTCGAACGAGCACGCGCAGTCGGGATCGTCCGGGCACAGAGGGTTGCAGCGGCCCTCGCCCCCGCAGAGGCAGTCGGGGTCCGAGAACGTGCAGTCGTCGTTGCAATATCCGTCGAGGCCGCAGCCGCAATCGATGTCGCCAGGACAGAACTCATCGCAGATCCCGTCGTGGTGGCACGGATCGTCCGGGTCGAATTCGCACCAGGGGTTGACCCAGCCATCCTCCTGACACGCAGGAGATTCGGGGCTTCAACCGTCTGGCCGGTAGAGCGCTCCCTCGAGGCGCTCGACGTGTCCTGGCAGTGGATACGACCCCGGCGGGCAATCTCCCCTGAGATCCACGACCTTGATGGCGGCCCTGAGGTCCTTGGCGAATAGCTCGTCATCTCTGCCACGAAGCGTCCACGACCATGCGATGGTCTTGTCGATGATGCACCCGCCACGGATGGTAGACACGTACTGGTAGGCGCTCATGCGGGTGATGTCGGTCTCCAGGGTCGACGAGCTTGCTCGGATCGCGGCGAAGGGGACGACCCTCGGCACGCCGTGGACCCAGGGGACGTGCTCGACCCTCATGTATCCCCAGCCGATGCCAGGATCGCGAATCATCCAGAGCTCCCAGGTCCCGGACTCGGCGCGCGGTACGATCTCCTGCCCGGAATCGTCCGCGACTATCGTGGCGATCTGGGCAATGCGCTCGGTGCCATGAAAATGGTCGTCGATGCGATCCGGACATCGAGTCTCGCATGGCACGGCCATGTCACCTTCGCCGCACAGTTCCTGGTCCTCGACGAAGGCTTGCATCATGCAGTCGCCGGGACAGACATCGATGCAGGGAGGCTGTTCGCAGGAGCGCAACTCGCCGGGCAGGGCTGCCAGGATGGCCAGAGCGAGCATGGGCGACCTCGAACCCATGTCATCCGCCTCCCGGGCAGTCGGGATCGCCGGTGGGGCCGCACGCGTCCATGTTGCAGTATCCGTCATTCTGGCACGCGCAGTCCGGATCGAAGAGGCCGCACGAGGGGGGGCAGACGCCGTCCGGGCCGCAGCCGCAGTCAGGGTCATCCGCCAGACATCTGGTGTCGCACGCGCCGTCCTCCCGGCAGTCGCAGTCCGGATCCAGGATGCCGCACCCCACGTTGCAGTCACCGTTGGCGATGCACGCGCAGTCCGGGTCGAGATCGCAGCCCGGGACGCAGTGATGATCGGCCTCGCAGGGACAGTCCGCGTCGGCGACGCAGGTCGAGAGAGAGCACAGGCCGTCCGAGTGGCAGGGGCAGTCGTAGTCGATGCGACATCGCATCTCGCACTGCCCATCCTCCTGGCACGACCAGAACTCGCAGTACTCGAGATCGGCGACTCTCGGCACGATGAGGAGCCCCTCGCGCCTGGATGCGGCCTGGGCGGCCGGGACTGTGCCATCGCAGTATCCATGCGTCTCAAGAAGGAGGCTGGAGACGGAGAACCGACCGCCCACCACGCAGGAGTCCACGGACGAGCTCGACCTGGGAGACCAGTGGGCCACCACCCCGTAGTGCAGGGCACAGCCGGCGACGCCTCCCACCGTGTGCAAAAAAAAGGTCACGCCTTCTGGCAGCGCCTCGCCATCGTTCCATGTGGTCCTCACCCTGGGCGGCGGATCCGTCGAGACCACACCGAAAAACGGTACGGCGTCGATCCCGACCCTGTCGGCGTGGGTGACGTCCCTGAGGACCCACATCCCGACACGGCGGGACTCGTAGCTAGAGGACGAGACGCCATCCGTTCCGGAGAGCTCTTCGGCGAAGCCATGCCAGGCGAGAAGCGCCGCTAGAGCGCGTTCCGGCTGGCCGGCGTCGCACGAGACAGAAGTCAGGTCGTCCTGGCAGAGAGGCCGGCAGGTGAGAAAATCATCCAGGGTAGCAAGCCCGCCGCAGGCCAGGGGGGCATCCGTGCAGCCCGGCGATGCGAGCGCTCCCATGGCCAGGCCCATCGACAGGAAGGCCCTGGTCAAGCTTCGTCTCGCGATCGCGCCTGTCGACATCCTGGATAATGTTGCTCCAGCGGCGCGCGTGGTTGAATACGCCCTCAACGCAAGGGCGCGGCGGAGACGGAGGGTCGCGCGGGGCAGGGCCCTCGACTATACTCGCCGGCGTGGACGAGAAGAGAGAGCGGCGCATCAAGGCCATCGTCAGGGGAAACTTCGACGTGTCCGCCCGATCCTATCGTGAGTTCGAGGTCTGCTTCGGCCTGTTCGGTGAGCTGGCTTCCATGCTCGCCTCCATGTCGGGGGTGGGCGAAGGGCAGAGGATCCTGGACGTGGGATGTGGGTGCGGTGACTCCGCGAACGTCCTGTCCGGCATCGTGGGGAGGCGAGGGCTCGTCGTGGGGCTGGACGTGTCGAGGCCCATGCTCCTCGCTGCCGCCAGCGACAGGGGTGCGGGCCGGGTGCTCCTCGTTCAGGCCGACGGACAGGACCCGTCCTGCGTGGCCAGGGGGCGCTTCGACGTGGTGCTCTACAACGCCTGCGCTTTTCTCCTGCCTGACCCGGAGTCGAGCTTCGCCCGGGCGGCCTTGTTGCTCGTGCCCGGTGGAACGGTGGGGGTGTCCGTGCTCCGTTCGCTGGTGGATGCCCGCACGGGCCAGGACCTGGTGGCCACGTACCGCGGCGACGAGGCCCTTGGTCTGGGCGACGGGCGCATCGTCGACCCCGGTGCAGTACCGGGAATGCTGTCGAGAGCGGTGGGGCCGGTGATCACCCGGTCGCATGTGCGCGAGGCCCGTGCGGACGAGGCCCGGGCGTTCTACCGGGTCCCTGCACAGGGTGCCTCGCTCTACCCCAGGGCATCTCTGGAAGAAAGACTGCGCATGGTGGATGCGCTGTTTGCCATCCTCGATGAACGCGGTCACGCGCCTGCGCTCGCCTGGGATCTGCACGTTGCCCAAGGAGGCGGGATTCGCGCTTCGGGTTAGTTTCCTCCCGGGATGACCGGGGGCACGAGGAAGTACACGTCCCTGCTGTCGAGCGGCGTGTAGCCGTCACCGATGACGTCGATGATGGCCATGAAGATCTGCGCGTCGGTGGTTGGTGGCACCGTGGTGTTCATCTTTGGGAAGATGTCGAAGCAGATGGGTACGCCCGGCAGCACCTGGGCGAAGTGGTCGGTCGTGGGAGGCGTACCACCCGAGCCCAGGACCACGCGGGTCGACGTGGGCGGCGCCGCGCCGGCCACGGTGCAGATCCTGTTCTCCAGGAGGATGGGGTCCCAAATGGTCATCCCCGAGGTATTGGAGTTGATGTGGTCGATGAAGGCCACGACCGCGTTGATGGAGTCCGACGGGTCGTCCGATGCCACGGCGTCCACGCGTATGGAGACCTGGTTCGCGAGGATGCTCACCGCGTTGACCACCTGGGTTCCCAGCCCCGAACCGTCCGACGGGATGTCGAACACCAGGGGTGTGCCGGACGTATCCCTCGATCCCGTGCCGTTGGCGATGGTGACCATGTCGCTGCGGCTCGATCCGGAGTTCACTCCCACGTACTTGGCGCGGATGGCATTCATGGCCGTCACGGCCTGGGCATGCGTGCGGCTGGGGGAGCAGGAGCTGATTCCCTCGCTGAACGCCTCGTCGCCGAACTGCATGATGATGGGCACGGCTCCGGGCCTGAAGCAGGGCCAGCCGATGGAGCCGGGCGCCGTGCACGTCCAGCTGGTCGGGTGCACACCGGGCCAGCTCGCGAAGGGCGCCACGTCGCCCGATGCGATGACGTACAGGTCCTGGGTGTAGGGCTCCCATCCGCCGCACGTGTTGGTCATCGTGGCGAGGGCGTTCTCCACAAGCGTGATGTTGCTGGTGATGGCCTGGATCCTGGCCATGGAGTTGGCGCAGGAGGTGGCCGGGCAGTCCTCGAATCGCCCCACGCCGAACCACACGTCCGGGATCACGGCATCGATGCCAGGCACGACCGTGGTCCTGAGGTTGGTGCGCAGGTTGGTGATCTCTCCCCCCATGGACCCGGAGGAGTCCAGGGTGAAGAACACGTCGGCCATCTGCAGGTTCGTGGAGAACACCAGCGTGTCCACGGTGGGATCGGGGGTGTCGTTGTACGGCACCTCGAACACGAAGTCGCCGTGCGTGCGCGGGCTGTCCGAGCCGTTCAGGGGATTCGAGCCGTACGCGATCTCCACCATGTCCGTCACGCCGTCGTCGTCGCTGTCCGCGTCGCAGATCCCCGTCCCGTACACGTGCTCCTGGTTGTCCGCTATGCCGTCGTTGTCCGAGTCCGTGTCGC
>JBFYZU010000415.1:0-7308 GCA_041309365.1 Myxococcota bacterium
TGCGAAGGCCATGGCCCCCCTGAAGAAGGCGGTGTCCTCGTTCGCCGGAGGCTCCATGGAGTGCTCCTCGCTCACTGACCTCGTGCTCTCGGTGGCCGGGGAAGACGCCGGCCTGAAGCTCCTTCTCAAGGGCAAGCAGTCATGTTTCTTCATCCATGCTGCCGCCCATCTCGAAGGAAACGGCCAGCTTTCCGAGGCTCTCGATCTGCTCGGCAAGGCACAGAAGAAATTCGGCTCCGACATGGAGCTGTTCATGGCCACGGTGGACACCCTCTTGCGCTCGGGCGAGGTGGAAGATGCCGTCTCCATGCTCCGGAGCGAGGCCAAGAGCAAGGATGCGGATCCGCTGATCGTCGTCAAGCTCGCGGAAGTGCTCTTCGAGACCGGATCTCGCCAAGAGGCCATCGCGGTCCTCTCCGGTCTCGGAGAGAAGAGCAAGAACCCCTTGCTCCACGAGGTCCTCGAGCAGTTCTACGACTCGGTCGACGAGCCTCTGCTCGCGAAGAAGGAGAACGAGCTGCTCGTCGAGCTGGTCCCTGGCGATCCGGAGCCAGTCATCCGGCTCGGCGAGAGGCTGTACTCGGAGGGCAAGATCACGGAGGCCTTCGAGCTGTGGATGACCGTGACGGGCATGTACGAGGACAAGGCCGAGGGCCTGCTGCGGCTGGCCGACGTGCTGCTCGATCACATGGCCTACGGTCAGGCCGAGGACGCCTACAAGAAAGCTTTGGCCGAGAAGGACACTGCGTACTCGGTGGAGTCCATGCGCAAGCTGGCTCTCTATTACGACGTCGTCAACAACGTGGCCGAGGCGGAGAAGTGGTGGACAGCCATCCTCGGGGAGCCCGATGCCTCCTTCGGGCTCAAGCGTGAGGCTGCGGTGCGCATCGTGCAGCTCTGGTCCAGGACCTACCAGCTGGACAAGAAGCTCGAGGTGGCGAGCAAGTGGTTCGAGGACGAGCCGGCGCGCATCGAGCTCGGGCTGCTGCTCGCCAACGTCTATCTGGAGATCGGGAAGGCCGAGGATTGCCGACGCCTCTTGACGGATCTGCTCGAACGCATCGGCCAGGCCGTGGCCATCGCTTCCATCGGCGACCGGATGGACCTGCTCGATGCCGCGGATCACGTGATAGTCACCCTCGACAGGCTCAACCGCCTGCAGAAGGAGTGGGCGGATGCCATGGAGACCTTCGAGCAGGCCTCCATGATCTTTCCGGAGAAGCTCCCCGAGCTGAAGCTCAAGGTAGCCGAGTATGCGCTCTTGGCCGGAAAGCACGACCGGGCACGTGAGGCCATTGACGAGGCCCTCGCGCAGCTGCCTTCCGATATAGAGATCAACGAGAAGGCTGCGGATCTTCTCATGGGCATCGGTGACCTGGACAGGGCCGCTGGTTGCCTGCAGATCATCGCCGCCAAGGACCCGTCGCGGTACGAGGTGAGGCTGAAGTTGTCCAGGGCCCTGGTCCATCTGGGAAAATGGCAGGAGGCCGCGGACCGGCTCTCCGCCCTCGTGCAGGATTGTCCTTACGACGACATGGCCATCGAGGCGCTCTCGCTGCTCGTGGCCGTGGTGGATGCCGGACATGCAAATTTGGATCTCGAGACCTGGATGTTCAAGCTGTTCATGTCGGGCAGTGATCGGGACTACGTGGGGACCCGCCTGGTGGAGATCTACGAGGAGAGGCTGGGGCCCGTCCCAGGGCCGGAGCAGGTCTACACGGCCGATCCCATCACGGAAACCGCATCCGGAACGCAGTTCCCATGGCACGCGCGTGCAGCCAAGGTGTCGGGCAGGATCCTCGTGGACGGACCTTCCGTTGCACGTCCCGCGGCGTTGCGAGTGCTGGGCCGGATCCGGGATCCGGAGACCGCGACCAACCTCCTCAAGCGTGCATCCTACCTGCAGGACTCGCACGATCAGGTCATGGTGCTCGTGGCCGTTTCCCGTTCCTTGGGTCCTGGGCATGCCACGCTGCTCTTACCCTATCTCTCATCGACGAGTCCCGACGTCGTGGCGGCGGCAGTGCTATGTCTTGCATTTACGAGGGACTCGGAAATGCTGGAGCGCATCGAAACGTTCTACTTCGATCCTGCACCGGAGGTGCGGGCCTCGGCCGTGCTCTCCACCGGTCTTCTCATGTCGAGGACCGGTGAGGGAATCGACCAGGGTGCCACCGACAAGATCCTGACCCTGCTTCGAACCAGACAGTGGAAGGTCACGTACCAGGCCACGGCCATGACGCTGGGCCTCATGGGCGGTGATGGTTCCAAGGGCCAGCTCATGAACTTCATCGCCTCGCGCGGCAAGATGGATATCGACAACGCACCCACGGCGAGCGTGATCAAATCAGGCGATAGCGGATCCCTGACGCTCAGGCTCGCGCTGCTGGCTCTGGCCGCCGGGAGCTTCGAGGGACCGGAGGTCACCGCCTCGCTGATGGATGGCTGCTGGTCATCGGACGTCGAGGTGAGGGAATCGGCTGGTTACGCACTGCTCGTGCACATGCAGAAGCCTGGCTTGACCATGAGGCCATTGCCTGCCTCCATCCCCATCACGCAGAGCTCGAAGCAGGGCCGCTTCAGGGTGGCCGAGGTGCTCGCCACCTTTGCTCACGTTCCCGGCTACACCTGGAAAGCCGACGAGATCGAGGCGATGTTGGACCTCTTGTCGGACGCACTCGACGCGCGGCTGGCCATGCACCTCTCGGTATCTGGCATGGATGGTGACGCCGTTCGCGATGTCGACGAGACTCTTGCCGTTTTCAGCGGATCGGCCGAAGGCATCACATGGCTTCCGTTCTCCGACCACGTACCTGCCGGTGGGGAGGCTCGCGTCGAGATCCTCGTTGCGGGATTGCTCGCGCAGAGGATCCCGACATTCGATGCCATCATGGCTGCTGTGATGGAGGGTCCTGCGGCCACTAGGGAGTCGTCAGCCGTCACCCTCATGACGTTGCTTGGCCGGCTGGGTGGGACCACTCCCCCCGGTGCCGTGGCATCGCTCGTGGCCTCGGGTGAGGAAGATCAGGCGCTCACCCTCCTGGGCATCTCCACTCTCGGCTCCTTCGATTCGCCAGGGAGCGTGGAGATCATGGCCGGCCTGCTCCCCGTTTCCGTCTGGAACGTCCGCATCGCCATCGTCGATGCCCTGGCTCGAATGAGCTGCACCGAGGCAGGAGCGCTTCTCGAGGTCATCGCGGCCAAGGACGGATCGCCGGCCGTCCGCCAGCAGGCCATGGAACATCTCTCAACGGCAGCCTGAAATCCCCTCAAGCACCCTCGCGATGTTCGCTCCCGCAGGTCGCCCTCTCAGGGTTGACGATGCCTCGCCGATGCATGAAACTTCGTCGAGCAGGGAATCTCGGACAGGCACATGCCCAAGGAACGGCTCACAGAGGACCGGAAGCTGCAGATCGAGCAGATCTACAAGGACCTGCGCCGACACAACTTCTACACGGTGCTCGGCGTCGATTCCGGGGCCTGCCGCACCGACATTCGTGCGGCCTACTTCGCCATATCGAAGCTCTGCCACCCCGACAACTACGTAGAAGACGATCTCGGCGAGCACAAGATGTACATGGAGAAGGTCTTTCAGGCCTGCTCCAAGGCATACGACGTGCTGAGCAATGCCCGCAAGCGGGGGAGATACGACGAGTACCTGGCAAAAAAGGCCGACACGGCCGAATACGCGACCAACGTCCTGAGGCAGCACCCTGAATCGGGCGTCGGGGAACCAGCCCAGGAAACGGGATCGAGCACGTCGATGCCGCCAGCGAGCACGGCGGTGGGGCAAGGCGAGATCCCGATGCCAGCCGGACCGTTTCCCGTCCAGGGCGTCGCAGGACAGGCGAGGCAGACCCTCTTCACCTCACAGGCCTCACGCCCTGTGCCCCAGTCCGCACCGGATTCCTGCCGCATCGAGGCTCACGAATCGCGGCGCCGGGAGTGGCGCCAGTCGTCCGCGAAACGAGGACTTTTAGGGGTCATCGGCAACGTGAAGGCCCAGGAGCGCTTCCAACGTGGCCAGAGCTGGGTCGTCAAGGCGCAGAAGGCCCTCGAAGAGGGCGAGGTCCTCAACTCGCTGAATGCCCTCAGGATGGCGGTGAACCTCGACTCCGAGAATGCCGAGGCGAAAAAGTTGCTCGATGAGGTCATGCTGAGCGCCTCCGGAGAACTGGCCCTGAGATACGTGGAGCAGGCGCGGGCAGAGCTCGATTTCGGTGAAAAGCAACTCGCCCAGGCCAGCATCATGAAGGCCCTGGAGTTCTCTCCGACGCGACCGGACCTGCTGGCGACTGCAGCCAGGGTCCTTCTGGAGACTGACGGGGACATGCACAGGGCCTACGAGTGTGCTCAGAGGGCCTCGCAGGCCGATCCGAAGAGCGCCCGAAACATGCTGCTGATGGGTAAGATATTACTTAAGGCCGGGCTGGATATGCGTGCTAGGAGCGTCCTCGCGCGTGCCGTCGAGATGGACCCGAAGCTCGAAGAGGCGAGAGCGATCCTGGCGAGACTGTGACCCGGATCAGAACTCGAGGCGCCAGGAGAGCTCCAGCCCCACGTTGCCCACGGCCGTGCCCTTGCCGGCCCCCTTGGTGTCGTAGAACCCCTCTATCGACAGGTTGTCGTTGACCTTGTAGGCGACCGTCGCTTTGAGGTAGGCGGACTGACCGCTCTCTTCGTTGCTCCCCAGGCTCGATAATGCGCTCACGGAGATCTTCTCGTTGATCTTCTGCTTGAGCAGCACCATGGGAACGGCCTTGCCCGTCTCAGGGTCGTACACGGGGACGACCTTGAACTGCTCGATGGATGCGAACTGACCGAGGATCTGGTTGAGGCCGAGCGCGCCGATGAACCCCAGGCCCTCTGCTGCCTCCTCGCAGGTCATGTCCGTGGCGAGCAGGCATACGATGTCCTCGTCGGACAGGGGGGGATCCGAGTTGAGCAAGACCTTGAGGTCGCTGTAGGTCCCCGTCGCCTGCAGTGTGAGCCTCCAGTCGCGCACCTCTCCCACGGCTATGATGTCGATGTCTGGATCGATCCTGTTGTTGCTTGTGAATTCCAGCACGCCTCTTGTCACCTCGAAGCTCTTCTTCTGGTAGGTGACCGTTCCCTTGGTGACCATGATGCTGCCTAGCGCCACGGGCCTGGCATCGGTCCCGACGAGACGGAACTGTCTCTGGGTCTCGTCGATGCGGAAGTCGACGTCCGCGACGTTGTTCACGACCTCGAGGTTCTCGTATCCATGCACGACGATGTCGAGCTTGACGTGCTCGTCGGACTGGTCGTAGGTCAAGACCGGGCTCGATGGCTTGACCACGCCGATATCCTCGATGGAAGCCAGCACGATGTCCTCTGTGTATCTGAACCGGGTGACCCATACGTCTCCGGACAGGAGGGGCGTTTCACCGTCTGCGCCCCCCTGGAGCGCGAGTCTCCCCTCGATGCCCATGGGGATGTCCGCGATGAGCTTGATGCTGACGTCGTTGAAATCCGCGTAGACGTCGTAGCCGCTGGGGTAGAACCCGTCGAGGAGGATGGTCCCCGACGAGGTGAACGAGCCACCGGCTATTTTGCCGGCTGCATCGATTGCCATGGATCCCTGGTTGAAGCTGGCCTGGCCCTTCACATCGGAAATCTTCACCGGGATTCCATCGATCGCGAGCTTCGCGCAATCCAGGTCGAGCTCTCCGGCCACCTCGATGCTCTTCCAGTCACCGCCGATTCCCACCCGGGGTGACAGGGTGCCCTCGGCGCTCATGATCTGGGGGACGAACCTGGAGAGCAATGCGAGATCCACCTGGCCTGCGATCTGGAGCCTCGGCCCGGGCTTCTGCACGGACCCCGTCACGCCGAGGCGCGTGCCCTCACCGACGAACTGGACCTTGTCCATGAAGAGGCCCTTGTGCGTGAAGCTCGCCTCGATGATACCTTCGTTCTGGATCCCGTAGTCGGGAACCTGGAGAAGCACGCTCGAAAGTGCGATGGTCCCGACCGCCTCGAAGCCGTCGGCGAGCTTCAGTGACGCCTCGATGGTACCCGACAGCTTGCCTCGGGCCTCGGTCAGTTCCTCGACGCCCAGGGGCCCCTCGTGCACCACGAGGTCCTCGATGAACAGCGAGACTTCGGTTGGCCAGCGTCCGGAGGTCACGGTATTGCTCGTCAACGCGATCCTCGCATCCAGCATGGAACCGGACAGGGTGAGCTTCTCGTCGGCGAGATCGATGCCGATGGCGCTGTCCCCCAGAGACTGGTTCTGGTACACGAGATCCCTGACAACGAGCATTGCACCGTCGATGACGGGGGAGGATGTGGGGCCGCCGATGTGGCCGTCGAGATCCACGACGAACGACATGCCCATGGTACCGAGGTCCACGGCAGCGATGCGGCTGGAGTTCAGGCCCAGAAGGTGCGCTTCGAGGTCCATCCCCGTGTCCGGATCCGACGTGCCCTGGATCGTGAGTGTCGCCTCGCCGTCGGAGAGAGCCAGGGTGCGGAGCTCCAGGTAGCCCGAATCGTACAGGACGTCCACCTGGCCGCCGCCCACTTGTTGCCCCAACAGGGAGAGGCCGCTCACGCTTCCGGTGGCGTCGATGAGCAGCTTCTCGCGTTTTCTCGAGGGCTCCATGACGAAGGTGACGTCACCGCAAAATGCCCCGGAAGCGTCTCGGGTGTAGACGTCCTGGAGGGCGAACGCCCGGCGGATGTCGGGGATGTGGACATTGTCGGCGAGCACCTCACCCTCGAGCAACAGACCCCCCTTCCAGGGAGGCCTGAAGGTGATGCGGGTCGTGGGGACCCGGTAGCGGCTGGATCCGATGGAGCCCGCGACATTGAGCACCTCGATGACCATCTTGCGGGTGTCGGACTTCAGCCGTCCCCTGGCGTTGCCGAACTCCACTCCAGCCACGTGCAGGCCCTTGAAGTCGAGCTTCGAGTCGACCTTGATGCTCGGCCCGGTCCTCTTGAGCGAGCCAGCGATGGTGGCGTCCAGTGAACCCTGCCCGGCGAGCGCGAGCCCTGGCATGTGCACGTCCTTGAGGTTCATCCGGCTGGAGTCCACCTTCACGTGAAGGTCGCTCTTGAATCCGATGGCGACGCTGGTCCGGATGCTCGTCTTTCCCGTGGTGACGAGGGCGTTCTCGAAGCGAAACGCCTCCTTCGTCACTCCGATCCTGCTCCTGACCCGCCCCGATCCTACCCTCAGGATGTCCTGCCCGAATCCCTCGTGGAATCGCTTGGTTCCTATTCGGAAGCCGTTCACGGTCCAGTCGATGTTGCCCGATACGTCGAGGGGTCGGAGCGTCC
>JBFYZU010000416.1:0-10357 GCA_041309365.1 Myxococcota bacterium
GGATCCGCGAGATGCTGGGTGTCTTCGACCGCCCGCTGCTGGCGGCCGCTCTCAAGCCCATGGGCCTGACGCCCCGCGAGCTGGCCGACCGGGCGCTCGCGCTGGCGCGGGGCGGCATCGACATCCTCAAGGACGACCACGGCCTCACGGATCACGAGTTCTGCCCGTTCGAGGAGCGCGTGAAGGCCGTGTGCGAGGCCCTGGCCAGGGCCCGCCGGGAAACGGGCCGGCGCACGCTGTACCTTGCAAGCCTCACGGAGCGGTTCGACCTGATGGTGCCGTCCCTGCGCAGGGCCATGAGGCTAGGAGCCGACGGCGTGCTCACGAGCCCGCTCGTCACGGGGCTGGATGCGATGCGCCACGTGGCATCCCTCGAAGACGTCGCGCCCGTGGTGGCCGCCCATCCTGCCCTCTGCGGCGCCTTCTTCTGCTCGGCCGACCACGGCATCTCGCACGGCGTCCTTCTGGGCACGTTGATGAGGCTGGCGGGCGCGGACATGGTCATCTTCCCGACACACGGAGGCCGCTTCCCCCTGGACAGGGACCAGTGCGACCGGATCGCCCTCGAGCTTCGCTCTCCCATGAACGGCCTTGACCCGGCGTGGCCCATGCCGGCCGGCGGCATCGACGTGGAGAGCGTGCCGGGCCTGCGCGACGGCTACGGAGATGACACGATATTCCTAATAGGTTCAAGCCTTTACACGAGAAGTCCCGATCTGGAGTCCAATGCATCGCGTTTCCTTTCCCTCGTCGAGTCCCGAGGTTGACGCCACCGCTCGTGTGGTTATCGTACGCGTAGGAATGTGACATGACGACCGACGAGGAAAGGGGATTCGCCGTGGTCGACCGACGGACGTCTTTCGAGGACGACGACGGCGAGGACGTCGCCGAGCAGAAGCCCACGTACGTGCAGGAGCTCGAGCAGCAGGTCATGGATGCCCGGCGGCAGGTCATGGAGATCAAGACCCAGTACAAGGACGCCCTGGACGAGTTCGAGAACGCCAGGGCGCGCACCGGTCGCGACGCGGCCATCGAGATCCGCAAGGGCCGTCGGATGGTGCTCGCCGACATGATCGAGGTGCTCGACAACCTGGATCGCGCGATCGAGGCGGGCTCGGGCGACGAGGCAGGCGCCAGCGTGGTCGCGGGTGTCAAGCTGGTCCGCGACCAGTTCCTCGAGAAGCTCGCGAACCAGGGAGTCAGGAAGCTCCCTTCTCTGGGCGCGAAGTTCGACCCGCAGCTCCACCAGGCCATCACCACCGTGCCAGTGACGGACGAGGCCCAGGACGACGTCATCGTGGGGGTGGTTCAGGAAGGCTATACCTATGAGGACGACCTGCTCCGGCCGGCCCAGGTGGCCGTGGGCAGGCTCTCGAGCTGATCTCGCTCGCAGGTTGTGCTAACTTGCGGACCGGATGAGGCACGAGATCACACTGGCGGCGGCGCTCGCTCTTCTCGCCTGCATCGGGTTTTCGTCCCAGGCAGCGGACGCCACCAGGCAGGTGAAGAAGCCCTACAAGGGCGTGAAGGTCATCGTGGAGGAGTGGCCCGACCCCGAGACCGGGGACATGATCCGCTTTTTCACTGCCATCGTCGACCTGTCCTTGCCAGACGTGCACGTGGTGGTATCGCCGCCCAGGTACCGCGGCAACCGCACCTCGAAGTTCGCCAGGGACATCGGCGCCCAGGTCGCCATCAACGGCGGCTTCTGGAAGCTGGTGACCAAGGATCCCATCGGCCCGGTGGTGAGTGCGGGGCGGCCATGGCAGGGCTACGTCCCGGACGATCGCACCGCCCTTCTGGCCATCACCAGTGACGGCAAGGCATGGATTGAGCCCCCGGGCGCCGACACGCTCCCGCCCTCCGATCAGGCATGGATGGCCATCGCGGGCATGCCCATGATCGTGCAGGGAGGCAAGGTCGGCAAGGTGCGAGGGTGCGGCTACGTGTGCATGGAGCACCCCCGCAGCGCCATCGGCGTCTCGAAGGACGGCACAACCCTCTACATGGTCGTGAGCGAGGGGCGCGTGGAGGGCTCCAAATCCATCAACCCCGCGAGGATGGCGGAGTACCTCATCGAGCTGGGGGCCTGGGATGCCATCAACCTCGACGGCGGAGGATCGAGCACCCTGTACGTGGAGAAGCTGGGCGGCATGCTCAACGCGCCGGCCGAGGGCAAGGAGCGCAGCGTGCTCAACCACGTGGGCATCATCATCGGCGATGCGCCCGTGCTGCACGAGATGACCCAGAAGAACGGTACCGATACCTCCACCGACAAGGACGGAGACGGTGACCTTGACCCCATGACAGGACACAGGATAGTCACGTTCACGGAGGACGACTTCGTGCCAAGGGGCAACGTCGAGGACCCGCCTCGCATGAAGCAGGCCATCGTGGCCGGCGCCTCGGGCGCCGTGCTCGTGCTGGCCGCCGCGGCAGGTCTGCTGGTCTGGCTGAGGTCGAGGAAACGCAGATGAGGCCACAGGTGCTGCTGGGCATATGGCTCGCCGCGGCCGCGGGCTGCTCCCCCTGGCCGGGTTGCGGGCGGCCCGCCCGTCCTGGCGAGCCCGACCAGGACGCGGCGGCGCACGAGCCCGTACACGAAGCCCTGGACGCGCAGTCCTCGGGCGAGCCGGCCCAGGACGCTTCCGATGAGCCGGACGCGGACCTCGGCGAGGCGCCTCCCATCCCCCCCATCGAGGCGGACGAGGGCGAGGTGACCGCAAGCGCCGAGGAGTGGAGCTACCTCACCGACCTCGAGCACACGGAGAAGGTCCTGGCCGGGTCCCCGGTCGCCTGGGGCAAGTCGCGGGTCCAGGCCAAGACCATGCTGCGCATGGGCGAGCAGGCCAGGGCCATCCGTTTCAAGATCGTGCTCGACCCCGAGGAGGGCGGCGACATCACAGCACAGTACAAGGTCAGGCAGACCGACTTCTACTTCGAGTGGAAGCGCGAGATCCTGGGATATGCGCTGGGCAAGCGCATCCACGCGCCCGTGGTACCGGCCATAGAGCGCCAGTTCCCGCGCAAGCCCTTCGACAGGTTCGCCGGCGACCTGACCGAGGAGGACTACGCGCTCATCGCCTGGCAGGGAACGGCAGGAGGCGTACGCGGCTCGCTGCGCTACTGGGTCTCGAGCCTGCTGCCCCGCCAGATCGGCACGCGCGTGTGCGACGAGGATTACATGACCGAGATCGCCTCGGCGCTCCACCCGGCCAATCGCGAGGCGCTGACCGATCCCGGCTACACCGTGTACCTGGAGATGGGCCGCGCCATCGTGCTCGACTACCTGATCCTCAACGACGACCGTGCCCGTAACATGGGTACGGTCACGAGCCCGGACGGCGTGAGACACCTGATCCTCATCGACAACGGCCTGGCATTCGGGCTCGAGTCCTCGGGCCGCACCAAGGCCATGGGCTACTTCGACGCCATGTCCCTTTTCCCGCGCGACACCATCGAGGCGCTTCGCGACCTGACAGAAGAAGAGGTCATGGCCATCGTGCTGCCCGAGAAAGACAAGGTGCTGTCCATCAAGGACAAGGCCGCGGCCCAGCTGTGGGAGAGGCGCAACGCCATCCTCGAGCGCGTGGACGAGCGATTCGCCCTGCACGGTGACCGGATCTACTACTGATCCCGGACCTGTCGCCCGCCACGCCCCTCTCGTGCCGGGCTCACGGCCGATCTGGATCACGGCTCCGACACGGTCGATCGGCGAGAAGTGCGAGTCGTACGTGACCACGACAGCTCCCTCGCGGGCGGCGAGCGCCGCGATCCAGATGTCGTTCGCGGGCACCAGCGTGCCCGAGCGGCGCAGCGAGGCGACGATGTCGGCATGGTGGACCGTCGCCTCGTCGTCCACGTCGAGGATCCGGACCACAGGGCTCGAGAGCAACTCCCGGAGACGACGCTCGTTCGACTCGCGATCACGGGGAACCCCACGTCGCGAGCCCGGATCACGATCTTCACGGCATGCGCGTCGCCCCTTGGGATACCCGAGTCAGGGCGAGGACCAGCGGCCGTCTTGCAACACGGCGATGGCCTCTCCGACCTCGGGACCGCCATCGTAGACCTCGAGCACGCGGATGCCCTTCTTCCCGTAAGCATCGACAAGGCACAGCCCGACGTCTCCGGCTCCTGGACCGCGGGTGGCGATGCAGACCGTGGCGCCCGGGAGTGGGCTCGATCCCTGGTAGACCAGGCAGCCCTCCCACTCCGGTCGGGGCAGGATGCCTGCGAGAAAGGACAGCGCGAGAGAGCCAGGGACGATGCCCGCGAACGCAGCGTCCGCGGTCTGCCGGTCGTAGACGAAGCTCAGGGTCGTATCATCCCCCTCTGCATCTTCGGATCGTCGCATCGAAAGTCATGCTATCTCCACCGCCGGGGCTTTTCCAGCCCCCTCGAGGAGTATCTCGCGAGGCTCGCCCGGCCATATTGAAAGAAAACGGGCGTTGTCATATACAGGCTCCGGACCCGCACAGGTTGGAGCCATCTCTTGGCGCACGGGTCCAGGCCGCATCGCGTGAGAGGGTCGAAACAGGGGAAGGGCGTTCACGGGAGACCAGGAGATGCGGCGAGCCACGAGAGCCCGCGGCCGTCTTCCCCCCGAGGTGAGTCATGGATGCGAAGGAAGTGCTCGAGAGGTGCGTGGCCAGCAACGTGAGGTTCATGCGGCTCACGTTCACGGACATCGACGGCATCATCAAGAACGTGGAGGTCCCGGCGAGCCAGTTCGACAAGGCCCTGGACGGACAGATCATGTTCGACGGGTCATCCATCGAGGGGTTCACGCGCATCGAGGAGTCGGACATGCTGCTCAGACCCGACCCCGACACGTTCCTGATATACCCCTGGGAGACTCCCCACGGCCGCGTGGGAAGGCTCATCTGCGACATCCTCGATCCCGAGGGCGCGCCGTTCGCGGGGTGCCCGAGGCTCGCGCTCAAGCGCATCGTGGCCCGGGCCAGGGAGATGGGCTTCACGCTCATGGCAGGACCCGAGGCGGAGTTCTTCCTGTTCCGCACGGGCACGGACGGCCGGCCCAACCACCGCACCGACGACGTGGGCGGCTACTTCGACCTCACGCCCGTGGACCACGGCGAGGAGGCCCGCCGCGACATCGTGCAGGCGCTCGAGTCCATGGGGTTCGAGGTGGAGGCCGCGCACCACGAGGTGGCGCCCGGGCAGCACGAGATCGACTTCCGGTACGCGGACGCCGTGCTCACGGCGGACAACATCGTGACCTTCAAGTTCGTGGTCAAGAAGGTGGCCCGCGAGCACGGGCTGCACGCCACTTTCATGCCGAAGCCCATCTTCGGCGAGAACGGGTCGGGCATGCACACGCACCAGAGCCTGTTCGATGCGAGCGGCACAAACATCTTCTACGCACCCGACGACCCCTACGGCCTGTCGAAGCTGGCGCGCGGATACATCGCCGGCATCATCGAGCACGCCAGCGCCTTTGTGGCCGTCACCAACCCCCTCGTGAACTCCTACAAGCGCCTCGTGCCCGGGTACGAGGCCCCGGTGAACATCGCATGGTCCGAGAAGAACCGCTCCCCGCTCGTGCGGGTGCCGGCCCGGCGAGGCCAGGGCACGCGCTGCGAGGTCCGTGTTCCTGACCCGGCCTGCAACCCCTACCTCGCGATCCTCGTCATGCTCGCCTCCGGCCTGGACGGGATCTCCCGCAACCTGGACTGCGGCGACCCCGTCACGCGCAACGTCTACGATATGTCGGAGGAAGAGAAGCACGACCAGGGGATCGGCCAGCTTCCCGCCAACCTGTCCGAGGCGCTTTCGAACCTCGAGAAGGACAGGATGCTCTGCGAGGCCCTCGGCCCGCACATCACCGAGAACTTCCTGCGCAACAAGCGCCGCGAGTGGCACATGTACATCTCCGCGGTGCACTCGTGGGAGCACGACCAGTACCTCGAGGCGTTCTGAGACCGCAGAACCTTCCAAACGGGCACGACATTTTACCATTCCATTTTCCGGCTGCTTTGCCGGAAACGACGAAGACGCCCATTCACGACGCACGGACGGAGTTGCTGGCAGTCACGGCCTGAAAAGCTCATGGGCCGTTGCCATCCGCGGGCTCTGTTTCTACACTGGACACATGACGCCCGAGAGGCTCGCCTGGATCCGCGACTGGTTTCTGGCCCACGTGAGGTCGTTTCAGCCTCTGCACCCCATGATGAAGCTCAAGCGCTCCCACACGATGAGGGTGGCCCGCCTGTGCCGCGACATCGCGGTGGACCTCGGCTGGCCGGACGGCGACGTGAGGCTGGCCGAGGCCATCGGCATCCTGCACGACGTGGCCCGCTTCGAGCAGTTCCGCGACTACGGAACGTACTCGGACGCCATGTCATTCGACCATGGCGAGCGGGGATACGAGATCCTCGTCGCCCTGCCCCTCGACGATCCTCCCGGGGACCGTCTTGTCATCCTCGAGGCCGTGCGCTTCCACAACCGCTTCAGGATCCCGGACGACGCCACGCCGGCCGCGGTTCCCTTCGTCCAGGTCATCCGGGACGCGGACAAGCTCGACGTGCTGGCCGTGGTCCGCGAGTATGCAGAAGCGGGCCGCATCGGGGAGCTCTACGCCGAGGTGTCCCCTTCGGGCCCGGTCGATCGCGCCCTGCTCGACGAGCTCATCCACGACCGGCCCGTGTCGTCACATCTCGTCCACTGCACGACCGACCTCTATCTCGTGCAGCTCTCGTGGGTCCACGACATGAACCTCGCCCCTGCCCTGCGCCGGCTGCATGACTCGGGTCTTTTGGACTGGTTCATCGCGCAGCTGCCGGACGACCCCGGAATCAGGGCCTTCACGGCCCGCATCCGCGCCATCGTGGACAAAGCCGGCCTGCCCTGACTGCCGGGGCTCAGCGGACCAGGGCGCAGCCGCAGCTCGAGGTCCCGCCCGGACCCACGACGATCGTGTCCGGCACGTCCGAGTCCGTGGCAGGGATGTCGGCCACATCGTAGAGGTCGTCGATGAGGTCGGCCCAGGCGTCGGCCGTGTCGCTCCCCACGTCGTCGGCGCCCTCGGAAGCGTCATCGTCCGGCGGCGGGACCACGCCACAGTGTAAAGACGGATCGCCAGGGCACTGGTCCGTGCCCGTGCCGCAACCGTCGATGCGGGTGTCCAGAGAGCCTCGACCGTCAGTTGCCCAGGCGTACCAGGTTTCGAGCGCGACGCGGTAGCGCTCGAGCTTCTCGAGGTCACCATCCGAGGGATGCTCGCCCGGCCTGTGCACGAACACGAACCCCACCTTGTAGTGGCACCTCGACGTGGCAGGCTCGCGCGTGCCCAAAGCGCGGATCACGTCCTGCATGGTGAAGTCCACCCGGGTACCGTCGATGTCGTGCGCCACGCCTCGGGCCTGGGGCCAGTCCGCGCATCCCGACAGGCATGCTCTGGAGGGAGCCGAGGCCCACTGCATGGATGAGCCTGCCCGAGGAACCGAAGTGCGTGAAGCTCCACGGCACGGTGTCCTGGCCGATGCCGTGTACGTCGGCCTGCAATGGATAGCCCACCTTCACGCCCGCGGCCATGTCCTTGTTGGTGGCCACGATGAGAAAGCGGTGGTCCACAGAGCCACGGCCGAAGGGATGACAGCTCGATACATGATCCAGGCTGCATGTCAATGTATGACTCCTGTCATCAACAATACATGCACGAATCGAGCTGACATATCCTGCCAGGATCGGGAATACAGCGTGACTGGAACGTACGGTTTCCGTTCCAACGAGGAGGAATCATGTCCAGATCATCGAGAGCAGCTCTCATCACCATCGTTCTGATCGGCGCCTTGGGGAGCACGGGGTGCTTCAACTACCGGACGATGAAGATGGACAGCATGTACCAGAAGATCCAGAAGCAGCGCGTGAAGAAGGGCGTACCCGAGCACATCGCGGCGCTCGACAGCCTGGACAAGGTGTGTGGGAGCGTGACCGTGAACCTGCAGACGTCCCAGAACATCGGATGCACCATGGTCAAGACGCCAGAGGCCGATGCCCAGTACGAGGTGGGCCGCTTCAACTGCAAGATCTACGATCTCGAGGCGACCGAGGTGAAGGCCCAGAAGGCAGAGCTGACGGCGAAGCTCGAGACCGTGGAAGGCAACACCGGCACGGGCTTCTTCTTGCTGGGATTCGGCGACGTGGCCGCGCTCGTGCTGAAGAACGCGCTAAAGAGCGTCTTCGACAGCGTCACGGTGAACGTGTCGCCCCAGCCTGCGGGGTCTGGCGTGGGCCTGACCAAAAAGATGCACCATTACCAGGGCTGGGGAGTCTTCAGCCTGCAGACGCTCTACGTCACGATGGTGGCCACACCATCGGACGGCAGCGAACCCATCACCGTGGACATCGAGTCCGAGATCTCCGCGAACAAGGGGCTGCTCGGCTGGGGGATCCCCATCTTCATCCTGTTCTTCCCGATAGGTGCCGCGGGGGCCGCCATGGCCGTGCAGAAGGAGTTCGACAAGGCCGTCGTCCGCAACTTCGTCGAGGCCATGGAGAAGGCGGCGCTCGAGCTGGCCAGTCAGATGTCCGGGAAGGCTGCCACCGCGCAGGTGGGGACGACGTGGACTCTGGCCATCAACATGGCCGCGCCGTGAGCGGCCGCATCGACAGTGGTGTGGGCCACACGACCGGCCCGAAGGGAGCGAAGATGACCGGATCACCTGCAAGAAACCGGTTCCAACGTGGAGCCACGGCGGCCTTCTTGGCGTGGCTCGTCCTCGTCGCATCACAGGGGTGCTCCGGCGATCCACAGATGACGACCACCAACGTCATCATCGGCCCCTGGCCCGGCCCTCGCCCACCCCATCCCGACGCGGGCGATTTCCCGGAATGGGCCTACTCCATGAAGATCTGGCCCTTCGACATCCTGGAGCCCGGGATGACGGACGTGGAGATAGAGGACAGGCTCGAAGAGGCCTTGGACGAGGGAGCCGACACGGTCATCTTCTACATCGAGTCCGAGCACATGTACGGCACCTTCGTGGACACGACCGGCTTCGAGGAGGTGATCGTCATGGTGGATCACCTCACGAGCGAGGCGCAGGTCCGAGACCTGCGCACGATCGTCTACCTGAACGGGCTCGAGGTCATGACCCGCGGCGCGTTCGACGGGTCCTGCGAGCCGACGGGGGTCCCCACCATGGCGAGCACGCACCCAGACTGGCTCCAGCTCGACATGGACAAGGACCCCATCGTGTTCGAATGCCAGCATTCCGACTGGCTGGAGCCGGACTGGGAAGACGCGTGGGTGTCCCCTTTCTCGGGCTACCGGGAGCTCTTTCGCGACCGCCTCGTCAGCCTCGCGCAGGCGGGCGTTGACGGTGTCTACATCGACGCCACCTTCCTGCCGGGCTACCAGACGGACTGGGACGACCTGCGATGGGGAAGCACGGACGCCGCCTTCGAGGACGCCTTCCTGGATGCCACCGGGCTCGAGATCCCGCTTCTGGCCGACCTCGACTCGCCCGACTTCCAGCGCTTCATCGCCTTCCGGCACGAGGCCGTTGCCGGCTACCTGGGTGATCTCGCGACCACGGCGCGAAGCGAGGGGCTCGTCGCCTTCTGGGAATCGTCCACGAACGACACGGGGGAATCCACCGTGCTCGCCAACGAGACGGCCGTCACGGGCAGGCAGGGTCTCGGCTTCTCACCGGAGATCGAGCCGGAAGGCGACTGGCTGGCCGCTTTCAGGATGGCAAAGGCTGCCCGCGAGCTGAATGCCGGGCGTCCGGTGATCTACCTGGGTTGGCCAGGTTCGGAGAAGGCTGCGCGGATAGAGTACGCCATCGCCTTGTGCCACAGTGGCACATACTACCCCACGGCGGATATCAGCGTACCCGCGGAGGCATTCGCCTTCGTCGAGGATCTCGAGGGAGTCCTGTCGCGGCGGAGCCCCCACGACGGCGGGGTCGCGCTCGTCTACTCGGTCCGCAACAAGGACTTCACTTTCGAGAACGACGGCTTCTTCGATGCCTACGTGGAGGCGTTCGAGACCCTTGCACGCAACCACGTTCCCTTTCGCATCGTCACGCTGGAGTACCTGGAGCAGGACGGTCTGGACGGGATCTCCACCATCGTCCTGCCGAGCCTCGCGTCGATCTCCGATGCCGAGGCAGGGATCATGGCCGGAAGGCATATCGCCGTCGTCGGCGAGGATCCGGGGACGCTGGACGAACTCGGAGTTACGAGGGACGCCCCGTTGCCTCTCGCGCCGGACGTCGACATCCATGACGTCGGTGCATCGCTTCCCTTCGACATCTCGGCGCCGGCGGGCACCTGGATCGAGTACTACGGCGATGCGGAGGGGGGATCGATCATGTACCTGTTCGCC
>JBFYZU010000417.1:0-24898 GCA_041309365.1 Myxococcota bacterium
TTCTTCCCCTTGACGAGGGCCAGGTAGGTCTCCAGCGCCTCGATCGCCTTGTCGTCCTTGCCGATGGCCTGGTAGCACAGGGCCATGTCCCACCAGGCCTCCTTGAGCTTGGGGTCGAGCGTGGTGGCCTCGAGGTACTCGGCAATGGCCAGCTCGTACTTCTCCTGGGACCTGAAGGCGATGGCCAGGTTGAGGTGGTAGGTGGAGTTCCCTGGATCCAGCTCGATGCACTTCTGGAACATCTTCACCGCATCGGCGTACTTCTTCATCTTGCGGTAGACGACCCCGAGGTTCGAGTAGAGGAAGGTCTCGTCCGGCTTGATCTCGATGGCCTTCTGGTAGTGGACGACCGCCGCGTCGTACTTCTTGAGCTGGCGGTAGATGATGCCGAGGTTGGCGTGCGCCTCCCAGTTCAGGCTCTCCTTGTCCAGCTCCACGGCGATCTTGCACATCTCCAGCGCCGAGTCGATCTCCTCGAGCTGGACCAGGGCGCCGCACAGGCCGCTGTGGTACCAGCTGTCGTCGTCCTTGAGCTCTATGGCCTTGAAGTAGGCCATCTTGGACTTCTCGTACTGGCCCAGCTTGTAGTGCACCTTGCCCTTCTGGAACCATCCCTGGTGGTGCTTGGGGTTGAGCTCGACGCACTTGTCGAGCTGCTCGAGCGCCTCCGTGAGCTTGCCCTTGCCCTTGAGCAGGACGCCCTTCTGGCAGTAGGCGTTCGCCTCCGTGGCCTGGACCTGGGGCGCGACGAGCAGGGCCGTCACGAACACGACGCTGGCTGCTGCGATGGTCTTCATGCTCCTCCTCCGGGGCCGGGCGTCCTTGCATGCGCCGGCCAAACGTACTATTCAGACCCCTCGTGGACTCCCGGTTATTCTATACGATTCGAAGCTCGCTGAGAACCTCGGCGGTCTGCCTGGTGATGGTGGCCTGCAGGGCCGGCGCAAGAGGCGACCTCGAGTTCGGCCAGGAGTGCGTCGAGGCATCGCAGTGCCAGAGCCACGTGTGCCTCATGTCCGGGCCCGGGGCAGAGAAGGGCGTGTGCGCGCAACCCTGCGAGGACGGCAAGGACTGCCCCGAGGGGTGGAGCTGCACGGGGCTGACGCAGAAGGGCGAGCTCGTGTGCCAGGAAGGTCCGGCCACACCCTTCGGGATGTAGATGAGCAAAAAGGGAGGAACACCTTGATAGAAAAGAAGAAGATCGACATCGACGGTACGACGGTCGCATACCTCGAGGCCGGTCCGGAAAAGTACGTCGGCACTCCCTTGCTGCTCGTGCACGGCTTTCTCGTCCACTCGGCCTCGTGGAACGACGTGATCCCGGCCTTGAGCGAGAAGTACCGGGTCGTGGCGCCCGACCTGCCGGGGTTCGGGGATTCGGGGTTCTTGCCCGGCGAGGGGGTCACCTTCAGCCGGCTGGCGACCTTCCTGAACAGGTTCTGCGAGAAGCTCGAGGTGGAGCGCGCCATCGTCATCGGCCACTCCATGGGCGGCGCCATCGCCATCGTGGCCTGCGCCATGTTCCCCCACAGGTTCGTCAAGGGGGTGTTCATGGATGCCGCAGCCTTCCCGTTCAAGGCGCCTCTCAAGGGCCGTCTTCCCAAGATACCCGTGATCGGCGGGATCATCTTCAAGCGCATCTACGGCTGGGGCATGTTCTCGCAGTACTTCCGCGACGACGTGTTCCACGACCCCTCGCGGATCGACACGGAGCGGGTCAAGGACTTCTACAGGGCCTTCGACACGCCCGAGCGCAGGGCCTACATGCACCGCATCCTGCCGGCCGTGACCGAGGGAGCGGAGGTGGAGAAGTACGTTTCGCGGGTCAAGCAGCCCTGCATGGTGATCTGGGGCTCCTCGGACACCCTCGTGCCCCTGTCCGTGGGACACCGCCTGCGCGAGGAGCTCGCAAACGTACGTTTCGAGCTCGTGCCGGACTGCGGCCACCCGCCGCAGGAGGAGTGCCCGGAGCAGACCATACGCCTGCTTCTGGACTTCCTCGGCTGACCCCCCTGGCATGACATCGACGCCTTCAAGCCCGGGCCCGCTCTGGCTCGGCATCGACGCCGGCTCCATCAGCCTCGATGCAGTTCTCCTGGACTGCTCGGGCGAGGTGGTGAAAAGTGCGGTGGTCATCACCAGGGGACGCACCGTGGACGCCCTGGTGGAGGCCCTCTTCGAGCTGGCGGACGGCGTGCCCGAGGCCATCGTGGCGCAGACCTGCATCACGGGGTCCGGCCGCTCCATGCTCGCCGGGCTGGTCGAGGGAGCCGGCACGGTCAACGAGATCACGGCCCACGCCACGGGTACGGGCCCCCTGCTCCCGCGCGGCGTGACATGCTCTCTTCTGGAGATAGGAGGCCAGGACTCCAAGTTCATGACCCTCACGGCCAGGGGGGCGGATGTCGAGGTCCTCGACTACGCCATGAACACCCTGTGCGCGGCCGGAACGGGCACGTTCTTCGAGGGCCAGGCCGAGAGGCTGAAGCTCTCGGTGGAGGAGCTCTCCAGGCTCGCCGCATCGGCTGACCGGCCGGCCGAGGTGGCCGGCAGGTGCGTCGTCTTCGCCAAGACCGACATCATCCACCACCAGCAGAAGGGCACGCCCATCGACGAGCTCGCGCTCGGCCTGTGCCACGCGGCGGCCAGGAACATCTTCGGGACCCTGATCAGGGGCAGGCCCGTGCACAGGCCTCTCTACTTCACGGGAGGCGTGGCCGCAAACCAGGGCATGGTGCGGGCGCTGCACGAGGTCCTCGGGCTGGACGCGGGCCAGCCCGTTGTCCCCCCAAGCCACCGCATCCTGGGCGCCGTGGGCGCAGCGACAAGGGCGCTCGAGATGGTTTTACGACCCACCAGGGTGACGCCGCTCGTGGACATGGCCCGCAGGGCACGCAGCCACGCCCATCGGGCGGACGGGCCCGGCAACGGCGAGGTCTCTGCGCCGGCCCTGGTCCATCGACCTCTTGCCACGTCCAGAAAAGAGCCGGCTCGCCACCGGAAGCCATCGCCGGCCGGCGCGGACTGCCTGGCTCTGGGGTTCGACCTCGGCAGCGTGAGCGTGAAGTGGGCCATCGTCGAAGGCTCGGAGATCACGGACTCCTACTACGCCTTCACCAGGGGAAAGCCGGTGGATGCGGTGGCCGAAGCTCTGGAACGGTTGCGGGAACGGGCATGCGGCCCGCTGCGCTCCGTCGGGGTCACCGGGAGCGGCCGCAAGCTCGCCGCGCGGCTCATCGGCGCCGACCTCGCCATCAACGAGATCACGGCCCACGCCACGGCCATGCGGATGCTCGACCCCGACGTGGACACCCTGTTCGAGATAGGGGGGCAGGACGCCAAGTACGTGAGGCTCGACAGGGGCTCCGTGCTGGACTTCGCCCTGAACACTGCCTGCTCGGCGGGCACCGGATCGCTCCTCATCGAGGAGGCCGTCCGCATCGGCCTCGACGTGCAGGAGCTGGACGACGTGGCGGAGCTGTCCGTGAGCCCTGCCGAGCTGCACGATCGCTGCACGGTGTTCATCGACTCCGACCTCGTCTCTCGCATGCAGAGGGGCACTCCGGTGCCGGATCTGGCAGCGGGCCTGCTTTTCGCCGTGGCGCGCAACTACGTCGAGCGGGTGCTGGCCGGCCGCACACCGGGTGATCGCATCGTGTTCGCGGGCGGAGTGAGCCGCTCTCGCGTCGTGACGCGCGAGATCGGGCGGCTCCTCGGCCGCGACGTGACGGCCTCGCCCTGGGGCGCGCTGAGCGGAGCCATCGGAGCGGCCATCATCGCCCGGGAACGCACCGCGCCCGGCGTCCGTCACGATCCGGCGGCCATGGTCGTCCCCGCGGGCGCCAGGTCCACCCGCGTCGTCCGATGCAAGGGATGCGGCGCCTCGTGCTCGGTCACCCGGCTGGATCTCGATTCCGGCGATCCGGCGCACGGCGCCCTGCGCCTGTTCATGGGCGACGCCTGCGGGCGCTGGAGCGACCGCACGGACACGGGCCCGGACCCCGACGAGCCGCGCAAGGTGCCCCCGGACGACATCTTCGAGGCCAGGGCGCGCCTGTACAGGATGGATCGCAGCGTCCCCGCCCTCGAGAAGGGACGATGCGGAGTCCCCCGCGCCCAGCAGATGTGGGACCACTACCCGCTCTTGCGCACCCTGGCCGAGGAGCTCGGCATCGAGGTGGGCCTGAGCGCGCCCACCACGCCGTCGTCCATCCAGCGGGGCATCGCGCTGAGCCGCTCGGAGCAGTGCATGCCCGTCAAGGTCGCCATGGCGCACTGCGACGATCTCCTGGATCGCGGCGCATCGGCGCTGCTCGTCCCGTCGCTGGGCGAGTACCCGCACGACCCCACCCTCGAGCGATCCGAAATGGATCGCCTGCTGAACTGCATCTACACGATCCAGCTCGGCTCCGTGGTCCGCGCCACGCTCGGGGACAAAGCCGCGAAGCTCGGCGTGCCCATCCTCGTGCCGTCCATCTCCTTGAACCCCGACCTCGAGGGCTACACGGTGCGCAGCATCGTGGAGGCCTTCGCCCCGCTGGGCTCGTTCTCGAGGCGTCGCGTCCGGAACGCCTTCAGGCTCGCCCTCGCGCACCACGCCAAGCTGCGCGCCCGGTCCGAGTCCCTCGGCGTCGAGGCCCTGCGGGCGGCGACCCGGGACCACCCGGCCGTGGTGGTCTTCGGCAGGCCGTACACCCTCTACGACCCGGTGCTCAACATACAGCTCGCCGAGAGGCTGCGTCGCCTGGGTCTCGTCCCCGTCCCCTACGACACCATCCTCTCAGCGGGCGTCGTGCCTCCCCACCTCTCGTTCATGCAGTGGAAGGTGGGCTCGGATCACATCAAGGCCGTGCAGGCGCTCGCAAGCTTTGCCCACGCCTACCCCATGTTCCTCACCTACTACGGGTGCGGGCCGGACGCGTTCATCTCCAAGTACTTCGAGGAGATCCTCGGCGACCGCCCTGCCCTGTCCGTGGAGCTCGACGGCCACAGCGCCGAGGCCGGTCTCGAGACCCGCCTGGAGGCCTTTGCCGACGCGATCTCGCAGGGATCGAGAGACCGCGAGGGATGCGCGGCGGCTCCGCTCCCAGGGCCGAAGGCGAGCCCCATTCGCCTGGCCCGCGACCCGGCCCTCCTGCGCGGCCGCGTCATCGCCCTGTCGGACTTCCACGACCTGGCCCACGCCTTCGCCGGCGCGTTCGAGCGCGCCGGCATGGAGGCGCGCATCATGCCCATGGCGACCGAGGAGACGCGGCGCCTGGGCGAGAAGCACTCCAACGGGCGCGAGTGCAACCCCTACACCATCATCCTGGGCGACCTCGTCTCCTGGGCGCTCGACCCGTCGGTCCCGAACGACCGCAAGGGGTTCTTCATCACCTCGGCGCGCGGGCCGTGCCTGCTGACCCACTACGCCACCGGATTTTCGAGGGTGATGAGGAAGATGGGCGCCGGCGATCTCGTCATCTGGAACCCCACGGGCAAGGAGCTCGAGACCGTCCTCTCGCTGGGCGAGTCCGTGGCCCTGTGGCAGGGCATCATCGCCACCAACTACCTGTACCGGTGGGGCGTGGCCCTGCACCCGTACGAGAAGACCCCCGGCTCCGTGCTCGAGGCCAAGACCCGCGCGCTCGAGCTCGTCCGTCGAGGCATGCGGGAGATCGAGGTTCACGAGCACATCGCACAGGCCGTCGAGATCATGCGGTCGGTCCCGACCACGCGCTACGAGCCTGGGGCCCGCGCGGCGCGCATCAAGGTGGGCGTGGTCGGCGACCTGTACACCCGCAGCCACTCGTTCGCCAACCAGGACCTCTACGGGACGCTCGAGTCGCTGGGCTGCGAGGTGCTCGCCCCGCCCTTCGTGCTCGACGGCCAGCTCTACGACCTCTGGGACCACCCCATCCAGCACCTCACCCACGGCCGCTACGCGTCGGCCGTGAAGCGCGGCCTGCTCTCCGCCTACCAGCTCGAGGAGGTCTGGCGCATCCGCCGCCTGTTCCCGGACGACCCGGAGATCACCTTCGACGGCACCGGCATCTCCTGGCGGCGCGACACGTCTCGCTACTTCAACTCCGACGTGGACGGCTACCTCGCCCAGAACCTGGGCAAGGCCCTGGACCACATCCACGCGGGCGCCGAGGGCATCGTCAACGTCATGTGCCACAACTGCATGGTGGGCCTGGCCTCGGACGCGGTGATCTCCGATATCCGCCGCGACCACGGCGACATCCCCTACCTATCGCTCGCCTACGACTCCTTGGGCGACGTTCACATCCGCACCCGCATCGAGGCCTTCGTGGACATGCTCCGCTCCCGCCGCCCCGCCACCAAGCGCACTTGAAATACCGGGCATGCTCGTGATTTTCATCCTCTGCGTTGCCCTCGTAGCTCAGCTGGACAGAGCACCGGTTTCCCAATCCGGCCGGCCCTTTACCCCCCCGTATCCTCAGACGGTGGCGAGGTACGCTGACGTCTTGGCAAGTCGAATTGCCCGGATCCGGAACTCCGCCTTGAAGGCACGGTCACGCTCCATGTATAATATGAAGCTGCATGGCTGTGAGGATTCCAGTAGATCGTGACCTGCTCACCGCATTCTGCAAGCGGTGGAAGATCCGTGAGATGGCATTTTTTGGATCCGTCGTCCGTGAGGACTTTTCACCCGAGAGCGACATCGACGTGCTGGTCGTGTTCCATCCCGACGCGCAGTGGAGCCTTTGGGATCTCGTACGCATGGAGGATGAGCTCAGCGCGACTCTGGGACGGCGGGTAGAGATATCGACTCGCCAGTCGGTCGAACAAAGCGAGAACTGGATCCTGCGCCGCGCGATCCTCAGCAATGCCGAGGTCGTGTATGCAGCGTGACGATGCTCATCTTCTCGATATCGTCAATGCTGCCGATCACATCATCGACTTCGTGCGAGACCCGGAAGAACCGTAGCCCATCCGTCATCGCCCCCGCCTTTTTGCATGCAATCGGAACGGTCGAATCGCGTCCCCGCTCGCGATATTCATCCGCCCCGTTGCTCTCGTAGCTCAACGGGATAGAGCACCGGTTTCCTGAACGGGCCGGCCCCGCCCAACGCTCTGGAATTGCTCGGAAAGGTCACCTCCATCCATCCGGGTCGATCCTCTCGCAGGGCCCCTCGATCTCTCTTTCCATGATGTCGAGATCCTCCTTGGAGACGCGTCCTGCAAAGTCCGCTGCGGAGGGCTTCTTGCGACGTTTCCTTGCGAGCCTGTCTCGTCTGCTTCGAAGACTCTGCCATTCCTCGTCGGAGATCGTCTTCAACCGCTCCCAGAGCTCCTCGTGCGCGTCCGCGGATTGGCGAGCAACACCCGCGTGCAGCCACTCGTCCTCGGAACGAATGACCGAAGCGAAGCGACCTTCTGGCAGAATCACCTCGACGGAATGACCATGGCACTCCCTCGCTACCTCATCGTGGGCGCTCCCGCTTGTCGTTGGCCGTTGAATCGCGTCCCCGCTCGTGATATTCATCCGCTCCGTTGCCCTCGTAGCTCAGCTGGATAGAGCACCGGTTTCCTAAACCGGGGGTCGCCGGTTCGAGTCCGGCCGAGGGTACCAGGATAATCGGGGCATTACGGCCCACCCAGGGTTCATCCGAGCGACATTGTCAACAATCTGGTAACGATCTTTCAGGAAACATTGCACCGGGTCCTCGTCCAGCGGGTTCGCGATCGCCTCCCACCTGCGAACGGTCTTCACAAGGTGGGCATAGCGATCCGCGGTTGTGCGTAAAGGCAACCTCGAGGAAGACCGGATCGTTGTCGGGGATGTAGATTGTCACACCATCAGGGGGTGTGGACGCAACGCGCGTAATAGGTGTTGGGCTTGCTGCTGGCGTCAACGCTGGCGTCACTGAAGAGAACGTGCCAGGCGTAGGTCGGTACCGACGCACGCGAGGACGAAGACCAGAACCAGCCACAGGTACCCTCGACAGCAGGATCCCAGAAGCACCCTCCACTGCCGGGGCCAGAGAAGGTGGTGCACCCGGTGCAGTCGTGATAGCAGGCGGAGCCGAGGCACGCGTCGGTCACTCCGCAAAGACCACTTTCCTCGGTCTCGGGGCACCCGCGAATGAACGTCCGCAGTTCCGAGATCGCAGGCAGGTGCCACTCGCCCGCGCCGTGGCCCGCAAGAGACAGACCCGAGCAATATGCTATGGCAAAGTCCCAGCTGGCGCCACCGCTACCAGGTGGATCTTCCCACAGCCAGCCGGTCGTGGGGTCCAGCCAGCACCCGTTCCGCTGCAAGCACCCATCGCAACACTCGTTCACGCCGTCGCACTCGCCCAGGATCGTCGAGGCGTCCGCATCGCGGCAGTCGTCCCCCCCCACGCAGAGGTAGGACACGTGCCAGTCACCGTCGTTATCCTGGTCCGAATTCCCGTTGCAGTCTCTATCTTCGGTCGTGCAGGCAAGTGTTGCGCCCGGATTGAATGCCGGATCGAAGTCATCACAGTCGTCGCCGCCGCACCTCGCGTCCTCGTAACCATCCGCGTCGTTGTCCGCTCCGGGGTGGTTGGTGGCGTCCGTGTCGTCGCAGTCGTTCCCGCCGCACGCGGTGTCCAGGTAGCCGTCGACGTCGTCGTCGGCCCCGCCGTCTGCCCACGTGCCGTCGCAGTCGTTGTCGACCTCGTCGCAAATCTCTGACCCGCCAGGGAACGAGGCAGCGTCGTCATCGTCGCAGTCCAGCTCAGCCCCTGCGGCTACGCATCCCGAATTGGCATACCCGTCCTGGTCTGCATCTTCCGTCGTGGACATATCTCCAGTGCAGTCTGTATCCAGGCCATCGCAGTTCACTTCCCCAGCACCGGGGTACACGAAGCTTCTCGTGTCGTCGCAATCGTCCCCCTCGCACGTCAAGCTATCGTGGCCGTCGTTGTCGTTGTCAGCATCCGGGTGCCCGTTGCAATCCCTGTCGTGGCTGCATTCAAGGGCGAGCGACCCGGGGAATGCATCTGCGTCTGCATCGTCGCAGTCATCACCCGAGCAGGCCACGGTTTCGTAGCCGTCCCCGTCTTCGTCTGGGTCTTCGAGGCCGTCGCAGTCCATGTCCATAACTCCAGTGCAGTCGGGCGCAGCGTCCGGGTGGACGTCCTCGTCTGCGTCGTCGCAGTCGGTCCCGCCGATGCACTCCGTGCCGCCCACTTCCCCTGCGGGATACCCATCCCCATCCGAATCCACCGGAGCATGCGTGCATTCGTTGTAGTCCAGATCACAGATGTCCGAAGTGCAGGGATCCTCGTCATTGCAGTCCCCGTCTGCCGTGCACTCCCCCTCAAAGACAGCATCGTCCGTTGCCGTGTCGGGAATCGAGTCCGCCGAAGTGTCCCCACTCGTGTCCGCCATGTCTCCGGCAGTATCTGTCGATGTGTCTTCGTCGGTTCCTCCGTTGCCGCCGCAGGCGACAAGATGGATCGCCAGTATGGAAGAGATAACTCTCATGATTCCCTCCCGTGGATGCAGGAAAGGTAATCCGCTCGTGCGTCGAGGACAAGTGGCTTCGCGCCTCGCATCAGCCTCATCGCCGGCCGGGACCAGCCGATGCGCGTGATCACGAACCGGGACGAACGCAACGCACCATGGAAGTGTCATCCTTGGAAAACCAGGATACGCCGGCATCGAAGGAACAGAGGCGCCAGGCATAGGTCGGATTGCTCGTGCACGAGGACGAGGACCAGTACATTCCGAACTCGGCTTGAAGCACCGGGTCCAGGTAGTAGCCATCGGCCCTGGGGCCGCCGAGGTACGCGCACCCGTTGCAGTCGGCGCTATTGCACACCTCGTCCAGGCACGCATCCGTCAACCCGCAGGCGCCGCCCGGAGCGGTCGCCGGGCATCCCCTGACGAGGGTCCTGAGCTCGGAGATGGTCGGCAGGTGCCACTCGCCCATGCCGTGACCGGCGAGAGACAGAAGCGCGCAGTACGCCGCTGCCAGGTCCCATGTGGTGTGTCCATCCATCGGTACGTCCTGCCACATGTACCCCGTGGTGGGATCGATCCAGCACCCGTTCACCTGGAAACACCCGTCGCAGCACTCGTTCACGCCCGAACACTCTCCCAGAAACACCAGTGCATCGTCGTCGTGGCAATCATCGCCGCCGCAGCCGAGCGCGACGTGCCCATCCCCGTCGTTGTCCTCGTCCGCATTGGCGTTGCAGTCGTTGTCGAGCTCCGAGCATTCCACGACAGGTGCGCCGGGGAAGGCCGTTGCCAGGTCGTCCAGGCAGTCCGTCCCTCCCGTGCACGTGGTCCCATCGACCTCGGCCGCCGGGTACCCGTCCGCATCCGCATCGACCGCGCCATGCAGGCATTCGTCGTAATCCGTGTCGCAGGTGTCCGCGGTGCAGGGATCGCCATGGAACCAGGTTGCAGCATAGCATGAAACCGGCACTGCGAAAGCAATGCACCCGACGCAGCAGGATCGGGCATCGACCTGCAAGTTTCATGGTATGGTGGTTCGATCGAGGAGAGGGCCACGAGCTGGGATGCGAGATCGGCGAGATGGGGGGCAGAATGCGAGCCCTGCCCGGGGCAAAAGGAGGTGATGGATGGAAAATGGCATCAGGCCAGTCGAGTCCGTCGAGCTGACCATCCTCGTGGACAACGTCAGCGACCAGGCGAGGCCGGGCAACGCCACTCTCGCCAGGCAGCAGCTGTTCACGCCCGGAGGTCTCGTGCCCCTCTTCGCGGAGCACGGCCTGTGCATCCTCGTGCGGCTGCGCGTGGACGGCGCCTGGCACGGCTTGCTTCTGGACGCGGGCGTGAGCGGCACGGCCGCGGTGCACAACGCGGACGCTCTCGGCGTCGACCTGGGCGAGGTCGAGGCCGCGGTCGTCAGCCACGGCCATGCGGACCACACGGCCGGCTTCGAGGTGGTGGCGGGCCGCTTCAAGCCCAAGACGCCCCTCGTGATCCATCCGGACGCGTTCAAGGAGAGGTTCTTCATCCTCCCCGATGGCACCCGCCTGCGCCAGCCACGGCTGTCCGAGGCGTCCTTCCCCGGCATGGACGTCAGGGCATGCGCGGGGCCCACGTCGCTTTTGGATGGCGCGGTCGTGGTGACCGGCTACATCCCCCGGACATCCGGATTCGAGAAGGGCATGTCGGTGCAGTACGCCGTCGTGGACGGCGAGCTCGTCAGCGATGGGGAGGTGCGAGACGACCAGGCGCTCGTGCTGGTGGTCGAAGGCGAAGGCGCGGTCATCGTGTCCGGCTGCGCCCACGCTGGCATCGTCAACACGGCGCGGCGGGCGCTGGAGATGTCCGGCCAGGGCAGGATCCTGGCTCTCGTCGGAGGCTTCCACCTGTGCTGGCCCACCTCGCCGGACGTCATCGATGCCACGGTGGAGGCGCTTCGCGCGCTGGGACCGGCCAGGCTCGTCCCCCTGCACTGCACGGGGCGCGAGGCCGTGGACCGCCTGGCCCGGGAGTTCCCGGAGTCGTTCGTCATGGGCACCGTCGGCGCCAGGCTCGTCCTCCCCTGACCCTGGCGTTGTCCGCCGGCGCCAGCCGGGTTATCATCCACCGGACACTGGAGGGCTCATGCGTACGAAAGCGCCAGCGCTGCTCGCCGTGATGGTCGTCTCGGCGTGCGACGGCGGAGGCGGTGGTCCGGCCGACTCCGACGCAGGGGACATCGTGGAGGTCCTGGACTCGTCCGGCGAGGTTTCTGACGAGGCAACGGACGACGGCCCGGGAGAGTCGGACTGCATCTCGGACGGCGAGTGCGACGACACGGATCCCTGCACGGTCGACACGTGCTCCGAGTACGGGACCTGCCTGCACGCGACCGTGGATGCGGACGGGGACGGCTACCCGGCACGGTCCGTGGGCGGCCGGGCCTGCGGCGGGACGGATTGCGACGACGGGGACCTGGCCGTGCACCCGGATGCCACCCTCGACTGCGTGAGCAACCATGACTTCGACTGCGACGGCAGGCCGGACAGGGACGAGGACGCCGACGGTCACGTGACAGTGGCCTGCGGCGGCGACGACTGCGACGACGACAGCGCGCTGGCGTTCCCGGGATCTCTGGCCGTTGAGTGCACCGCGGACGACAACGACTGCAACGGAAAAGAGGATGAAGACAACGACGGCGACGGCGACTCTCGCGAGGAGTGCGGCGGGGGGGATTGCGACGACTCGGATGCAAACGTCTCATCGCTTCTGGACGAAGACACGTGCGACGGGCTCGATACCGATTGCGACGGGGCCATGTCCCCTGTCGAGGATCACGACCAGGACGGCTACGCGGTTAATGCCTGCGTGGCTCCTGGAGGCGAAGCGGACTGCGACGACGAGGATGACGACATCCACCCCGGTGCCCTCGTGCAGTGCGACACGGTCGACGACGACTGCTCGGGGACGTGGGCCGACGAGGCCGGCGCGGACGACGACGGCGATACGGTGCTCGATGAAGTCTGCGGCGGCACGGACTGCGACGACGAGGATCCCATGACCCACGGCGGCGCGGTGGAGATCTGCGCCGACTGGAACGATCAGGACTGCGACGGAGTGGAGGATGGCCTGGTCCAGATGACGTCGAACGCGAGGCTCACCTTCGCGGCCGGGGAGTCCGGCTACTGCTCCGTGGCGTGGAGCGGCAGCGAGCTGGGCGTGGCGTGGCACGACGAGCGGGACGGCAACTTCGAGATCTACTTCGGACGGGTGGCACCGGACGGGACCAGGGTGGGCACGGACGCGAGGATCACCAGCGCCGGCGGGGAGTCGTGGGAGCCGTCCATCGCGTGGTCGGGCAGCGAGTACGGCGTGGCATGGTCGGACGTCAGGGACGTCAACTACGAGATCTACTTCACCAGGATCTCGGGCACCGGAGTCGAGCAGGGATCGGACGTGAGGGTCACGAACGCCATCTGGTACTCGCTCTCGCCTTCCATGGCCTGGAGCGGCAGCCAGTACGGCATCGCGTGGGTGGACTCGCGTGACGGCAACAACGAGATCTACTTCGCCAGGATGTCGGCGTCGGGCGCGAAGCAGGGCGCCGACACGAGGATAACGAACGCCAGCGGCGATTCCACCGTGCCGTCCATCGCGTGGTCGGGCAGCGAGTACGGCGTGAGCTGGTACGACAGCAGGGAGACGGACACGGAGATCTACTTCGCGAGGATTTCCGCCGGGGGGGCCAAGCTGGGGAGCGACGTGAAGGTCACGGGCTACATGCGCGCATCGGAGGCGCCGAGCATCGTGTGGACCGGCTCCGAGTACGGCATCGCCTGGAGCGATGCCAGGGACCTGAACCCCGAGATCTACTTCGTGCGGCTGTCCGGTGCGGGGGTCGAGGTGGGCCTGGAGACGCGCATCACCTTCTCCACGGGAGACTCCATGGTCCCCGCGCTGGCGTGGACGGGCAGCGAGTACGTGGTCGCATGGCACGATATCAGGGACGCGAACAACGAGGTCTACTTCGCGAGCTTCTCCGCCACCGGGCTCAAGTCCGGCCTGGACAAGAGGCTGACGACCGCCGACGGGGACTCCGTCCACCCTGCGATCGCCTGGACGGGCAGCGAGTTGGGCCTTCTGTGGCACGATGCCCGCGACGGGAACTACGAGGTCTACTTCGACCGGATCTCGTACTGCGAGTGATCCTAGGGAACGTACCAGGGACACAGGCGCGTGGGGATGGCGAAGGCATTGCCGTTCTGGTCGCTCAGGGTGGGGCCCACCTGCAGAGGGGCCGCGAACTGGCCCGTGCCCAGGCCGAGCCAGACCTGGATCAGGGACTCAAAGGGCTCCGCCATGTTGAGGTTGTGGCCCTCGATGACGTCCATGGAGCCGTCGAAGTCGAAGTCGAAGCAGACCACCGCACTCGTGCGGCCCGGGTCGTCCGAGCCGGACTCGATGGCCGTGTTGACGTCGATGGTCGAAACACCCGTGGAAGAGAACGCGCCTCCTCCCAGGCCGAAGTAGATCCACGACTGTCCCGGATCGCCGTCGTCGTCGAAGCCCAGGATCACGTCGCCCATGTCGTCGTCGTCGAAGTCCGCGAACACGATGGCGTTCGCGGGCGACTGGGTTCCCGACGAGTTGTGGGTGAAGACGAGAGTGGGGCTCGCGAAGGTCCCGTCGCCGTTGCCCTGGAGCCTGTACACGGGCACCGGGGAGTTGCCTCCCGAGGCGTAGATGCCGAACACGAAGTCCTTGATGGTGTCTCCCGTGACGTCCACGGCCTGCTGGGCCTGCACGTAGCCCCACTGGCCTCCCACGATGCCGGTGATGTCGAACGCGGGTATCCTCGTGAAGGCGCACGCCGTCGAAGGGTGATCCTCGTACGCGCAGGTTGCAGTGAGGATCGTCCCGTTGTTGATGAACGTGTCCGCCGTGACCGTGGTGATGTAGCCTCCGCCGGCAGGCCTCCCCACCTTGACGTCCACGATGTCGATGAGGGTGTCGTCGTTCACGTCGGCCACGGTGCCGCCGAGCATGTCGTCGGTGGGCCCCACGAGCCGCTGGGTGAACTCGTCCATGCGGGCCGTGCGGTAGAAGTAGTACAGATCCCACTCCCCCAGGGCGTCCGGGGTCTCGGAGTGGCCGATGAAGTCCATCTTGCCGTTGCCGTCGAAGTCCGCGATGGTGAAGGCCGTGTAGTCGTCCCCGATGTCCTCTCCTTCCTCGTACCTGGGCATGAAGGTCCCGTCCCTGTTGCTCAGGAAGAAGTAGAACGTGCCGAGATCGTTGCGGTTCACGAGGAACTCCGGCCAGGGATCCAGCGGGTAGGGGTCGTCCGGATCGCCGATGGTGTCGCCGTCCGTGTCCGCGTGGAGCGGGCTCGAGATGCGGCAGTCCGTTCCGTAGGCGAGCTCCTCGTCGTCGGCTATCGTGTCGTTGTCGTCGTCCGTGTCCGCGTTGTCACCCGTGCCGTCGTCGTCGTTGTCGGCCCACTCGTCCCCGTCCGTCGGGAAGGCGTCCACGTCATCCGGCACCGTGTCCCCGTCCGTGTCCACCACGGCCTCCTCCTCCCCGACGTCCTCGGCTCCGGGGTCTTCGCCTGCCGTGTCGGGCGCCGTGTCCGCGGTCACGGTGTCCGGAAGGTCTGTGGCACTGTCCAGGCCTTCGTCGCCCACGTCAGGTGCAAGGTCCTCCATGGCATCCAAGGAGGCGTCGGCCCCGCCACCCGGCTTCGCGCAGGCCGCCTGGAGCACGAGGCATGCCGCCACGAAAGAGAGCCTGTTCGTCTGAGCCATCTGTCACCTCCACTCGGAAAATGTAGCAGGCAACGCCTCCCGGATCGACCTCAGATGCTGGTGCCCGTGAGCGTCCAGGAGTGGAACGTGCATCCGAGGCACGACCCCGTGAAGCTGGTCGTGAACGTCCCGGTCCAGTGGGTGGCGTCCGTGAAGCTCCCGTACAGCCGGTAGGTCTCGTTGCAGGACCCGGGCAGCGTGCAGGTGACGTCGAAGTCTCCGGTGGCCGCGGCCGAGGCGCCCTGCATCTGGCAAGGCTGCAGCGTGCCGCCCGGGTCGTCCACGTAGAGGAACGTCCCGTTGTCGATGAAGACGAGCTGGCCGAAGCTGATGCTCACGAGCGAGTAGGCGCACGTGTAGCTGACCCACGGGGCGGTCGTGTAGGTCCCCGAGGGATCGAAGGCCGTGGTGCAGCGAGTCGTGTCGTAGGTGCAGTCGGCGTGGCACCCGAGGGTCCCCCCGTCGAAGCCTCCGGGCACGGTCGAGCAAGTCGCACTGCCCAGGTCGGATCCGTCGCACTGCTCGCCGGGATCGATGTCGTCGTCGCCGCACAGGTGGCATGCCGACGTGTCGAAGCTGCAGTCCGAGCGGCAATCGAGCGTGCCACCCGTGAAGCCTCCGGCGACCGTCGTGCAGTCGTTGCCGTCGAGGTCGGATCCGTCGCAGTCCTCGCCCGGATTCACGTCCCCGTCGCCGCAGTCCCAGCATCCGGACGTGTCGAAGGTGCAGAAGGCCGAGCAGCCCAGGCTGCCGCCCAAGTAGCCTCCCGGAATGCTCGTGCAGGTCTGGCTTCCCATATCCAGGCCGTCGCACTGCTCTCCCGAGTCGATCGTCGAGTTGCCGCAGCGGTTGCAGGCGGAGGTGTCGAACACGCACAGGCTGGTGCACGCCAGCGTGCCGCCCGCGTAGCCCAGGCCCAAAGTCGTGCAGTCGTCGCCGCCCAGGTTGGTCCTGTCGCAGTCCTCCCCGGCATCGATGACGAGGTTTCCGCAGAAGTTGCAGCCCGAGGTGTCGAATGTGCACAGGCTCGAGCACTCGAGCGTGCCGCCGGCGAATCCCATGCCGAGCGTCGTGCAGGTGTTCCCGTCGAGGTTGATCACGTCGCACTGCTCGCCCAGGTCGATGAGGCCGTTGCCGCAGTCCGTGCAGGCTGTCTCGTCCCAGTCGCTGCAGTCCGTCTGGCACACGGCCGAGCCCGCGTACCATCCCAGAAGCGCGCAGCTCGTGACCCCTCCCCGGACGCAGAAAAAGCCGTCGTCCGCGGCCATGTCGCAGTCGTCGTCCACGCCGTTGCAGACCTCCGCGGGCGGGATGCAGTCGTCGTAGTCCGTGCAGTCCCCGCGGCACGTCTGTGTTCCCGTGGACGAGCAGAACGTCGTGCACGGCCTGGTGGAGTCTCGTACGCAGTAGAAGTCCTCGTCCACCTCGTCGTCGCAGTCGTCGTCCGTTGCGTTGCAGGCCTCCGCCGGTGGGACGCAGTCGCCCCAGGTGCAGTCGTCGAGGCACTCGTGCGTGCCCGTGGTGCCGCAATCCGAGGTGCAGCCTTCGACGGTCCCGGCAGGCCCGCACTCGAAACCATCGTCCGCAATGCCGTTGCAGTCGTCGTCGACGTCGTTGCACAGCTCGGCCGCGCCGGGGTGCACGAGAGGATCCGAGTCGTCGCAGTCGCCCGCGCCGCAGGCCTCGTCCCCGTGGCCGTCGCCGTCCGCATCCACGATCGAGTGGACGCACCCGCCCTCGTCGTTGTCGCAGGTATCGTCCGTGCACGGATCGCCGTCGTCGCAGTCGATGAGCGACAAGAACTGGCACCCGAACTCCGGGTCGCAGTACCACTCGGCGATGCAGGGCAGCGCCATGAAGCAGTCCTCGCTCGTCTCGCAGTCGTCCGGCGGCTCGGGGATGCAGCCCACGGCGGGAAGGCAGATCTCGCCCTCCTCGCACAGATCGTTCTGCGGCAGGTGCTCGCAGTACTCGCCGTCCTTGCACCTGTCCAGGGTGCAGCGGATCTCGTCTGAGCACTCGTCGTCCGTCTCGCACGGAGGAGGCACCACGCCGCAACCGTAGCCCGGTATGCACTCGAGTCCGTCCTCGCAGCAGTCCACGCAGGGGCTGTGGATGCAGGTCCCGTCCTCGCAGTGGTCCAGCGTGCAGGCGATGCGGTCGTTGCAATCGACATCGGACAAGCAGGTCGCCGCTCCGTCCGCGTCGTGGTCGCCATCGGTCGAGGTGTCCGAGGTGACGTGACCCTTGGTGCTCGTGGCAGCGCAGGCCGAGCATGCCAGCACCATCGGGATGATACCCGCGTGGAGCCTGCAAACGGTGGATCGCATGCGTGCTTCCTTCCTGCTGGTCGTCTGTCAATTAACCCACACAAATGCGGGAGCGTCAACGTCAGACGAGATTTCGCGAGATGATCGACTTCATGATCTCGGTGGTGCCCGCGTAGATGGTGTGGCAGCGCACGTCGCGGTACATGCGGCTGATGGGGTACTCCTCGCTGTACCCGTACCCCCCGTGAAGCTGCACGCAGTGGTAGGCAACCCGGTTGGCCATCTCGCAGATCCAGTACTTGGCCATGGCCGTGCGGGTCGGTGAGCTCTTGCCCGCGATGTGGTCCGCGATGACGCTTTCGACGAACGTCCGGCCGATCTCCACCTCCGTCTTCATCTCGGCGAGCTTGAAGGCGTTGTGCTGGAACGTCCCCACGGGCTGGCCGAAGGCCTTGCGCTCCTTCACGTAGGCCAGCGTGTCTTCCAGCATGACCTCGGCGGCCACCTGGGAGACCAGGGCGGAGACGAGGCGCTCCTGCGGGAGCTTCTGCATGAGGAGGCGGAATGCAGAGCCCGGCTGGCCCAGTGTGTTCTCGAGAGGCACGCGGCAGCCGTCGAAGAACAGCTCGGCCGTGTCCTGGGCGTGATTTCCCATCTTGACGAGCTTCGACCCCCGCACGAACCCCGGGCTGTCCGCCTCCACCACGATGAGGCTCATGCCCCCGTGGGCGGGCGTGGCCTCTTTGTCGGTCCTGCACACCACGATCACGAGGTCCGACGAGTGGCCGTTGGAGATGAAGGTCTTCTGGCCGTCGATGACCCAGTGGCCGGCGTCCACCACCGCGCGGGTCCTGATGCCCTGCAGGTCGGAGCCGGCTCCGGGCTCGGTCATGGCGATGGCCGTGACGATATCGCCCGAGACGCAACCCGGCATCCAGCGATCCTTCTGCTCTTCGGTGCCGAACGCGTCGATGTACGGAACGATGATGTCGGAGTGCAGAAACACCATGGGCGCATTGGCGCGCACCCGCCCGAACTCCTCGATCAGGATCACGGAGTACTCGAACCCCGCCGACGAGCCTCCGTACTTTTCTCTGGCCCAGGGACAGAGAAAGCCCATCTCCCCGAACCTGTTCCACACGCCGCGAGGGACCTCCCTGGCCGCGTCCCAGGCCTCGACGTTCGGCGCGATCTCGGCCCGCATGAAGTCGCGCGCCGCCTTGCGGAAGATCTCGTGCTCTTCTGTGAAGAGGCTCGATGTCATGCCGTGTTTCCCTCGTCTCTCAGATGAGCCCGCTATCCACGCCGCAGGCGATGAGCCTGTCGAAGGTCCTGGCCGGCCTGAAGAACGGGATGCGGTATTTCTCGAAAAGCTCGTGCAACCTGTCTCTCGTGGCCCTGACCCCGTGCTGGCTCACGTAGCGGGCAGGGCCGTGCCACACGTCGGGGAAGCCCACGCCCAGGATGGCGCCGAGATCCATGCTGGCGAAGTCGGCGAGCACACCCTCGTCGACGCACAGGAACGCCTGGTTGACCATGGAGAGGAGCAGCATCTCCCGGGCCTCGGCCGCACCGGGCGGCGTGCGGCCGGCGTCCTTCGCCACGAGATCGAGCACCGACCTGTCGGGCTCGTGACCCTTGCCGTAGAAGCAGGGCCTCCCGGCCCCCACGTAGCCGGCATCGTGCAGCCGCACGAGCGTCTCGGGGATGGATATCCTGTCGGGCATGCGGTCGGCCATGGCGCGCGCCGCATGGAAGATCACGTTGCCGCCGGCCGTGCCGTAGACGTCCAGGGGGCCCTGGGGGAACCCTGCGGCCAGGGCGATGCGGTCCACCTCCCACGGGTCCATGCCCATCTGCGCGATGTAGAGGCCCGTGAGGACGAACACGCCGAAGGTGCGGCTCGTGTAGAACCCCGGCCCGTCGCCCACGACGATGACGGTCTTGCCCTGCGCCCTCCCCGTGAGAACGGCCGTGGCCAGGGCCTGATCCGACGTGAGCGGCCCGCGGATGACCTCCATGAGCGGCATGAGCGGCACGGGGGAGAAGAAGTGCATGCCCACCACCATCTCGGGTCGGGGCGCTCCACGGGAGATCTCCTCCATGGGCAAGGTCGACGTGTTGGAGGCGAACACGATGTCCAGGCTGGCCTCCTGCACGCTGGCGAGGACCTTGCGCTTGAGATCGAGATCCTCGAACACGCTCTCCACCACGAGGGGCACGTCCGCGAGGAGGCCGTGGTCGACGGCCGGGGTGATGCGCCCCATGAGGGAGTCCATTCGCGCCTGGGGCCACCTGCCCTTCTTCACGAGCGCGGCGAGCGCCGCTCCGATGCTCGCCGCGCCCTGCTTTGCCCTCTCCATGTCCACGTCGAACAGCAGCACCTCGATGCCCGCGTCCGCGCTGACCTGGGCGATGCCCTGGCCCATGAGACCCGCCCCGAGCACGCCGAGCTTTGCGACCCTGCGCGCCCGCGCAGGATCCACCTTCACGAGCCTGGGGGCCACGCCGGTCACCGTGAAGAAGAGGTCGATCTTGTTTCGCGAGTTGGGATCCATGAGAAGCGACGCGAACCTGTCCACGGACCGCTTCACGGACTCGTCGAACGGCAGATCCAGCCCTTCCTCGACCTGGTCCAGAAGGGCCTTCATCCAGGGGCGCTCAGGGCACGCCTCGTGGCGCGCGCGCAGCTTCGCGAGAAGAGCGCGGCACGAAGCCGCGTCGAGCCGGCCGGGCTCCTCCCGGCCCGGATCGTGGTTGCGGTTTTTCACGCCTCGGTGGGCGAGGATCCACTGCCGTGCCTCGTGTAGGGCGTCAGCTGGTCTGGTCATGGACACGAGGCCGCAGTCGACGAGCTGCTCTGCGCCCAGGGTGCGCCCTGCCAGGACCATGTCCAGCATCCGCTCGAGGCCCACGAGCCGGCGGAGGGTTTCCGTGCCTCCCGCCGCAGGGAACAGCCCGACGTTCACCTCGGGCAGCCCTATCTTCGAGCCATGGGTGGCGAACACGTGGTCGCAGGCCCACATCAGGGCCTCCGCCCCGCCGCCCAGCGCCGTCTGCCCCGCGAGCACCGCCACGACGGGAAACGGCGCCTTGGCCAGGCCATCGAGGGTCTCGTGGAGCTCGAGCACGAGGTGCCGGATCCGGAGGAGGTTCGGGTCCTTCGCGATCTCCATGAGGTTCGCGCCGTCGATGAAGCTCTTCTTCTTGGCCGAGCAGAGGATCATGCCGGCAGCTCCATCGTCCATGGCCCTCTGCGTGGCCTGGTAGAGCTCCGCAATGAACTGCGCCCCGATCACGTTCACGGGGCCGGGCACGTCGAAGGTGACGCGCGCGATCCGCAGATCGGACTCGAGGCCGTACTTCATCTGCGTCATGCCGGCACCTCCGTGGCCAGGTCCTCGGGACTAACCCGTATCAGCACCGCCTCGCCCTGGGTCAGGCCTCCGCAGATGGCGGCCACTCCCGTCCCTCCGGAGCGCCTCCGGAGCTCGTACATGAGCGTCATGGCGATACGAAGACCGGATGCTCCCACGGGATGTCCGACCGCGACTGCGCCTCCGTTGACGTTCGTCCTGGCGAGAAGCCCGTGCCAGCGATCCTCGTCCTCGCCCGCGAGGATTCGGGTGCTGACCAGCGGCATGGCAGCGAAGGCCTCGTTGATCTCGATGAGATCCAGGTCGTCCACGGCGAGCTCGTTGCGGTCCAGGACCTTCCGGATGGCGTGCGCCGGGATCCAGGAGATGCCGCTGGGCATGTCCGTCACGCCGGCCATGTCCACCACGGTGCCCAGCACGCAAAGGCCCAGGTCCTTCGCCCGCTCGCGGGTCATGACCACCATGGCCGAACAGCCGTCGTTGAGCCCGGGCGCGTTTCCTGCCGTCGTGCTCGAGGATCCGAACACCGTGGGCAGCATGGAGATCCCTGCGATGCTCCCTCCCGGCCTGGGCTGCTCGTCCGTGTCGAACACGTACTCCTCCTTGCCCTTCCGGACGGGCACGGGAACGATCTCGTCCGCGAACCTTCCGCCGGCGTTCGCAGCCGCCCACTTGAGGTGTGAACCCATGGCGAAGGCATCCAGCATTCCACGGGAGATCCCGTACCGGGTGGCACCGTCCGATGCGTCCACGGCCACGGGGTTGTACCCGGGATACGTGATGGGAAAGATGGGGTCTGTGAGCTTGACCTCGCCGATGCGCACGCCCGTGCGCATCTGTCTCGACATGTGGGCCACCAGGCTCATGGACTCCACGCCGATGATCAGCGCCGAGCCGATCTCGGAGAGCCTCATCCCCCACATGGCCATCCTGAGTGCGGTGAGCGGGGAGCAGCAGGCCGTGTCCACCGTGGTGCAGAACACGTCGAGCCCCAGGGCCAGGCCGATCTGGCGGCCGGTCACGGACCCCGTCTCGAAGGACGAGGAGATGCAGTTTCCCACGAAGACCTGGTCTATGTGCTTCATCGCATCCGGGCCGCAGCCGAGGAGCGCTGCTCGTGCCACGTGCACGGCCAGGTCCGTGGGCTGCATCTGCGAGAGCGACCCAAGGTACCTGCCGAAGGGGCTGCGTCTGGCGCTGACGATCACGATGTCCGTGCTCATCTGTGGTCACCTCCGATTCGCCGAAAACCTTACCGCACCGGTGGGGAAATTGGTATGATCCCGCCGCCTCGTCACGGGTATGGCACGAGTGAAACGCAGGGAAGACGATAGGAGGCCTTCCACGTCCAGGAGGGCAAGGCGCGTGCTCGTCATCGCGCTCTTCTCGCTGGCGGCCGGGCTTGTTCTCGCTGTCCTGCTCTTTTACGCGAAGATCGACGCCAGCAGGGCAAGGCTCTCCGGCGAGGTCGAGGTCGTGGGGCTCGGTGCCAGGGTCGAGATCGCGCGCGACGGCTCGGGCGTCCCTTCGATCCGCGCGCAGAGCCGCGAGGATGCATCGTTCGCCCTGGGCTTTCTCCACGGGCAGGAACGATTCTTCCAGATGGATCTCGTCCGCCGCAGCGCGGCAGGCGAGCTGTCCGCCCTGGTGGGTGCAGGGGCCCTGCCTCTCGACCGCGCAGCGTGCATCCACAGGTTTCGCGAGAGGGCCACGACCGTCGTGGGCAAGATGTCCGCGGCCGACCGCCGGATCCTGGACGCCTACGTAAAGGGGGTCAACCAGGGTGTCGGGGCCCTGTCATCCGTGCCCTTCGAGTACACGCTCCTCCGATCGGAGCCAGAACCCTGGACAGCCCAGGACTCCATCCTCGTGGTCTACGCCATGTTCATGGACCTCTACGACGCATCCGCATCCTACGAGCGGGCCCTGGGCACCATGCATGACACCCTGCCACCCGGGCTCGTCTCGTTTCTCGCACCGCTCGCGTGCGAGCCCGAGGCGCCCCTCGCGGGAGTCCCGATGCTCGCCCCTCTGGTTCCAGGCCCCGGCGTGATCGACATCCGCCGCGACAGGCCCGTGGCCTTTCTGCCTCCCGCCGGAGGCCCGCTCGCGTCGGAGGAGGCTCCCGGCTCGAACAACTGGGCAGTTGCCGGCTGGCGCAGCGGTCACCAGAGGGCCATGGTGGCCAACGACATGCACCTCGGCACCCGGGTGCCCAACACCTGGTATAGAGCCATGATCTTTTGGCCGGACGGCGAGGGTGGCCAGAGCAAGGTCGTGGGAGTGACCCTGCCCGGGGCTCCCGCGGTGGTGGCCGGGTCCAACGGGCACGTGGCCTGGGGGCTGACCAACAGCTACGGCGACTACGTGGACGTGGTGATCGTGGAGCCCGACCCGGAGGATCCCGGCTCCTATCTCACCATGAACGGCCCGAGGAGGCTGGACAAAAAGACCGTGCAGATCGAGGTGCGAGACCAGCCGGATCGGCAGGTCACCTTTCTGTCCACCATCTGGGGCCCCGTCATCGGCAAGGACGCGAGATCGAGGATGCTGGCGCTGCGCTTCACGGCCCACGATCCCGAGTCCATCAACCTGGGCATCATGGCCCTGGAAGGGGCGGCCGACGTGACGCAGGCTCTCGGCATCGCGGCCGCGAGCGGCATCCCGCCGCAGAACTTCACCTGCGCCGACGCGCAGGGCCACATCGGATGGACCGTGGCCGGCCGGATACCGCGCCGCTCGGGCTTCGAGGGGCGGTTCCCCGTGTCATGGGCCGACGGCACGGCCGGCTGGGACGGCTATCACGAGCCCCGCGAGTACCCCCGCGTGTACGACCCTCCCTCGGGCATCATCTGGACGGCAAATGCCAGGGTCGTCGGGGGCGAGGACCTCGCCAGGATCGGCGACGGCGGCTATGCCCTGGGCGCCAGGGCCAGGCAGATCCGCGATGCCCTCGAGGCGCTCGACGAGCCGACCGAGAAGGATCTGCTCGCGGTCCAGCTGGACGACCGGGCCCTGTTTCTGGCTCCCTGGCGCGAGCACCTGCTCGCATTGCTCGACGAGAAAGCGATCCAGGGGTCGGCGCTCCGCGCCTCGTTCAGGTCCCAGGTGGAGGGCTCCTGGACAGGTCACGCGTCCGTGGACTCGGTGGGATACAGGCTGGTCCGCACCTACAGGCTGGAGCTCTTCGCCATGGTCTACGGATGGCTGACGTCCGCATGCTCCAGGGCGGATCCCGCCTTCGACCCATCCGTGCTCAGGCAGTGGGAAGCGTCCATGTGGCGCATCATCGACGAGAGGCCCGGGCACCTCCTTCACCCGGACTTCTCGAGCTGGGACGAGGCCATGCTCGCTGCCGTGGACCGCAGCATCGAACGCTGCGTGGACGAGGCCGGCTCGATCGAGGCCTGCACGTGGGGCGCCCACAACACCACCGAGATCCACCATCCCATCACCCACGCCGTACCCTGGCTGGGGCGATTTCTCGATATGAAGCCTTGCGCCCTGCCGGGAGACTCCCACATGCCTCGGTTCCAGGCCCCGTCGGAGGGCGCATCGGAGCGCTTCGTGATCTCCCCCGGCCACGAGGAGGACGCCCTGTTCCACATGCCCTGCGGGCAGAGCGGGCACCCCTTGTCGCCCAACTACCGCGATGGGCACTCGGCGTGGGAGCATGGGCTCCCCACACCGCTTTTGCCCGGCGAGGTCGAGGACCTGCTCGTGCTCTTGCCCGGCAGCGGAGCATGACCGCCATCGAAGAGGAGGCCGATATGACCACGGACAGGATCAGGAGATTCAGGGAGGACCGCGAGAGGAAGAACGAGATCGTGATGAAGCACGCGGGACTGAGCATGAAGCGGTTCATGAACCTTGACATGCACACCTACGAGGCAGGCGCCCTGGACGCGAAGACCAAGGAGCTCCTCGGGCTCGTGGCATCCTTCGTGATGCGCTGCGACGATTGCATCCTCTACCACCTGGACCGGGCGCGGGAGGCGGGCGCGACGGCAGGAGAGATCCAGGAGACGCT
>JBFYZU010000418.1:0-7667 GCA_041309365.1 Myxococcota bacterium
GGACGTCAAGGAAGGCATTCACGACAAGTGGCTAAAGGGGGATCTGCTCCTTAAGCCCTTTTCCGGAGGCAGGCTGGCGGGGTGCATGTGGTTCGTCTTCGACGACCCTCCAGGGCCCGACACATGGTGCGTGGACAACGTGCTCGACCTGCTGCACATGACGCAGGCGACGTGGAGGGCGGTGGAGCTCTCCGAGGCGCGCCGCCTGGCCGACGAGGCGAGTCAGGTCAAGGGACGCTTCCTCTCCCGCATGAGCCACGAGATCCGCACGCCTCTCAACGTCATCCTGGGCTTCGTCGAGCTCCTCATGGCCCAGACGGAGAGCTCCAAACAGCGCGAGATGCTCGAGGCCGTGCACCAGAACGCCTACCGGCTGGGGCTGATCATCGACGACGTGCTGGACATGTCGCGCATGGACGACGGGCGGCTGGAGCTGCACCTGTGCCTCGCCAGAGCTCCATCCGCTCCGTGATCACCGGCCTGTCGCCTGCAAACATGCGAATCGAAGATATCGAGGTGAACGGCAATAATTCATCCCGAGGCGGTTCGCAGGCGGATCACGACCGGGCGGGACTGTCCACTCCTTCGAGGAAGGAGACGAAGCTTTCCATCTCCTCACAAAACCTTCTCCAGCAGCCGGCGAGCGCCGGCGCGATGACGTCCACGTCCGACCATGCGAGATCGAACAGGTACAGGTGCCGGACCCTGTGCCGGAACTCAAGGTACGGCCTGAGCTCGGATGCGAGGGACTGGGAGATCACGCGCGGTCTCAGACCGGGGATCTCGATGGACATCTGTGCGACAAGATCCCTGTGGGATGATGGTCCCGAAGGCACCGACTCGTCGACGTTTCGTGCCACCGTCTCGAACAGCTTCTCCGCACCGCCGTAGAATCCGTGAAGGTGCATGGCCAAAGCGGCGAGCTTCTCCTCCGTGCGGCCTTCGCGCTCGCTGGCGCTCCAGAATGACGCCACCTTGCCGGTCGTCAGCTCCAGCTTCTCCAGCTCCGACCGGAGCTGGGCCACGAGCACCGAGAGCTCGCGCCTGGTCACGGCAGTATCCTCTCGCTCTCAGCCAAGAGGATCGCCAGCCTGTCCTCGGGGATGCGTTCCATCTCGGCCAGATCGACCTCGCGATCGAATAACGAGCAGAGGGTCCACCAGAGATCCGGACGCCTCGCGGGCATGAGCCCTTTCACCACGATGTCCACGTCGGATGCTGCATCGGGCGTCCCGCGCCCGAAAGAGCCGACCAGCCATGCCTCGGTGCACCCCGCGGCGGAGATTGCCGCGACCGCCTCGTGCATGCGTCCATGCACGAGGTCCATCATCGCCTGTCTTGCCTGTTCCCTCCCGTGCTCCCGCCGTTCCCAGACGGAAATATCGCGGCTGTGCCCCGGTTCCATGCCTGAACGGTATCGTCCACGAGTCGTGGCGTCAAGTTCGGAGGATCGCAGTTCGGAGGATCGCATCCCGGGGAATCCGTATCTCTGTTGCCATCGCTCTACCCGGAGCCTGGGATGGGTATTTTGTCGGCCTGTCCTTCGCCACAACCGCATCTGCAGGCCACACGTCTTGGTTCGACGGTTCGCTGGCTGACGAGAAAGGGGCAATGGTGAGAGTGGTTGGATCGATGCCAGGCACTCCACTACGGCATCCAGGTACACGGCACCAAGCAAGGCCGAGGGAATTTCCAGAAGCGCGGGATGGGCAAGGCGCTGCTGGCTGCCGCCGAAAAGGACGCCCGCCGGCTCGGTGCCAAGGGCATGGCAGCCTGGGGCGTGTGGCTCCCCTTCTGGATGATCACGAGGTGGTGACCGACCCCAGCGACGCTGCAAAGGACTCGCGCAGGCGTTCGGGGCCGGCCGCGTGCATCGCGGTCGGGGCGATGAGGGAGGCGAGCGAGGCGTCGTCCATGGACAGAAGGTCGGCCGCGTCCAAAGACCCGAGCGCGGGCAACGGATCGAAATCGACAGGGCCCATGGGGGGGTCTGCGTTGTAGGGGCAGGCGAGCTGGCACAGGTCGCAGCCGAAGGCCGCTCGGCCGGCGAGGAGAGAGGCCTCGGACAGGGCGAGAGGCTCGCGGCGCTCCACCGTGAGGCAGGACAGGCACAGGCGGGCGTCCACGCGCCTGTCGCCCGCGATGGCGCCGACGGGGCAGGCGTCCACGCAGGCCCGGCAGTCGCCGCACCCGTCCGGGGACGGCTCGCCGGGCACGAGGTCGGTCGTGACGGCGAGGCCGCCCAGCACGGTGAACGAGCCGAGGCCCGGCTGCACGAGAAGGCCGTTTCTGCCGATGAAGCCCAGCCCGGCACGCTGGGCCCAGGCCTTCTCCATGACGGGCGCTGTGTCCACGAACACGCGGCCGCGAAGGCCCGGATCGAGCCGGCGCAGGCCTGCCATGAGATTTCTCAGCCTCGAGGCCACGACCTCGTGGTAGTCGAGGCCTCGGGCGTGACGCGCCACGATCGAGGCGGCCGAGCCGGGGCGCGGCGCGAGACGCGTCACGGGAAGCGACACCATCACGATGCTGCGCGCACCCTCGCAAAAGGACTGGCACGCTGGATCGCGCAGCACGCCCTGGCGCCTGGACATGTAGCCCAGAGGGCCGTGCCTGCCCGAGGCGAGCCACGCGACGAGGGCGTCGTGCTCCCTGTCGAGGGCGCAGGCACGCGCCACGCCCATCGAGGCGAAGCCCAGATCCCGGGCGAGCGCGCGAAGCTGGTCCACAAGACTGTCCGTGCTCACACGTGGTCCTTCGTGGCCACGTCCTCGGAGCCGAGAAGCGGGCCGGGCCGGGCCGTGAGGATCTCGCACCCGTCGCGCGTCACGGCCAGGGTGTGCTCGAACTGGGCGCTGAGCTTGCCGTCCACCGTGACCGCGGTCCAGCCGTCCTCGAGCACCCTGGCCTTCCACGAGCCGAGGTTGATCATGGGCTCGATGGTGAAGGTCATGCCCTCTCTGAGGCGCAGGTTGTCGCCCGTGGAGCGGAAGTGCGGCACCTGAGGGCCCTCGTGGAAGGCCCTGCCGATGCCGTGGCCCACGTACTGGCGCACCACGGAGCACCCGCGCGCCTGCGCGTAGGCCTGGATGGCGGTGCCGATGTCGCCGATTCGGCTGCCCTGGCGAACGGTCGCGATGCCGAGCTCGAGGCAGCGCCTCGCCACCTCCACCACCCTCACCGCGTCGGGCGACGGCGTGCCGACGTAGAAGGTCGCAGACGTGTCACCGTGCCACCCGTCGAGGATCACCGTGACGTCCACGTTGACGATGTCGCCCGAGCGCAGCTTCTTCTTGGCCGACGGGATGCCATGGCAGATCACCTCGTTGACCGAGGTGCACACGCTGCGCGGGTAGCCCATGTAGCCCAGAGGCGCGGGCACGGCCCCGTGCGAGACGATGAACCCGTGCACGTGGTCATCGATCTCCTGGGTGCTCATGCCGGCGCGCACGATGGGCCCGACCGACAGGAGGGTTTCTGCGGCGAGCCGGCCTGCCAGGCGCATGGCCTCGAGCTCGGAAGGGGACTTGATGGTGAACGGGCGGCTCAAAAGCTGTGACCGATCTCGCCTATGACCTCTTCTTCTTGCGCGGCGGCGGAGGAGGCGTCAGCTTCTGTCCCTTCCTCCGGACGGGAGGCGGTGGGGGAGGCAGCGAGTCGCCCGCCGGACGGCCATCGTCCCTGCGCGGGGGGAGCGGAGGAGGCGAGGACTCGGTCGCGGCGTGGGCCTGCCCGCCCGCGAACTCGTCCACCGCGTACTCCTCCTCGAGCATGTCGCTGAGGTTGTCGTCGTCGAGCACGTAGGAAGGCTCGTCCGCAGGCGCGGGCGGCGGCTCCACGGGCGTCACCTCGTCCTCGCCGATGGCGGGAAGCCCCCCCTCATCCTGGGCCTCCTGCGGCTCGGCCGCGGAAGGCTCCATGGCCACATCCTCTGCATCGGGCCCGGCCGCTGCGGCGTCCATCGGAGAGGCAGGCTCCGCCCCGGCCACCGGCGATGGCTCTTTCGAGGGCGAAAGATCCCCGGCCCGATCCCCGGGCGCACCCGCGTCGGTCTCGTCGCCCTCGCGGCTCATGGCGAGAAGCTGCGACACCTTCTGCAGCGGGACCTCGCCCGTGTTCACCGCGTCGTCCCAGTCAGGAAGCTCGTCGGAAGGGGCCTTCTCGGCGGCCGGCTTTTTGTCGGGCTTCCTGGGCTTGAGCGTCTCGAAGTCCTCCTCGAGAAGCGAGCGCCTCAGCTCGTCCACGTCCACGGCCTCGTCGTCGTCGTCCTCCTCCTCGTCTCCCCCACCGAGGCGGGAAGCGAGCCCGAGCTTGGACTTCTGCAGCCGATCGAGGGAGGCCGTGGCCTCCTCGTCGTCGGGGACCATCTCGAGGATCTTCTTGTAGGCGTCAAGGGCCTCGAACCTGTTGTTCAGGTCGCGATCCCACACGCGGGCCGTCTCGCGCAGAAGCTCCAGCCTGTGCTCCGTGTCGGTGGTCTTCTCCATGGCGGACTCGAGGATCACGAGCAGGTCGTTGAAACGGCCCACGCTGCGGTAGAACTCCGAGAGCTTGCGGAACGCGCTGGGGTGGTCCGGGTTGTTCTGGATGAGGTGCCAGTAGTGATCGGCGGCCTCCTCGGGCCGCGACAGCTCCTCGGCCAGGATGCGCGCCAGCCGGTCGTGCATCAGCTCCGCGTGCTCCGGCTTCAGGGAGAGACGCAGGATGCCCGTCAGGTGGTCGGCCAGGGCTTCCCAGTAGCTCTCGTTGCCGGCCAGGACCTCGAGGCTCTCGAGCAGCACCAGATCGGCCGGGTTGAGCCTGTGGGCCTCCTTGAACGTGTTGAAGGCGCCGGGCGCGTCGTCGAGGCCGTCGCGGAAGATCCTGGCGATCTGCCTGAGGAACACCACGCGGATGGGGTCCGAGGCCTCGTAGCTCTCCGCGTGGGCCTGGTAGGTGCGCAAAAGCCAGGAGTAGACGTAGCCCTCGTTGCCGTCCTTGAGGTTGTTCTCGACGCCACGGGCAGCCTCGAAGATGAGCCTGCCGAACCGCTCGTTGGCAGGGTCCACCTCGACGGCCTCCTGGATGATCTTGATGGCGCCGTCCACGCTCTGCATGTGCTCGGCCATGATGCGGGCCATGCGGAGCTTGATCTCCAGGCGCTTCTCCTTGTCGTCCGTGGAACGGAACCGCTTCTCGAAGGCGCCGAGCAGCTCCCGGTACTCCTGGGCCTCGATGGCCGCGCCGTAGAACTCCTCGAACAGCTCCTCGTCGTTCGGCAGCTCGTCCGTGGCGCGCAGAAGGGGCATGACGGCACCCTGGGCGAAGCCGCCGCGGCGCCACACCACGTCGCCGAAACGGCGCATGAGCATGACGCGGGCCTCGACGTCGTCGAGGCCCCTCGAGAGCCTCTCGTAGATGCCGCCCAGCCTTTCCCAGTCCTTGCACTCCAGCGCGGCCGCGTCGGCCCCGTCCAGGAGCGTCACGTCGTCCGGGTCGGCGAGGACTGCCTGGTAGATGTCGTAGAGCGCCTGCGCGTGGTCGCCGATCCTCTGGGCGTACAGATCGGCTGCCTGGCGCCACCTCAGGACCTTGGTCCGGGCATCGGCTGCCCTGGGCGCCAGGTCCTCGTACATGGCGGCGAGATCCCTCCACTGCTCGAGCCTGTGCGCCGCCTCCTCGAGCACGCTCAGCACGTCCTCGTCCACGCTGATGCGGCTGAAGATCTCGCGGTACCAGCTCCAGGCCCTCTCCTTGTCCCCGAGCTTCTCCTCGCAGACCTTCGCGCCGCGTAAAAGCAGCCCCAGCCTCTCCGCCTCGTTCTCCTCGCTCTTGGTCTTGGACCTTATGAGGCGCAAGAGCTTCTCGTTCTCCCCCTCGGCATCGTACAGCACGTCCAAAGCGTTCATGGCCACGAGGTCGCCGGGCGCGGACGCGAGAACGCGCTCGTAGGCCGTGATGGCGCCCTTGCGGTCACCGAGCCTGTCCTGGTACCAGCCGGCGAGCAGGGAGAGCAGAGGCAGCTGCTCGTCCGCCTCCATGGGAATCGCGAGCTCCAGCTCGAGCACCTCGGCGGCGCGGCGGAAGTCCTCGATGTCCGTGTTGATGATACGCACGGCCGTGAGCGTCTCGCGATCCTTGGGCAGCTCGGCGAGGATCCTCTCGAGAGATGACAGAGCGGCGCGCGGCTCGTGCATCTTCTCGTAGAGCACGTCGGCCAGCTTCCTCAGGATGGCGGCCCGCTCCTCGGGCGTAGCCGCGAGACGCGCCTGGCGCTCGAGGTTGTCCCGAAGCTCGGGCCAGCGCTCCTTCTCCTCGTCCCAGGCGGCCAGCGTCCTCAGGGCGTGGATGTCGTCGCCGCCCTCGAGCAGCCTGCGCCAGACGTCCATGGCCTCCTCGCGGCGGTTCACCTGCTCGCTGGAGAGGAGCAGCCCCAGCCGGCCCAAAAAGGCCCGCTGGTGCTCGGCCAGCGCAGGGTCGTCGATGAGCTTTCTGTAGAGCGCGATGATGTCCTCGTGACGGCCCTGACCCTCGAGCAGCTTCTCGTAGCGCTCGCAGGCGTCCAGATCGGCCGGGACGCGGTCCAGGTACTTCTCCCAGCGATCGGAGGCCATCTCGGCGTCGTCGAAGCGATCCCAGGCGATGATCGCCATCTGCTTGAGCGCCTCGGACTTCTCGCTCTCCTCGTCCGAGAGATCGAAGAGCTTCTGGAGGGTCACCATGAGGCTCTCGGCGTCGTCCGCCTCGGCCTCGCGCTTCGCGAGCATCCTGATGATGTCGAGGTCCCCGGGGAACTCCTGCAGACAGGACCTGCACGTCTCCAGGACCGAGGCAGGGTCGTCGAGGGACTCCGACGAGAGCTGCACGATCCTCTTGAACAGGGCGAGCCTCGCCTCCGGCTCGGTGGTCTTGTCGAGCTTCAACCTCAAGACGCGATCCAGCTCGGGCCACTCTCGCATCCTCAAGGCCAGCTCCTCGAGCTTGGCGAGGACCGCGAGGTCGTCCGGCCTGACCTCCATGGCCTGCCACCAGACGTCGTAGGCGGAGCGGGGATCCTCGCGGCGCAAGAGGTGCACGTCGGCGATCTTCTGGATGAGCTCGAAGCGCTTGTCCGGATCCGTGATCCGGTAGGTGTCCTCTTCCATGTAGGCCACGAGATCGTCCCAGCGCTTCGTGCTCGTCAAGAGCCGCTCGAACGACCTGCGCGCATCCTCGTTCTCCGGGTCCAGATCCACCATGCGCCGGTAGATCCCCACCGAGCCCTCCACGTCGCGCAGCCGCGTCTCGGAGATGGCGGCCGCCTCGCGCAGGCGCTGCAGCTTGAGATCGCGGCCGAGCCGCGGCGAGTCGGAGGTGCTCACGAGCAGGTTCCGGAGCTCCTCGAAGCGGTTGGTGGAGCGGAACCTCTTGTTGAGGAATGCCCAGGCCACGGCGTCCTCGGGGGCCATCTCCACGACCTGCAGCATCTTGGCCTCTGCCTTCTCGACCATGCCGAGCTTCTGCAGCTTCTCGCCGTCGGAGCGCAGCTTGCGCACCTGCTCCTCGTCGATGGGAGGCAGCGCGGGCTCGGGCTCGGGCGGGGGGGGCTCCTCGGCGACGGGCGCAAGAGGCTGGGCCGCGGGCGGGGCCTCCTTTTCACCTGGGCCCATGTCCGGCAGGCCGGCCGGGGCGGCCTCGGCCGCGAGGCC
>JBFYZU010000419.1:0-4980 GCA_041309365.1 Myxococcota bacterium
AGAGGTCGTTTGCCACCTGGTGCTCTCGTTGCCCCCAGCCCGGTGGCGAGCTTCTCCTGCCTCTCGCGCTTCCCGATAAGCTGCACAAGCCCTGGTGGGCGCTCCCCGATAAGCTGCACAAGCCCTGGCGGGCGCTCCCCGAGCTCCTGGCGCCACGCAAGACAAGCACATCAGGACGGCATCCCCCTGGGCATACCTTCTCAAACGTACCATTTCGCATCGATGTGACCGTATGCCCCCGGTGCAAAGGCCCTCTCTCGCCTCGTCGAGCTCGCCACCACGCCGGATGCCATCCGACGGGTCATGACCCGCGCCGGCCTCGCGCCCATGCCTTCACCGCCGCCGCTCCCTCGCGTGCGAGGCCAGCTCGCGCTCGGGCTGCAGGCATCTGCCCGAGAAGCGTGCCTCGAACGGCCCCCATGGCTGGCCGATGGTTCGAGGGTTCGCGAAAAAGGCGGTTTGAATGTCCTCCTCGTTCCGGATGCGGAGGGCGAAGAACGGAATCAGGGCGATGACGGGCAGCGCCGCCCACCAGGAGCCGAGCGCCACGGGCGTGGCCAGATAGAGGACCAACACCCCCGTGTACATGGGATGTCGAACGATGGAATAGGGTCCCGTCGAGATTACCCGCTGATCAGCGAACGTCTCGACGGTTCGACCGGCCCAGCGGTTCTCCAGGAAGACTCGGAGGATCCCAAGATAGCTCAAAAACGCGAGGATCATCGCCGCGACCTGCACCGCCAAGGGAGGACTCGACCAGCCGAAGCGGTGGTCGAGTCCAGGAAGGATCAGGGCCGCGACGAGGACGATCGCGCCCCAGACCTGGATACTGCGCTGGGCTCGCTCCTTTTCCCGCATCTTGGAGCGACGCACCAGGAACTGCGGGTCGTGCCGAATCATGTAAACGACGAAGATGGTCATCGGCACGAGCAGGACAGCGCAGTAGACCCACGCCTGCCACCATGTGAGCGACCCGCCGGTCGCGAGGAAGAAGAGCGGCAGGACGATCCACCCAGCCACCAGCTTGGCTATGCCTCTCCCCAGTTCGAAGGTCTCAGGAGCGCCGAGCGTGCTTGGTGTCGTCATGCTCTCCCTCCCTTCTTCGCGTGCGCGCGGGTTCTGCCCGACGCACCGATGCCTGCCGATCTCGACCGACCGGGCTCTTTCCTTACTTCTCGACCGTCGGTCGCGCCGGACGAAAGGCCCTCCTCGGGCACCACGGCCGTGACGACCTTCGTCACCAACTCGCGGTCTGGGCGCATGAGGCGACCGTCCGGTATTCCGAGGACGCGCTCGATCGCCGCCAGCGTCGAGTCCGCACGCCTCAAGGCCAGGTCGATGGCCCTCGCGTCAGGCTGTGCCTGGTAAAGACGCAGGCTGCCCGCTGCGGTCACCGACAACCACTCGACCAGCAGGCGCGCAACGACCTCGACGTCCTCCACGCGTGTCAGCCCCTTTTCGTTAGCCTCGGAAAGGAGGCGCGCCATCGCTGGCGCGAGCATCCCCACGCCGAGAGCCGACACCTCGTTCATCAGGGCCGCGTTCTCGTCGCGCGCCAACTCGTGCCACAGACCTCCGATGGCCCTGGAACGCCCCGAGCGCCAAGAACGAGTCGCTTGCAAAAAGAGGTCGAGCCGCGCGACCGGGTCGAGATCGGCTCGCTGGAGAACGGACGAGGCGTCCCGCCACGATTCATCGGCGATGCGAGCGCAGAGTGCGTCGAGGAGATCCTGCTTGGTCGGGAAGAAGTGGAAGAACGTGCCCTTCGACACGTTCAATTCCGACCGGGATCGGTTGATCTGCATTCCATCGGCGCTCATATATCCGTCCAGGCCGGAGATGCAAGGATGAAGGAAAACGAAGCGAAGACGCCGGGAATCCGTGTGGATCTGGTCCCGTTCGCCGCGTGCCCCGAGCTGGACGTGCGTGTCGCCGTGGACGTGCATGACGCGCTGTGGACTTTGACCTATCGTATCCTCGGCACGGTGCGCGATCTCGTCATCGAGATCGCCCATCCCCCCTGCCGAAGCGACGGCCTGTGGAAGCACACGTGCCTGGAGCTGTTCGCCTCCTCGCCCACCCGCCCGGGCTACGTGGAGCTGAACGTCTCACCCTCGGGAGCCTGGAACGCGTACCGGTTCGACGCCTACCGCGAGGGCATGCGCCCCGTCGAGAGCGCCGTCGCCCCCGTCCCCACGATCCGGGACGTCGGCGCCGACCTCGCCGTTTTCGCCCTGGAGGTCGACCTCGCCTCGCTCGGACTTCATCCGCCGCTCGACCTGGGGCCCGCCGTGGTCCTGGAGCACCAAGACCACTCGCTCTCGCACTGGGCCGCGTCGCACCCCCCCGATCGCCCCGACTTCCACGACCCGAGCACGAGGACTCTCGAGGTCGACGGTTGATCGCCGCGCCGTCCATCCTGCGAGCTTCTCGGCGTACGACTCAGCCTCGGGCCTTGCGGATGAGCGCATCCAGGGCAGCGATGCGTTCCGGGGCCTCGAGCACCTCTGCGAACTGCGACACCACGCTGCGGATGCGCTGCAGGTCCATCCCGCCGCCGTGCGCGGCGATCAGCCTCTCGATGTCCGTCCTGTCGCGGTCACGCCAGGCCACGGCCTTGAAGATGACCAGGTCCTCGGGCGTGGGCACCAGGATGGGGACCCCGGCGAAGTCCACCCGCTGGGCTCTATCCAGGGCCTCCTTCTCGAACGGCAGCCAGGCCAGGGTGATCTCCATGGGCGTGCCCGTGGGACGATGCCGGGTCAACAAGACCTGGTGCTCGCGCGCAAACTCCAGGGCATCGGAGATCCTGCCCTCGATGCCGGCCTCCCGTAGATGGGAGTAGAGGTCGTCCAGGCTCACCGACTCGCCCCAGATGGTGGCGTCCACGTCGTCAGTGTGCCTGGGCAGTCCCCTGGCGATGACCGCGATACCTCCGATGATCATGTGGGAGGCTCCGGTACGTGAGAGCGCATCGCTCACCGCACGGACGGCCTCGACGATGCTGCTGGGCGGGTCGTCCCTCATCCAGGCCACCTCTCGCGCAGCCTGTCCCAGGTCAGGTACGCCTGCATGTCCTCGGCCTCGTCGATGGGATCCACTGGTGGAGGCCATCCGCGGTACCGCGCCGTCAAGGCGATGAGATCCAGCGCCCTCTCGATGGCCCGCTGCCTGTCCAGGGGCTCCTCGCGCAGGGCCCGCAGCTCGCGCTGCTCGGCCTTGCTGCGACTCGCCGACCAGCGGAGGATGTCCCGGGCATCCATGCTCATGCCAGGAGCATAGCACTGCCACATACGGAGGGGTACCGCCAGCAGTACGAAACTTCACGACAATCCAGTTCATTCGGTGATGGAACGACCGGGCGGGTCTCCGAGGGCGGGGCCCTGTTCGTCGTGGACGGCGCCATGGAAAAATCGGGGGAGATCTCGACCGTGCCGCATCGGATATGTGATCCGTGAAACGTCATCGTCGGTCTCGTGGTATCAGACACAAACTGGAAAGCTGCAGCACGCTGCTGTCCTGGCTACTTTCGTCATCCGACCTGTACTTTCGCACCCTTGGACGCCAGCATGCAACCAGGCGCCGGCCGCCGCTCGTTCACGGCCCGCCTCAGCGCTGCAAGGCACAGCTCGCTGGTGAGGCGCAGCGAGATCGCCCAGCCAACCACCTTGCGCGAGAACAGGTCCAGGATCGCCGCCAGGTACACGAATCCGGTCAAGATACGGATGTACGTGATGTCGGACACCCACACCCGGTTCGGACCATCCACGGTCAGGCCCGGCAGCAGGTTCGGCGCGTAGCCGTGCCCGTGCGCCGAGTCCGTCGTCTTGACCTTGAACCCGCGCCAGATCAGCGCCCGCAGGCCGTGCTTGCGCATGATGCGCAGGAGCTTCTTCTCGTTCACGGTCAGCCCGCAGTGGCGCTCGAGGTGCCAGTGCACGCGCCGGTACCCGTAGAACGGGAACTCCGCCTGCACCGCCTCGATCCGATCCCGCAGCTCCGCCTCCTCCGCCGCCTGCGTCATCGGGTCTTTCTTCCCCCGGTAGTAGTAGGTCGAGACGGCGATACCGGCGGCGCGGCAGGCCTCTGGAACCGAGCCAAATTCTCCTCGGTGATAATCGACGAAGCTACGCTTCTCTGCTGCCGTTTCCATTCGTCGATTTTTTTTAGTATGTCGATCTGCATTGTCAGCTCGCCGATCTTCGCCTTCAGTCGCTCGGCCTCCCGCTCCAGCTCGCGCTCTCGGACGCTCGGCCTCCCAGTGGGCCTCCCCTCGTCGAAGGCCAGCAACCAGCGGTCCACCGTCGTACGCGAGAGCTGGTTCTCCCGGCAGGCCTCGCCGATGGTCTTCAAGCCCCCCCGGATCGCCTCGCACACCCGGGTCTTGAACTGCGCGTCGAATGTCCTTCTGATTCTTCCCATGGACTGATCTCCTACCACGGCACCCGGACCCTTTGTCCATCGGCCGTATCAGGCGGCATCAGCCCGCAGTTCCAAACCCCGCGGTAATCCCTCCAACTTCAGGGGTGCATACCAGACCGAGGTGCGCCCGAGTTCTCGTGGATTGCATTCGAGCACTCCCGTGCTATGACTCATCCGGACATCGAGAGGTTCGCGGGGGCTCTCGGGGGCTCTCGATGCGCGTCGTATGGATGGCCGATAGTTCGAGGGATCACGTAAAAGGCCGTTTGAATGTCCTATACGCTAGACAGCACGTCACCTTCTGGGATACGCCCTTAAGCGGGAGTATGCCCCATGCAGAACAGACACGTGCATCTGCTCCTCGTGCTCTTGGTCGTCGCCTCCAGTGCCGGATGCAAGAACCCGGCGAAGGAAGGGCAACGCCCCGGATCCTCCGGGATCGTGGAGTCCATCAAGTCGCTGGTGAAGCCGAGCAGCGGGAAGGAACAGGTGTACGACGCCGGTGATGGACGGATCAGGAAGATCGGGCTCTCCCCCGATGCCACGCGCTGGTTCGTG
>JBFYZU010000420.1:0-8708 GCA_041309365.1 Myxococcota bacterium
AGCTTGCACTTGCAGGAGCCGCGCGCTGGAACTAAGATGGCCGCAATGCCCGTGGACGCAAAGCTCCTCGAGATCCTCGCTTGCCCGAAGTGCAAGGGGGATATCCGGTACGTGACCGCACCAGCCGAGGGGTTCGTGTGCGACAGCTGCGCACTCTTTTTCGAGGTCGAGAACGACATCCCGAACTTCATCATCGAGGACGCCCGGCCGTGGGAGGGCGCGGAGTGACGGTGGCATGAGCGACAAGAGGCGCATCCTCATCGTGGAAGACGACATGGACCTGCAGGTCCTGCTCCAGAACCTCCTCAGGAAGGAGTACGACCTCGCCCTGGCCGAGAACGGGCTGGAGGGCCTCAAAGCGCTGGAGCACGGACCCAAGCCGGACCTCATCATCGCGGACATCATGATGCCCATGCTGGACGGGCTGACCATGGTGGATGCCATCAAGAAGCACCGCGAGACGGACGACATCCCGGTGATCTTCCTCACGGCCAAGTCCACGCCCAAGGATGTCATCGAAGGTATCAACGTGGGGGCGAAGTTCTACATCACCAAGCCCTTCAAGATCGACGAGCTGCTCTCCAAGATAAAACGCATACTGAGATAGAGTCACAGGTCGAGAGTGACCGTAGCACAAAGCCCTCTGCGCCTCGCATACTCAATCCCGCTCGCGGCCCTGTCGGGGTGCCTCTACTTCACGGGCTTCGCCGGGTTCGACCAGTGGTACCTCATGTTCTTCTCGCTGGTCCCGCTGCTCGCATCCATCGAGGCGGCCAGCCCCGTCCGGTCGATGCTTTTGGGCTGGCTCATGGGGACGGTCACGAACCTCGGAGGCTACTACTGGGTGGTCGGCATGCTGGACCGCTTCAGCGGCTTTCCCATGCCCCTCTGCATCCTCTTCACCGTCCTATTGTGCGCCTACCAGGGAGGCACCTTCGCCGTTTTCGCCCTGGGAGTGTCACTGCTGAGAAAACGCGGGTGGGACCCGTTCTTCTCCGGTGCCGCCGTGCTCGTCCTGATGGAGAGACTCTACCCGCTCCTTTTCCCGTCCTTCATGGGCAATGCCATGTACGTGCACCCGGTCCTCGTGCAGACCGCGGACATCGGTGGGGTCTCCATGATCTCGTTCCTGCTGGCAAGCGCGAACTTCGCCCTTGCCGGGATCGTGAGGCTCTCGAGGTTCGGTCGCCAGGCATGGCGGCCGGTGCACGTCATCGTGGCCGCAGGCCTGTGGGCCGCCGCACTCGCATACGGCCTCGCTCGCATCCACATGCTGGACGGCATGGTGAAGACCGGCGATCACGCCACCGTCGGCATCGTGCAGGTCAACATGGGGACCTTCGAGAAGTGGGACGATCCCATGGAGGGGCTGAGAAGACACAGGGCGGATTCGCTGGCGCTGGCAGAAAAGCACGATCTCGATCTCCTCGTCTGGCCCGAGTCTGCAGTCGTGTACGCCTTGCCCACGAGCATGACGAACCTCAAGCTCAGGGTCCTGGGCAAGGTCTCGGTGCCAACGGTGTTCGGCGCGGTGAGGACCGAACCGGCACCGGACGGGGAGAAGATCTACAACACGGCGTACATCGTCGACGCCGACGGCCAGAGGAAGGGTTTCTACGACAAGGTCTACCTCCTGGCATTCGGCGAGTATCTGCCCCTGGGCGAGACGTTCCCCATTCTCTACGAGTGGTCCCCGAACTCGAGCCAGTTCAACCGCGGCACGGTCCGAAGACCGCTGCCATTCGGCAAGCACTCGCTCGCGACCTTGATCTGCTACGAGGACATCCTGCCACGCTACGTGAACAGCATCATGAGAGCCGAGGATCCATCCCCCGGGATCCTCGTGAACATCACCAACGACTCCTGGTTCGGCGATACGACGGAGCCCAGGATCCACCTCGCCCTGGCGTCTTTCAGGGCAGTGGAGCAGCGCCGATGGCTCGTGCGCGCCACGAACTCGGGCATCAGCGCCTTCGTCGACCCGGTGGGCCGGATCACGAAGACGGTCCCCGCCATGGAGCGCGGGGCCATCGTCGAGGAGGTGTCCTTCAACACCGGACGCACCATCTACAGCAGGATGGGCTGGACCTTCGACTGGGCTTGCATCGCCGCCTGCGTGGCCATGATGTGCGTGGGCCCTCACCGCCAGGCAAAAGTCCACGTCAAGAGGAAGGGCAAGAAAGGCAAGAAGAAGGGCTGATCAGGAGGGCTGCCTGGACAGGTTCTGCACGAGCTTCTTGCGCGCCGTCTGGAAGATGACCTCGATCTTGGTCGCACCCAAACGTTTCGTGACCACACCCTTGCCGAAGATGGGATGGAGGATCACCGAGCCCGACGGCCACTCCACGGCCATGTCATAGGTGCGAGGTTCCTCGGAGGCATGCTCGAGGCACACGGCCTCCCACTCTGCCTGCACCTGCGCCGTGTCGTCCAGGTCGGACGACTTCTTGCGCGCCCTGCGGTTCTTGGCCACCGCGACCGCCTTCTGGTACTTGTGCACGAAGTGGCAAACGTCGCACCTGACCTCGCGGATGGTCCTCTTGGTGGCCTTGACGATGGTGTGCTCGGTCGATCCCTCGCACTTTGGGCAGTACCCGTCGACCACTCCCCCTTCGATGTAATGCACCTCTGCCATGTCACGCCCCTCCTTGACACCTTTCCCCCACGAGCCGGTTGTGTTAACTCTACTGCAGATCGGTAGTTTACACGGACAGCAGCAGCATTGGAAGTGCCCATACGTATCTCGTGCACATCGCTCATGACCCTCGCGTGCACGGTCCTCGCGGCTCCCTCGATCATGGCAGCCGAACCCGTGATGGACGAGGATGCCCCGGAAACCGAAGGGCCGGCAGCAGAGGCCTCCGATGCCGGGGTGCCTGCAAAGAGCTTCGAGACCGAACCCGTCAAGGACCCCAAGAAGGCCAAGACCCCCAAGATGGCGGCCTTTCTCGAGGGGACGAGGCTGCCTCCTCGAGGGACCTACATCAACGTGGCCCTTGCCCTGGGAAAGGTGGGTAGCGCCGGCTTCTCCATAGGTGGCCGGTTCACCATGGGCTGGAGGCTGGGCAAGCTTCTGGGACTGGCCTTGAGGGTGGGCGGCGGGAGCACCGAGAAGAGGACCGGCACTCGCGGCATGTTCGTGCACGGCGATCTCACGTTGCCCATCCGCCTCGGCCTCTGCTCCCATGTTCCCAGGGTATGCCCCGGGCTCGACCTCTACGTTGCGGCGATCCCGGGTGCGGGATATGCCTACTTCTATGGCAACCACGCCATCAACGGCATCCTGGGCGTATCCATCGAGTCGGTGAGGACCAGAGGCAAGCTGGACGTCGGCGTGCTGGCCGCCGGCTTCATCTACATCGACTTTCTGAGGGACCGCAGGGCAGCCGACGGCCAGGATCCGTGGCTGGCCCATTACGTGCTCGAGCTCGGCGTGGTCCTGAGGTGGGGCCAATCGGGGCACTCATCGCCATGATGGACTTGTTCAAGGACGTCCCGTTCGCCGACATCGCCGGCATCATCGCATGCCTGATGGCCAGCGCCTTCTTCTCGGGAAGCGAGACGGCGCTCACATCCATCGCCTCGACCCGGGCCAGACATCTCGTGGACTCGGATCCTGGCAGGTACGGAATACTGACCTTCTGGCTGGAGCATCGCAAGCGGATAGTGACCACCCTGCTGGTCGGCAACAACATCGTCAACATCGTCTGCTCGATTCTGGCCTATCGCGTGGCGCTGCAGTACTTCCAGAGCTACGCGGAAGCCATCTCCGCGTTCGGGCTCACCCTCGTGATTCTCGTGTTCGGGGAAGTCACGCCCAAGACCATCGCGCTGGTCCACGGAGAGAAGGTGGCGGTCCCCCTCCTGCGGATAGTGTGGATCGTGGACAAGCTGTTCTGGGTGATCACCGCCCCCATCACGCGCATTCCGGAGTTCTTCCTCGGACGGACGCACACCGAGGTGGACGATCCGACCGTGACGGAGGACGAGATCGAGTTCCAGATCAGGCTGGGCCACGACCGGGAGGTCTTCGAGGAGACGGAGCAGGGCGAGCTGCTCATGAGCGCGGTGGAGTTCCAGGACATCGCCGTGAAGGACGTCATGATCCCGCGAACGGACATCTTCGGGCTGGAGGTGACCGAATCGCTGGAGGACTCCCTCGTGACCATCATAGCAAAGGGCCACTCGCGCATCCCGATCTTCCACGACAACCTCGACGAGATCATCGGTCTGCTCTACGTGAAGGACCTGCTCAAGCTCTTGAACGACGGCTGCGAGGGGGGGGTCAGACCCAGCCTGGAGAGCATGGTCAGGAATCCGCCCCTGTTCGTGCCCGAGACGAGGAAGATCTCCAACCTGCTTGCGGAGATGCGCCGGAAGCACCTTCACATGGCCATCGTGGTGGACGAGTTCGGTGGGACATCCGGGCTCATCACGCTGGAGGACATCATCGAGGAGCTCGTGGGTGACATCCGCGACGAGTACGACACCGAGGACATCATGGTGCGCAAGGTGGAGGAGCACACCTGGCGCGTGGACGCCAGGCTCAGGCTCATAGACCTTTTCGAGCAGACCGGCATCGAGCTGCCCGACACGGGTGACTACGAGTCGGTGGGAGGCTTCGTCGTGGCCCAGCACGGGTCCATACCCAGGGAAGGGAGCGTCATCACCTCCCATGGGCTGCGGATAACGGTTCTCTTGGCCGATGACCGCCGCGTCCGCAAGCTCGAGATCTCCACCTTCGACGAGCAGACGCCTTCCTGATCAGTACGGCACGACGAGTTCGATGGGGAAGCTCTCGGTGCCGTCGGGGAACCTGGTTCGCACGTTGAGCCGGTGGCCGCTCTGGGCCTCTATCCGCGCCATGAACGAGCCGTCGTTTTCCACCGGTTCGATGACGCCGCGGTGGGTATCGAGGTTGAGCACCAGCCCGTAGACCCGGTTGGCCTCGAGATCCCAGGTGGGGAATGCGCCCGGCTGGCCTTCCACTGTCACGAAACCGTCCACGTCCGGCGCTGGAAGCGCATAGAACCTGTCCTGCGCAGGGGGAGGCGCCGGGATGGTCGGTGTGTTCATACATCCCCCGCACAGAAGAGCCAGCACCAGGGCCAGGCTCGGGATGATTCTCTCATGCATGGGGCGCTCCTCCACGAAGGTCAGTGAAGCAAGAAACGTACCGCAGGCAAGCACACAATCAACCGTAGCGATTCCGATATGTTACGATGGAGACACGATCGAGGCGACCCATGGGCGCCCTGGATCGGGCAACGTAGTTGACAGTGAGTGTCACCAGGGATGACCGGATCAGGGGCAATCCAGCCCGTGCTCGCAGATACCGATGCTCACATGTGCCGGATCCGTGCTCGATCCGCCCTTTTTCTTGGCCGCGATCACCCCACCGGCCACACCGCCGGCCGTGCCTGCGACGGCCACGCCGATGATGGTCCAGAACCACCATTTCTTCGCCACGCTCCCGCCTTCCTTGCTGGGCACTGTCACACGAAGCGGGGCATCCGCATCGCCCCGGACGGCAAGCACCTGGCCTTTCGCATCCTGGGCCTGCATGTAGTAGTCCACTGCGGGCGGCGCGACGATGTCCCCTGGCAGTGTGGCCATGTACACGGTGCTCGTTGTGGGTAAAACCGAAGGAGTGGCCTTGACGGCAAGAAAGCCCTCGGTCGTCTTGTAGAAGACGAACAGGCCGGCCACGACGAGGGATGGATCTTCCACCGTGATCTGCAGGTGGATGGGTTCTCCCTTGATTCCCATATCGGGCACCTTGTGACCGATCGACACCTTGGGCCCCTCAACCGGGCCCGCCTTGCCGGGCTTGCCCTCCTCGATCCACGTCTGCTTGACCGAGTTGAAGAACGTCAGGATCTTGGGCGATGTGGTCGTCGTGTCGAACGACCAGTCCTCATCGATGCACAGGAGCTTCCTGAACGCGCCGCCTGCCTCGTCGGGCTTGTCGAGCAGCATGTAGTTCAGGCCCAGGTACTTGTATATCTCGACCTGCTGCTCGATGGTGTTGCCCTGTCTCATCAGCGCCGCGCTCAGGGTGTTCACCGACTCCTCGTACATGAGGTCGTCGTATTCCTGGATGCCCTGGGCGATGAGCGGGTTGTCGCCTGCCGCGGCGACCCTTGCATGGAGCGTCATCGCCATGGCTGCTGCCGCCAACCACGACCACTGCGACCTTGCCATGAACGTCATCCTGCTACCCCGCTGAGCATTGAAACAGCGTGAATTATACGAGGCTTGCACGGCCTTTTCAATTGACAATCCCTCCCCCCTCGGACACGATGAACGGTCGATGAGCCCGCTGGTCAAGAGGCTCCTCGCTCGAGGACTCATCACGAGGGACGTCCTGCCAGGCCTGGACTCGCTCGGGGTGGACCTCGGCGGTACAGCCACGCTGAACATCCTCAGGGCCGGCCTCGTCGACGAGGATCGCCTGCTGGACTTCATCTGCGAGCAGTTCGAGATCCCCGCCGTGCTGCAGTTCGAGATGGAGGATCTCCCGAAGGGGGTCATCGAAACGCTCCCCAGGACCGTCGCGGAGGCCTTCAGGGCCATCCCCGTGGGCAGCTCGGGAAAGGACCTCGAGGTCGTCCTCTCGGACCCGTCCGATCCCGACGCCATCTCGGCCATCGCGAGGGCCACGGGCAAGGACGTCAAGCCCCACGCCGCATCCGAGTCCGTCATCTCATGGGCATTGCTCAAGTACTACGAGGTGATCACCCCGACGCTGGACGAGGCCCTCGCCCGGTCGACGCTCGCACGTTTGGCCCAGGGGGACGACCAGGCCTTCCTCGACGAGGAGACGCTGGACGAGCCCATCCACCTGACCGAAGTCATCGACGAGGAGCCTTCCCTGCAATCCGGGGTGACACCACGACCCGAGCCCAGCGTCGAGATCCTCGAAGGCGAGGTCCAGCCTCGGCGCGAGAGGATCTCCTTCTCCGTCATCGAGACCGACGAGAAGCCGGACGGCCCCGAGATCGGAAACTGGGATGCACCGTTCGAGCTCAGCCGCACCCTGTCGAGCTCTCCACCCGATCCCTCGACTCCACGGCGGGCGATGGGGCCCAAGGACGAGGAGATCCCCGGGAACGACGACGATGCTCTTCTTCTCGTGGAGGAGGACGACTGGGCCAATGCCGGTGCCGCCCTGGAGGAGGAGATCGAGGCACATGCCGGCACGGACGAGCAGGCCATCATCTGCGACGAGCCCGTGACCGTACAGCCCATCGTGGTCACGCGTAACGTCATGCTCGGCCAGACCGGGGATGCGGACATCATCCCGCCACAGCCCATGACTTCCAGAAGAGCCGTCGATGCCATAGTGAACCCAGCTCCTCGCGCATCTTCCACGCCCACGCCGATCCCGGCCGACTCCCCGTCTCCGACGCCGGATCCGGCCCGGCGAGGATCGGGGCTCAGGCCGCTCGGCACCCTGTCACGGACCCGGGACGCGACCCTCTCCGGGAATCCTGCCGGAACGCCGTCCAGGCCACCGTCCGCGCCAGGAGCGCCGAGAACGCCGGGCAGGACCGCGAAGCGCGAGGGGCGTATCGATGCCTCGGCCGTGGAAGCATGGAAGTCGGGAATGGGTGGGCTCGATACGCGAGATGCGGTGCTGGACGCGACGCTCACATTCGTGGACGCCGTTTTCGGCCCCGCGCTGTTTCTCGCCAGGAAGGGAAACGGGCTGGCCGGATGGAACTGCTCGGCCGGATTCGGACGGATATCGGGCGAGCCGGTCCAGGCCATTTTGCTCTCGCCACCCTCTCCCCGGGAGATCTGGCACGCCATGGAGCGCAAGAGGGGGATGATGGGCCCCATCTCCGTCAAGAGCGAATACCCGTTTCTGGCACCATTCATGGCTCCCGAGCACGACGCGATCCTGGTCTTGCCTGTGATCATCGGCTCCATCGCAGCGGGCGCCTTCGTGTGCATGCTGCGTGACGCATGGACAGCATCCCCCGAGCTGCAGAGCACGCTGGAATCCATGGGGATCGTCCTGAGCGAGAAGCTCGAGCAGATCCTGCGCAATCGCAAGAAATCCCAGAGGTAGCCCATGACCGAAAAGCTCACAGAGGCCGTGCGGGCCTACCACGAGAGGCTCGCAGCCACAGAGAAGAAGAACCCGCCTCGTGACCTGGGTGGCCTGCTCGCGGCGAGCGCGGATCCCGCTCCCCTGTACACGCCCATCGATATCGAGGACGTGGATCCCCTCGACGACATCGGCATGCCCGGGGAGTTCCCCTTCACGAGAGGCGTGCAGCCCAACATGTACCGTGGCCGTCACTGGACGATGCGCCAGTATGCGGGGTTCGGTACTGCGGCTGCCACCAACGAGCGCTACCACTTCCTGCTCGACAGGGGCCAGACCGGTCTCTCCGTGGCCTTCGACCTGCCCACCCAGATCGGCTACGACTCGGACGACGTCATGAGCCGCGGCGAGGTGGGCAAGGTGGGTGTTGCCATCGACAGCATCGAGGACATGGAGACCCTGTTCGCCGGCATCCCGCTCGACAGGGTCACCACCTCGATGACCATCAACTCGACCGCCACCATCCTGCTCGGCATGTACATCGCAGTGGCGAAAAAACGGGGAATCGGCGAGTGCATGCTCGGCGGCACGGTGCAGAACTACATCCTCAAGGAGTACATCGCCCGCGGAACCTACATCTACCCGAGTTCGG